>JBJMWF010000288.1:0-3421 GCA_045810265.1 Vitreoscilla sp. | reverse complement strand
TGGCAGGGTGGAGCGCGCGACTTCCCGGCCCTGGGCGATCAAGGCCTCCATGCGTTCGACGGCGTAGTCGAATTCGCCCGAGATGGCGTCGTTGGGCAAGGGCGGCCGGCACAGGCGCACCAGTCGCACCGTGGTGTCCACCGCCAGCGGCTCCGACAGCTTGCCCTGCTGCAACTGGCTGACGGCCCGGAAGGCGATCTCGCGGCCCGACGTCGGCATGCGGGCGGCGGACTGCGAGTACTGCTCCACCGTGACAACGCAGAGCTCTTCCCCGCGGCGCAGGCGGCCGCTGGCTGCCAACGCATCGACCAGGGCCGGGATCGGCGAGGTGCGGTTCAGATCGCCATCCCAGTGCAGCTCGCCGTCGATCACCAACGGCGAGAACATCCCCGGGATGGCGGCACTGGCCAGGACGTGCTCGGGACGAATCTCGCGCTCGTCGCTGTGCAGCAGCTTCAACGCGCCCGACTCGACATGGGTGACTGCAATGGCCAGAAGCGGCTGCGCAGGCCCGCTGCGCATTCGCAGTCCGCGGCGTTCGAGCAGCGCCCGCATGGGCCAGGGGTCGTAGGGCGCGAGCTTCGTTCGCAGCCCCTCGGCCCACGGGCCCCAGTGCTGCGGCTGCACGGCATACAGGCCGCGGTTGCCCATCAGCACTCCGGTCAGCAAGCCGTTCCAGCTGCGCAGCGCGCAGGCGAGTTCCGACGAGCCGGCAGGCCAACCGAAGAAGGGCCACGAGAAGGTGGCGATGGATTCGCGCCAGCAGTCCTCGAGCACCTGGGCCTCATGGTCGGGCGCGAGCGCGACGAGCGCCGCGTTCAGCGCTCCGATCGACCCGCCGGCCAGCGCCACGAGCTGATGGCCTTGCGACGCGAGCCAGTGCCGGATGCCCGACCAGGCGCCGGCGCCGAAGGCGCCGAGCGCACCGCCGCCTCCGAACACGACGGCGACCTTCATTCCGGTCCGCTCGCTGGCCCTGCTCACGCGCCCTCCGCCGCGGAGCACGGACGCGAGGCGAACGGCGGCAGGGGCATGCTTGAACTCATGTCAGGACTCCAGGTGAAGGACGGGGGCGTCGAGGATGGTCGTGCATCGCTCGTTGGAATCCCGTCATGGGCAACGATCGAACCAGCCTCGCGATGACCTGCCCAGCTACGACGGCGGGCGGTCCACGGCTGCCGGCTTCATCCGAGGCGAATGCCCGATCCCGCGGAAAACATGCGTTCACCGATGCCCTGCCCTGCATCGAGCAGCGGCTGCACTTGAAATTTGGCGAACACGGAGTTGCCGCCAATCGTGCTGACGACGCGTGCAGCGCCCGTCACGGAAACGTCGCGCTGATCACGGCACGGACAGGCACTGGACGCTCGTTCATCAGCCTTGAGCTGCCAACCCGGCGCCAACAGCTCGCAGGGCGCGAGCGTCCTGCCGACGCGTCAAGTCTCGCAATGCTTGCGCCAGGCCCGCGTGGCGCGACGCATGAAATTGAGCTGGCCGACGAAGCGCGCGCAGGCAAAGCAGATCCTGACATGCACCTGGAGAGCGACCCGGTCTTCGATCCGGATCTCGTGGTCTTCGTCCTCGAGCAGGAGCTGGGTGGCCTGGCGGCAGGTCAAGGTGTTCTGCATGGCATTCAGCTCCCGGATTGGCCGTCGAACCAGCGCACTTGCAGGCAATCGCGCAGCCGCAGGCGGGCCCGATGCAGCAGCACCCACAGATTGCCGGTGGTGATCGCCAGCTGGCTGCAGATCTCGCCGGAATCGAGCTCCAGCCACTCGCGCATCATGAAGACCCGAGCCTGCACGGGCGGAAGATGATCGCAGCACATCTGCAGGATCTCGAAGAACTGCCGTTGACAGCAGGCGGCGTCCGGGTCGCCCCAATCGCGGGGGGCTTCGCGCCAATGGCCGTCGGGCAGGAACAGCTCGTCATCGAGATCCTCTCCGTCCTCGCCCACCAGGATGGTTGCCTCGCGCGTGTTGCGCCGCAGTTGATCGATCAGCTTGTGCTTGAGGATACCGATCAACCAGGACTTGAGCTGCGACTCGCCTGCGAAAGCCGCCGGGCGCTCGAGGGCCGCGATGACGCTTTCGGAGACGGCGTCTTCGGCCCAGGCCTCATTGCGCAACTGCGTGCGTGCGAATCGCAGCAACTGGGGGCGTAGCGTCTCGACCTGGAGTGCGAAGTCCGACATGGCAGCTCGACCGGAACCCTGATGCGCGAGTATATCGACGCGTCCCTCGACCCGGGCCCTGAGCTTGTTCTCAAGCCACCATGGCGGACCAATCGTGGGCCACGAGCGAGTCGATGACCGCCTGCTGGGCCCCGCTGACGGGCCGCTCGGCCTGCAGCAGCACCACCACCTCGCGCACGATGGGCACGTCCTGCGTGTAGACGAAGCGCAGGCCGGCCGCGCGGGCGATCGACACCGGCATGAAGGCGACGCCGAAATTCGAGCGCACCAGGGCCTGGATCCAGTCCTCGCGCGCCGAGCTCTGCACCACCTCCAGGCCGATGCCGCGCGCCCGCAGCAGGCGCTCGATGTAGGCCGAGAACTCGCACATCGTGCGCTCGCAATAGCGTTCCCGGTCGAGCTCGGCGATGTCGATGCCGGTGCGGTCGCCGAAGCGGTGATCCTCGCCCACGGCGACGACGTAGTCCTCACGGTACAGCGGCAGTGTCCGGAAGCGCTTGGGCATCTCATAGGGCGAGCACATGATGCCGACGTCCACGTCGCCCTGGTCGAGCGCATCGGTCAGTGCCTCGAGGTTGCCTTCCTGGAAGCTCAGGGCGATCTCGGTGCGGCCTTCCTGGCTGCGCACGAAGCCGGGCAGCACCTGGTGGAAATCGATCGTGCACATCACGCCCACGCGCACGGCTTGCTTGCGCTCGCGGGTCAGCCGGCGCGCCTGCTCGCGCGCCTGGTTCGCGCTCTCGTAGATCTGGCGGAAATTGGGCAGCATGGCGCTGCCCAGGTCGGTCAGCTGCACCGAGTTCTTCGTCCGGTCGAACAGCCGGCCACCGACCGCCTCCTCCAGCCGCTGGATGGCCTTGGTGAGCGCGGGCTGGGAGACGAAGCAGCGCTCGGAGGCGCGCGTGAAGTTCAAGGTGTCGGCGACAGCCAGGAAGTAGCGGATCTGGTAGAGCTCCATGCAGACCAGTCGGACCCCGCGCCAAAAACTTACTCGCGTCGTGATAACTGGCGCCGATCGGGCCATGAATTGATGCCATTTCCCGGCTGATTGATGCGTCCCTAACCTTGCGTTCAAGCCGTCGACGTTTCCGTTGCGACAGCGCAAACCAAGGAGAAGGCAGCATGTTCATCGGAAAGACAGCCCTGGTCACCGGCTCGACTTCGGGCATCGGGCTGGGCATCGCCCAGACGCTCGCGGCGCAGGGGGCCAGCGTCATCCTCAACGGC
>JBJMWF010000287.1:0-5513 GCA_045810265.1 Vitreoscilla sp. | reverse complement strand
TGCCGCGCCTGATCGTGGACGGCGGCCGCCTGGTCCCCCTGCCGCTGCCGGCCGCGCAATCGACCTGGCGCTTCGGCGAGCCGCATGGCGAGCAGGACATGATCGAACTGCCCTTCAGCGAGACGATCACGATCTCGCGCCACCTGCGCGTGCGCAGCCTGCGCGCGCACCTCACGCGCTCGTCGCTGGCGGAGCTCCGCGACGAGGCCACCCCGCCGCCCGCGGCCGCCGACTCGCTGGGGCGCTCGGCGCAGCGCTTCGAGATGGCGGTGCGGGCGCGCCGTGGCGACAGCGTCCGCACGGCGACGGCCAGCGGTCGCGACATCTACGCGGTCTCCGCGCCGCTGGTGGTCGAGGCCGCGGCGCGCATGGCGCAGCCCGGTTCGGGGCACGCCGGCGCGCTGGCGCTGGGCGAGGCATTCGACGCCGGCGACTTCCTGCGCGCCCTGGCGCCGGAGCACCTGCGCCTGGGTTGAAGCCTGCGGCAAATGAGGGCATCCTGCCGACCAGCGCCGGTGCGGCGCCGGATGCGGCACGATGGAGGCCGGCATCGACCTCTTTTTCTGCTGCATTTCGACATGACCCTCGCCCACGATCCCTCCCGCGCCGACGCCTCCGGCGCGGCGTCCAACGACGGCTCGCTCGACCTGGCCGGCATCGTCACGCAGCTGCGCGCGGTGCGCGAGCGCTGGCGCGAGCAGCAGGGCCGCTCGCGCGAGATCGGCGTGCGCGAGCTGCCATCGCGCGAGGCGCTGGCCGCCATCCTCGACGGCCTGCGCGGCGCGCTGTTCCCGATGCGGCTGGGGCCGCCCGACCTGCGCCAGGAGAGCGAGGACTACTACGTCGGCCACACGCTGGACACCGCGCTGCATGCCCTGGTCACGCAGGTGCGCCTGGAGCTGCTCTACCTGGCGCGCTCCAGCGGCGAGGACGTGACGCCGGCGCTGGACGAGCGTGCGCTGGCACTGGTGCGGGAGTTCGGCGCCGCGCTGCCGCGCCTGCGCGAGCTGCTCGATACCGACGTCATCGCTGCCTACCGCGGCGACCCGGCCGCGCGCAGCGTCGACGAGGTGCTCGCCTGCTATCCGGGCCTGCACGCGATGATCCACCACCGCATCGCCCACCAGTTGCACCACCTGGGAGTGCCGCTGCTGGCGCGCATCGTCGCCGAGCTGGCCCATGGCGCAACAGGCATCGACATCCACCCGGGTGCCCGCATCGGCTCGCACTTCTTCATCGACCACGGCACGGGCGTGGTGATCGGCGAGACGGCCGTCATCGGCAACAACGTGCGCATCTACCAGGCGGTCACGCTGGGCGCCAAGCGCTTCGAGACCGATGCCGACGGTGCGTTGCACAAGGGCGGCGCGCGCCATCCGATCGTCGAGGACGACGTGGTGATCTACGCCGGCGCCACCGTGCTGGGCCGCGTGACGATCGGCCGCGGCGCCTCGATCGGCGGCAACGTCTGGCTCACGCGCAGCGTCCCGCCGGGCAGCCGCATCGCGCAGGCCAACGCGCGCGACGACCGCGTCGACGAGGGCAGCAACGGCGGTCGCTGAGCGTCGCGCCAAGGTGTCTGGCATCTTCCAGTTCGCGCTGAGACGTCGACGACGGGGATCGGCTCGTCGCGAACGTGAAGGTGCCTGACGCCGATCCCGAGCAAGCCGGCGTCAGGCCCCTCGAAGCGCGAACGACGTCATGGCCTCTCGTCGACCGCCTGGCGCGATTCGAGATGCCAGACACCTTCCGGCGCAAGATCGGTCCCGCGCAGAATCTGCTCGCCGCGCGTCACAAACGCGTCGGCTGGAACGTCACCCTGACATGGACACCGCCACCCACACCTTCGATCGCCTGCGCCCGCGCCTGCAGGGCATCGCCTACCGCATGCTGGGCTCGCTTGCCGAGGCCGAGGAGGTGGTGCAGGACGTCTGGCTGCGCTGGCACGAGGCGGCGCGCGACACGCTGGACAACCCCGACGGCTGGCTCGTGACCGTCACGACGCGGCTGGCGATCGACCGTTTCCGCGCCGCCAAGATCCAGCGCCAGCACTATGTCGGCCAATGGTTGCCCGAGCCGCAGTTGACCGATTCGCCCAGCTCGCCCGAGCAGATCCTGGAGCGCGCCGACGAGCTGTCGTTCGCCTTCCTGATGCTGCTGGAGCGCCTGTCGCCGGAGGCCCGCGCCGCCTTCGTGATGCGCGAGCTGTTCGATGCGGACTACGCCGAGGTGGCGCGCGCGATCGACAAGAGCGAGGCAGCCTGCCGCCAGCTGGTGCACCGCGCCAAGACGCAGCTGAAGGAATCGCGGCCGCGCTATGCGGTGCCCGAGGACACGCACCTGCGGCTGCTGCGTGGCTTCGCCGACGCGCTGGCCGGCAACGACTTCTCGGTCATCCGCGCCCTGCTCGACGACGAGGCGGAGCTGATCGGCGACGGCGGCGGCAAGGTGCCGGCATTCGCCCACCTGGCGGGCGGGCAGCGCATCGCGCAGCTGTTCTACGCCGCCCGCCTGCGCCACGGCGACGCCGTGCGCATCGAGCTCGTGCGGCTGAACGGTCAATGGGGGCTGCTGCGCTTCATCGACGGTGAACTGGAGTCGGCGCAGGCGATCGAGACCGATGGCGTACGCATCGTGCGCATCCACTCGCAGCGCAATCCGGACAAGCTGGCACGCATTGCGGCGCGGCTCGGCCGCTGAGGCTTGTCACAAGCGCGCGGGGTCGAACGTCATGAGTGACGTGGACACACCAACCCCAAGGAGAACCCCGTGACCCAACGCCTGGACTATTCCCAGCAATCCCCCGCGCTGTTCAAGAAGTTCCTCGAGTTCAGCATGGCGCTGCAATCGAGCACGATCGAGGAACCGCTGCGCACCCTCGTCGAGATCCGCGCCTCGCAACTGAACGGCTGCGCCTTCTGCCTGGACATGCACGTCAAGCAGGCCAGGCTGCATGGCGAGCGAGAGCTGCGCGTGCATCACGTCGCGATCTGGCGCGAATCGACCCTGTTCTCGCCGCGCGAGCGCGCCGCCCTGGCGTGGACCGAGGCGCTGACGCGCATTCCCGAAGACGGCGTATCCGATGCGCTCTACGACCGCGTGCGCACGCAGCTGTCCGACAAGGAGATCGCCGATCTCACGTACGAGGTCATCGCGATCAACGGCTGGAACCGCGCCAATGTCGCCTTCAGGACGGTGCCCGGTTCGCTCGACAAGAGCTACGGCCTGGACAAGGCCGGCCTGGTCTGACCATCAGCGCGAGCGCCGGCGGGCGGCACCGTCGCCCGCTTGCGCGCACACCTCGCGCACGCATTCGCGCAGCCAGCGGTGCGCCGCATCGGCATGCATGCGCGGATGCCACAGCAGGGACACCGTGAACGCAGGCAGCGCCAGCGGCAGCTCGAAGGTGCGCAGGCCCTCGCGCAACCGGCCGGTGTGGTGCTCGGGCACGCTGGCCACCAGGTCGGTCTCGCGTGCGAGCGCCAGCGCGCTGGCGAAGCCGTCGACGATGGTGGCCACGCGACGCGCCAGCCCGAGCGACTCGAGCGCGTCGTCGATCGCGGTGCGATCCTCGCCGCGGCGCGAGACGACGATGTGCTCGCCCCTGGCGTAGCGCGCGGGCGTCACGCGTCCGCGCGCGAGGGGGTGGCCGGTGCGCACCACACCGACGAAGCGGTCGCGCAGCAAGGCCTGGGCCCGCATTTCGGGGCCGGTGCGCTGGCCGACGACGCCGGTCTCCAGGTCGACGCTGCCATCGCGCAGCGGCGCGTTGTCCTTGTCCGGCTTGGGCACGAAGCGCAGGCGAACGCCGGGGGCCTCGGATGCGATGCGCGCGAGCAGCGCCGGCCCGAAGTTCTCGACGAAGCCGTCGCGCGTGCGCAGCGTGAAGGTGCGCTCCAGGCACGCCAGATCCAGCCGCTGCGCCGGCCGCAGCACGGCCTCGACCTCGTGCAGCAGCGCGGCCGAGCGATCGCGCAGTTCCAGCGCGCGCGGCGTGGGCACCAGGCCGCGGCCGGCGCGCACCAGCAACGGATCGCCAGTGGTCTTGCGCAGGCGTGCCAGCTGGCGGCTCATGGCGGACGGGCTCAGCCGCAGGCGCTCCGCCGCGCGTGCGACGTTGCCTTCGGCAAGCAGCACGGCCAGCGTCGCGAGCAGATTGAGATCGGTCCGGGGCATCGCGCGAACTTAGCATGACATGGCGTCTGGTGCATGTATCGAGTGCAACCGCTGCGTCTTCCGCCAGTCATCGCTTCGACCTACGCTGGTCGCCTGACCCGCCACCGCGCCGCGAAAGCAACACCATGACCGATTCCGATGCCTGTCCTCCCACCGCGCAACGCTGGATCCTCGCGACCCTGTCGCTGGCCATGCTGATGCCGTCGCTGGACACCAGCATCGCCAACGCCGGACTGCCGACGCTGGCCCGGGCGTTCGGCGCGACGTTCCCGCAGGTGCAGTGGGTGGTGCTCGCCTACCTGCTCGCCATCACGGCGGCCATCGTCAGCGCTGGCCGGCTCGGCGACCTGCTGGGGCGCGGGCGCTTGCTGGCCGCCGGCATCGCACTGTTCACGCTGGCCTCGCTCGCGTGCGGGCTGGCGCCGACGCTGGCGCTGTTGATCACCGCCCGTGCGCTGCAAGGCCTGGGCGCGGCGGCGATGCTGGCGCTGGCCATGGCGCTGGTCAACGAAACCATGCCCAGGAACCGGACCGGCAGCGCGATGGGCGTGCTCGGCACGATGTCGGCGATCGGCACCACGCTGGGCCCGTCGCTGGGCGGCGTGCTGATGGCCGGCCTGGGCTGGCGCGCCATCTTCCTCGTCAACGTGCCGCTGGGCGTGGTCAACCTGCTGCTCGCCTGGCGCTGGCTGCCGCGGCCGTGTCCTGGCCCCGCAGCGGCCCGCCCGCGCTTGGACATCCCAGGCACCGTGCTGCTGGCCTCGACGCTGGCCGCGTACGCGCTGGCGATGACTTCGCACCACTTCACTCTGCTGGCCGCAGCGGCGGCCGGGGCGGCGTTGTTCCTGCTCGTCGAGAGGCGCAGCGCGGCGCCGCTGGTGCGCCTGGCGATGCTGCGCGACCCCGCGCTGGTCGCGAGCCTGGCCACCAGCGCGCTGGTGGCCACCGTGATCATGACGACGCTGGTGGTCGGCCCGTTCTATCTCTCGCGCTCGCTGGGCCTGCCGGCCGCGATCGTCGGCCTGGTGCTGTCGGCCGGGCCGCTGGTGTCGGCGCTGACCGGCGCACCGGCCGGACGCCTGGTCGATCGGCTGGGCGCGGCGCGCGTGGGCCTGGCCGGGCTGCTGGGCATGCTGGCCGGTGCGGGCGCGCTGGCGTCGGTGCCGATGCGCTTCGGCATCCCGGGCTATGTCGGTTCGGTGGTCGTCATGACGGCCGGCTACGCCAGCTTCCAGGCCGCCAACAACACGGCGCTGATGAGCCGCATCGACGCGGCGCAGCGCGGTGTCGCCTCCGGCATGCTGAGCCTGTCGCGCAACCTCGGGCTGATCACCGGC
>JBJMWF010000286.1:0-10646 GCA_045810265.1 Vitreoscilla sp. | reverse complement strand
GAGGTCTCGCGGGCCGTGGCCTGGCTGCGCCGGGAGAAGGGCGTCCGGGCGTGTACGGTAGTGGGTATCGGCGCCGGCGCCACGCGCGCCTGGCGCGCTGCGGTGGCAGGCCTGGCGGCCGCGCGCATCATCGCCATCGATCCGGCCCCGCTGCGACGGCCCGAGCCGCCGTCGACCGAGCCTCGTGCGCCGCGCGCCTGGGCGCGCGTGCTGCGGGCGTTCGAGCACGAATCGGCCATCGAGCTGGCGTGCGCTGCCCCTCGAGAGGCGTCGTTGAACCTGCTGCTGTCTCGATCCGATCTGGGCGGCGGTGTCCTGCGCCGGCTGCGCGATGGCGGCGTGACGGTCTGCCACGTCGCGGCCGCCCCTGGTTTCGCCAGCCCGGGCGATCGGGGCCGACTCTATGCGCGCCTCGATGCGCTGCTGTCGCCGGTGCGCTCCGGCGTCGGGTCGCCGCAGGTCGAAGAAGCGGTCAAGGCCGCGGACAGGCGCCCATCCTTTGCTGTCGAAGCGCTGCGTGCGATCGCCCGCTCGCGCGGATACGCGACATGACTCCCACCGCTTCCGAGCCGCGGTCCACGCGTACCCTCGACGACGAACGGCGCCAGCGCTTCGCCACCGATGCCGGGTCGCAGGCTGATCCGCCGGCCATCGTCGCGCAACGCCTGATCGCGGTGCCCTGGCGCCATGCCGGCCTGATCGCGGTGTGCGCGCTCGCGGGCGGGCTGGCGTCGACGCAGTTCTGGCCGCACCCGACGCCCGTCCAGCTGGCGGGCGTCCAGCCGCGGGTGCAGGCGATCCAGGACGCCCCTGCCGCTTCCGCAGCGAGCCTGCATCTGCGGCTCGACCTGGGCGCCGGCACGGCCGCCAGCCGGCCTGCCGCGGTGCAGGCGCAGACTCACCTGGCCGACGCAGCGCCGACCTCCTCGCTGCGCCTGCGCCTGGATCACCTGAGCCGGTACGACGACATCGAAGCGCTGCTGCGACAGGCGGCGCCGGCCGCGGGCCGCGTGGTGCGGGCGATGTCCGATCGGACGGCGGCGGCCCGCGGCGAGCGGCCCGGCACGACCTTGCCCGGCCTGGTGGCTGGCCTGTTGCTGGGGCTGCTGTTGGCGGGCCTGCGCGAGCTGCGCGGCGAACGCATGCGCTCGCCGCGCGAGGCCGAGTGGGCGCTGGGCGCGCCGGTGCTGGGCGCGATCCCGACGCTGTCCGCCAAGGCACGCGAGGCCTTGCTCGAACGGCCGCCGGCCGCACCGGACGCCGCATGAAGATCGCCCAGGACGCGTTGCTGTTCCCGCGCATCGGCCTGGGCGTCCTCGAGCATCTGGAGCGGCAGGCGGTCGCACCGGTGCGCACGCCGCCTGAAGGCGAGCCTGCGCTGCCGTCGGGCCGCGTGATCCTCGTCACCAGCGCACGCGCCGGCGAAGGCAAGAGCTTCGTCGCGCAAGGTCTCGCGGCGGCCCTGGCCGAACAGCAGGACGGCGACGTCGTCTGGGTGGACGCCGCGTTCGACCGGCCGCCCGCCGACAACGACATCTTCCGGCGCGGCGCCGCCGGTTTGTCCGAGATCATGACGCTGGGCTCGCTGCAAGGCCTCGCCCCCGCGGGCGTCGGGCCCGACCGCCTCTGGCGGCTCGGACGCGGCGTGCTGGCGCAGCCCGCGCTGCTGCAACGGCCCGGTGCCGTGGCCAAGGGCCTGACGGCCTTGCGCGCCGGCTTCGCGCTGATCGTGCTGGACGCGCCCTCGCTGGACCACTGCGGCGCGCTGCTCGCACAGGCCGACGCCTGCGTGCTGGTGGTGGACTCCCGCCACACCTCGCGCCGCGAGGCGCGCCAGGCGCTGGCCGAGGCCCGGCTGGGCCGCGAGCGGCTCGCCGGCCTGGTGCTCAATCATCGGCCGCGGCCGGTTCCGCGCTGGCTGGGCGGCGACTAGTGACCAGGACGCGTGCGCCGCCCTCCCGGGCCACGCACGCATCGCGCGTTCAGCGCCGGACGCCGCCGTCGCCCGTCAGCATCGACAGCTCGACGAAGTGCGACGCCGCGTGCTCGCGGCCGAAGTTCAGGTTGAAGCCGTCGAAGTCGACGTGCTGCAGCGACTCCAGGCCGTTAGCCAGGCCTTCGCGCGTGTTGGCGCGGCCGCGACGCAGGCCTTCGACGAAGATGCGGGCGTCGATGTAGCCTTCGAGGCTGGAGTAGTTCGGCGAGGCGTCGCCCGCGGCCTTCACGGCGTCGAGATAGTCGCGCACGATGGGCACGGCCGGCGAGAACGGGTAGGGCACGACCTGGCTGACGACCACGCCCAGCGCATCCTTGTCGAGTTCGTCCGACAGCGCCTTGGTGCCGACGAACGACACGTTGAAGAACTGGCCGCCGTAGCCGGACGCACGCGCCTGGCGGATGAAGGCCGCGCAGGCCTTGTAGGAGCCGATCTGCACCACGCCGTCCGGCCGGGCGGCGGTGATGGTCTTGACGGCCTCGCCCACGTTGACGGTGTTGCGCTCGAAGCTGCCGACGGCCACGGGCGCCAGGCCCAGCGCCTTGAGCGCCTTGACGGTGCCGTCCAGGCCGGCCTGGCCATAGGCGTCGTTCTGGCGGAAGACGGCGATCTTGGTCAGGCCCAGGTGGTGCAACTGGTTGACGATCAGCGCGGTCTCGTCGTCGTACGAGGCGCGCACGTGGAACACGTTGCGCAAGGCAGGCTGGCGCAGCGCCATCGCGCCGGTGAACGGACCGAAGAAGGGGATGCCCGAATCCTTGACCAGCGGCAGCGCCGCCAGCGACGTTGGCGTGCCGACGTAGCCGAACAGCGCGAAGACGTCGTCGTTGAGGAAGGTGGCGGTGTTGGCCTTGGCGCGGGCCGGCTCGTAGCCGTCGTCCAGCATGCGCAGCTCGATCTTCTGGCCGTTGACGCCGCCGGCGGCGTTGACCTTGTCGAAGTACAGGCGCGCGCCGCGATTGAGCTGGATCCCCAGCTGCGCGGACGGGCCCGTGTTGGGAGCCGACTGGCCGAGGACGAGGTTGCCCGATTCCCTGGAAAAAGCAGTGGCGGCCGGCAGGGAGGCCAGCAAGCTCAGCATCGTGCGGCGCTTCATGATGTTTGGACTGCGCTGGAGGGGCGCATAGGACTGGGGGGAGTTGAAATTGTCGTCGAGCGCGCTCAGGTTGATGTCAGAAAGTGTTGGGTAGAAACGGTTGATTTCGCGAAGACGTGACACGGTTCACGAATTTGCTGTCGAGTAGGCCGGCCATTTATGGCAAAGGCTTTCGAGCGGAAACGCTCGTTACTGCAAGTTACGTCTCCGGCGGCAGATACGGTAGGGGGCACCCGCGATTCGGGAGCCGGAAATCCGGCAGTTCGCGCCTTGGCGACCGTTCAGCGGGGCGTCTCGGCCGGCGGCAGCACCCCGCCGGTCGGCGCGGTCAGGCTGGTCATGCCGGTGTCGTTGTTGACCGGCGCATCGCTGTGTTCGGTGCGCTGGCCGGCCAGCCGGGCCTCCAGCTCGCGGCGATGGTCGTGCGCATCGGCGGCCTCGCGCATCTCGGCGCGGATGCGGGGCAGGGCACCGGGGTGTTCCCGCTGCATCAGGGCGATCAGGCCTTCGCGCAGCAGGCAGCACAGGTCCCAGTTCTGGCCGGCCGATGGCGAGCTGACGATCAGCCGCAGCTTCATGGCGCGCTCGCTGGTGTCGACCACCTGCAGCAGGCAGACGCGGCCGTCGTAGTCCTTGGAGCCTTGCGCCAGACGCGTCGCTTCCTGCCGCAGCGGCTCCAGGTCGGTCGTGTAGTCGACCCACAGAAAGACGCTGCCGATGATCTGCGAGGTGGTGCGGGTCCAGTTCTGGAACGGGTTGTCGATGAACCACTGCAGCGGGATCACGAGGCGGCGTTCGTCCCAGATCTTGAGCACCACGTACGTGCTGGTGATCTCCTCGACGCGGCCCCATTCGCCTTGCACGATGAGCACGTCGTCGATTCGGATCGGCTGCGACAGGGCGATCTGCAGGCCGGCCAGCAGGTTGCCGAACACCGACTTCGCGGCCAGGCCGATCACCAGCGCCGACAGGCCGGCGGAGGCCAGCAGGCTGGCGCCGAACTGGCGGGCGCGCGGAAACGTCATCAGGATGAACGCCACACCGGCGAACAATGCGACGCCGATGGCGATGCGTTCGAGCACGCGCGCCTGCGTGAGGACGCGGCGCGCCTCGAGGTTGTCGGCGACGTCGCGCGGGTGCAGCACCGCGACCGCGTCGGCCACGCCGCGCACCGCCGCGATTGCTGCATACGTGAACGCGGCGATCAGCAGCACCGTGACCAGCTGGCGCACGCCGTCGATGTGCGGCAGGTCGTCGGGCGCGCCCTCCAGCGCGATCTGCATGGCGATCAGCGGAAACAGCCAGCGCAGCGGCTTGTCCAGCTGCTGGTTGACGGCCTTGGCCACGGGCGCGTGGCGGCTGATGCGCCGCGCGATCGGGCGCAGCACGACGTAGGCGAGGATGCCCACGATGACGGCCCCCAGCGTGGTGGCCAGCGGCATCGCCCAGTCGTGGAAGTCGTGCAGGTTCATGGGGGCAGGCGGCGCGCGAGGCGCCGCGAAAGGCAAAGGCCGCACAGGGCAATTTCGAGACCCGGGCAGGCCCCGCGCGCCGGCACGAAGATGAAGTCCCCGCAGGCTTGTCGGCTTGTCGCTTCTGCCGTCGTGCGAGGCATACAGTCGAGTCATGAGCCGCCAGACTGCGATTGCCGCCTCCCCCTGCAGCGATGCCGAGCGCATCTTGCCTGGATACCAGTTCGCCGACGCCTACAAGGTGCCGGCGAACCACCGCATCGACGCGATCGAAGCCACGCGCATGGCGTTCGCGCACGGGCCGGCGTGGGTGCGCGGCCTGGTGAGCGTGCGAAACAGCCTAGGACGGCTTGTCGGCCTGCGGGCCGCGCCGGCGCTCAAATTTCCGGTGGTGCGCGAGGCGCCGCACCAGGTCGTGCTCGGCTTCGACGACAAGCACCTGGATTTCCGCGTCGTCGTGGAGACCGGCGGCGGCTTCGCCACCGTCACCACCATCGTGCGCTGGCACAACGCGTGGGGCCGCGTCTACTTGATGGCCATCATGCCGTTCCACAAGGCGATCGCCGCCCGCTTGATCGAAGGTGTCGCCTGACCCAGGGGACGTTGTTCGACGACCTGCCCGAGCCGGTTCCCGCGAACCTGCCCGAGGGCCTGGTCTACGAGGCCGACTTCCTCACGCGTGACGAGGAGGCGGCGCTGATCGCGTTGATCCGCGCGCTGCCGCTGCAGGCGGCCATCTACAAGCAGTACACGGCGCGCCGCCGCGTGGTGAGCTTCGGCGGCAGCTACGACTACGACGCCAACAAGCTGCTGCCGGCGCAGCCGCTGATCGATGAGCTGCATCCGCTGCGGGCGCGAGTCGCGCACTGGGCGGGCGTGTCTGCGCAGGCGCTCCACCACGTGCTGGTGGCCGAGTACGCGCCGGGCACGCCGCTGGGCTGGCATCGCGACGTGCCCGAGCACGAGGAGGTCTACGGCATCTCGCTCGGCTCCACGGCCACGCTGCGCTTCCGACCCTATCCGCCGGTGGCGCCCAAGCGCGCCGACGTCGTCAAGCTGCGCGCGGCGCCGCGCTCGATCTACGCGCTGCGCGGCCCGGCGCGCTGGGCCTGGCAGCACAGCGTGTCGCCGGTCGACGAGTTGCGCTGGTCGATCACGATGCGGACGGCGCGGGGCAAGGGTTAGAAACTGTCGGTGCCGCGGGCTTGCAAGGTGTCTGGCATCTCCCCGAATCGCGCCAGGCCCAGGCCGAAGGGCACGACGCTGACCGCGATTCGGGGCGATGCCTGACGCCGGCCCCGCGGGGGATCGGCGTCAGGCACCGCCACCCTCCGCGTTCATCGTTGCCCGCTCCGGGCTGAGTCATGGCGCGGAGCGTGGTGATGCCAGACACCTCCGGTGCGGCGACTTTTCAGAAGCTGCCTGCGTCGCCCGGGAAGGTGACCGGCGACTCCCAGCCGTCGGGCGAAACCGCCGATACGCCGAAGAAGAAGTCGTCCAGATCGATGTTCTTGAGCACGGCGTGGCCCGGATCGACGTTGGCGGCGTAGCTGCGGCTGTGCTGCCATTGCGGCGCGGTGGTGTCGCGCCACCAGACGCGGTATTGCGCGACGCCGGCCTGCGGCGTCCAGGTCATCACGGTGTCGGTGGTGACGGCGCCGCCGATCTTGACGCCCTGCACCGGCGCCGGTGCATTGGCCAGCGCGGCCAGCGTGATGGCGTTCAGCCGCGTCACCTGCGCGAGATAGTCGAAGTCGACGCGGTCGATCGTGTCGCCATAGCGCACGCCGTTCTCGGTGCGCAGGTCCTGGTGCTCGTTGCGATAGTCCTCGTGCGGCTCCGTCAAGCGCAGCGCCGGGAAGCCGTGCTCGAGGAACTCGACCTGGTCGCCGCCGCGGCCGTAGCGGTCGGTGCGATAGACCATGTTGACGCGCAGGTTGGTCAGGTGACGGTCGGCCAGGCCGGCCACGAAGCGAGCCAGGTTGCGCGACGGCGAATCGAGCTCGCCGCCGTTGTAGCGCCGCCGGGACGCCTGCTCGGGCGTTTCCAGCGCCTTGGTGCCTTCGGAGAACACGCGGATGACGTCGTTCTGGTTGACGCCGTCCTGGCCGTGGCTGTTGCCGACGATGTCGTTGTTGAGGTCGGCCTCCACGTGCCAGCCCTGCGCCTTGGCGTAGTCGGCCAGCACCTTGCCGCCGTACAGGCCCTGCTCCTCGCCGGACAGCACGCCGTAGACGATGGTCGCGGCCAACTTGCGTTTCGACAGGACGCGCGCCGATTCCAGCACCGCGGCCGTGCCCGACCCGTCGTCGTCGGCGCCGGGCGCGTCGTGCGTCGCGTCCATCACGTCGGTGACGCGCGAATCGATGTGGCCCGTGATCGCGACCACGCGGCCCGGGTCGGAGGTGCCGCGCTGGATCGCGACGACGTCGACGATCTCGACGCCGTTGGGCGCACGCTTGCCGGTGATGGTCTGGGCCGGCAGGACGATCTCCAGGCAGCCGCCGCACTCGCGCGAGATCGCTTCGAAGCGCGCCTTGGTCCAGCGCCGCGCAGCGCCGATGCCGCGTGTCTCGGAGACGGTGTCCGACAGCGTGTGCCGGGTGCCGAAGCCGACCAGCTTGTCGATGGTGGCGTGCAGCGCCTGCGGGTCGACGGCGTCGGCGATGGCCGCCAGTTGCGCGTCAGGCGACTCGGCTGCGAAGGCCGGGCCGGCGAGTGCCACTGCAAGAGCCAACGCGATTCGGGGAAGCGGGGTGTCGGGCATGCGGCGCATTATGGAAGCGCGCGCCCGCCGCGTCGGCAAGTCGGACTTGGCCGATCAGTCGACCATCTTCCAGCCTTCGCCCGTCCAGCGCAGCAGCCGGTCGCTCAGGCCGTCGGCCGCGCTGCTCATCTGCTCGTGCGCGACCTTGCGCAGCGCGGCGAGGGTGCCGGGCGCGTCGTCGCCGACGTAGAGGATGGTGTTGGGCCGCGGCAGCGCGATCACCAGCACGCCGTCCTGCGCCTTGGCCATCGGCGCCCAATCGGCGGGAAACAGCACGCGGCTGGCTGTGTAGGCATCGCCGGTGATCGCGCCCAGCTTGCCCTTGGGCGCCGGCTGCGCCACGCTGGCCAGCGGCTGCAGCGCCGCGTGCGTGTTGCTGCGCGCGAGTTCGCGCAGGCCGGCCGGGTCCAGGTCGAGCGAGGCGAGGTCCTTGGACGAGGCCCAGCGCATCGAGGTCGGCGAGTCGATGACGACGGTGCTGACCAGGTCGCCGAGCAAGGGCTGCACCTGCAGGTTCAATCCGGTGGCGCGCGTGCTCGCCGCATAGGCCTGCGCCGTCCGGGCCGAGCGCACGGCGATGCGCACCTGCGCCGCGGCGGGCGCCTTGTTCATGTCCTGGAAGGCCTTGGTGACCGCGGCCACGAAGCGGGTGGACTCGTCGTCGCACTTGCCGGCGTTGGCGTGGCAGGCCTGCGAGAGGCGCCCGAGATTGACGACAAAGCCGACGTTGCCGATGGTCAGCCGCTGCGGCCCGACCAGGACGACGTGCTCGTCCGGCAGCGCGGTGCGCAGTTGCTCGGTGATCGCGTCGGTGAAGCCCGGGTCCTCGATCGGCACCGGCTCGGCCAGCGCCAGGTTCGACAGCAGGAGGGCGCCGACGAGGCCTGCGCGGCGGAGCGGGAGCGGGAGGGTCATGGCCGATTCTAGAGGGCCCGCTGCGGATCTCGACAGGATCAGTGACCGGCGAGCGCTTGGGGATATGCAACCTAAAGGTTGCATGATGACGGCGCTCGCGGTACAAACGAGCGAGCAACAGGAGGCGCCATGTCGTCCACCAACGAGATCCGCAAGCAGCTGCTCATCGCGGCACCGCCGTCGCGCGTCTGGCGCGCCATCACTGATTCGGCGCAGTTCGGCGCCTGGTTCCACGTCCACCTGGAGACGCCGTTCATCGCCGGCCAGCCGACGTCCGGGCGCATCACGTACAAGGGCTGGGAGCATGTGCGCTTCACGCTGCACACCGAGGCGCTGGAGCCTGAGACGCGCTTCGCGTACCGCTGGCATCCGTACGCGGTCGACACGGCCAGGGATTACTCGTCCGAGCCGATGACGCTGGTCGAGTTCCTGCTCGAGCCGCAGGACGGCGGCACGCTGGTGACGGTGGTCGAGTCCGGCTTCGACCGCCTGCCGCACGAGCGGATCGCCGAGGCGTGGCGCATGAACGAGCGCGGCTGGGCCGAGCAACTGGTCAACCTGCAGACCCATGTCACCGCGTGAGGCCAGCGCCACGCGCCGCGCGAACGACGCGGCGCCGTTGTTCGCGGCGCTCGGCGACGCCACCCGGCTGCAGCTGCTGATGCGCCTGTCCGCCAGCGGGCCGGAATCGATCGCGCAGATGAGCCAGAAGTCCGCCGTCACGCGCCAGGCGATCACCAAGCATCTGCAGGTGCTGTCCGACGCCGGCTTCGTGGCCGGCGAACGGCGCGGGCGCGAGCACATCTGGCGGCTGCGGCCCCAGCGCATCCGCGACGTTCACGCGCAGCTTGATCGCATCGCCAGGCAATGGGACGACGCGCTCGAGCGGCTGCGCGCGTTCGTCGAGAACGAGGGAACGCCATGAACGACGACCTTTCAAGATTCACCGAGGCGCAACAGCCGCTGATGGACGACGTGCGCGCCGAGCTCGCGGCCGGCCGCAAGCGCACGCACTGGATGTGGTTCGTGTTCCCGCAGCTGCGCGGCCTGGGCCGCAGTTCGATGGCGCGGCACTTCGGCATCGCATCGCGCGAGGAGGCCGTGGCCTACCTGGCCGATCCGACACTCGGGGCGCGCTTGCGCCAATGCGTCGAGCTCGTGCTCGCGGTGCAAGGCCGCACGGCGCACGAGATCTTCGGTTCGCCCGATGACCTGAAGCTGCGCTCGTGCCTGACGCTGTTTCGCGAGATCGACGGCGCCGGCGGCGTCTTCGACCGTGCGCTCGCCAAATACTTCGACGGCCAGGCCGATCCCATGACGCTGCAACTGCTCGGCGACGCCCGATGACGCGCCGCAAGACGCGCCAGATCGACTTCGACGCTCCGGCGGAGGTGGTCGCGCGCGCCCTGATCGGCGCGACCCTGCTGGTCGATGGCGTCGGTGGCGTGATCGTCGAGACCGAGGCCTACGACCAGTCCGATCCGGCCTCGCACACGCACATGGGCCCGACCGCGCGCAACGCCGCGATGTTCGGGCCGTCGGGGCATGCCTACGTCTACCGCTCGTACGGCATCCACTGGTGCCTGAACTTCACGTGCCGGCCTGCGGGGCACGGCGCGGGGGTGCTGATCCGCGCGCTGGAGCCAACGGCCGGACTGGATCAGATGGCGGCGCGCCGCGGCCTGAGCGATCCGCGCCTGCTCTGCTCGGGCCCGGGCCGCCTGGGCCAGGCGCTGGGCATCACGCTGGCGCACTACGGACTGCCGCTGGATCGCCCGCCGTTCTTCGTGGCCGCGCCCGACGAGGCGACGCAGGCCGTGGTCGGGCCGCGCATCGGCATCTCCAAGGCCGTCGACCAACCCTGGCGCTTCGGACTCGTGGGCTCGCGCTTTCTCAGCAAGCCGTTCTCGAAGAAATAGCGCCCCGGCCACCTGCCTGGCCGCGCCGGCCTTCTTCGAGGATGTCTCGCCGTCCCTGAGCGACGGCCGTGCCGGAAGGGGCCCGGCATTTCCCCGGATCGCAATCGCGATGCCGGAGCAGGCGACGCTTGTTACGATCCGGGGAAGTGCCTGGCGCCGGCCCCGCTCGGGATCGATGTCAGGCACCTTGTCGTTCGCGAAACCATGATCCCGTTCTTCAGCATCGCAGCGCGAACGAAAAGATGCCAGACACCTCCGGCAGCGGCGTGTGGCTGCTCGAAGCGAACAGGCCTCTAGCCGTCGATCTGGACGTGCGCGACCTCGGGCAGCGCGTCGATGGCGGCCCAGTCGATCGCGCGCAGCACGCGCGACATGTTCTTGCCGCACCACGAACTCAGGTCCGAGCGAGGCTGCCAGGCCCACGCGTCGGTCTCGGGCGTGTCGGAGCAGTTGGGTTGTTGGTGGTTTATGGATAGTGTGT
>JBJMWF010000285.1:0-5546 GCA_045810265.1 Vitreoscilla sp. | reverse complement strand
GCAGCTGATGCACGTCGCGATCTACCAGATCAAGCTGGACGACGGCCGTTCGCTGTTCGTGATGCGGCCCAACATGCTCAAGCCGCCGCCCAGCGGCGACCCGTCGGTACCGCCGGACGAGGACATCGGCGGCTTCGGCACCGAGCACCACCCGCAGGTCAGCGAAGGGCGCGGGCCGCCGCCGTTCTGGTTCGCCGGCGTCGTGCCGCGCGGCGTGTCGCCGGGCCTGAGCCTGCTGGTGTTGGTCGTCGTGCTGTTCCTGGCGATCGCGCTGGGCGCCTACCCGTTCGTGCGCCGGCTGACGCGCCGGCTGGAGACGCTCAAGCGCGGCGTCGAGGCCTTCGGCCGCGGCGCGCTCGATCGCCGCGTGCCGGTGGAAGGCCGCGACGAAGTCGCCACGCTGGCCACCAGCTTCAACCTCGCGGCCGAGCGCGTCGAGGCGCTGGTGCGCTCGCACAAGAGCCTGCTGGCCAACGCCAGCCACGAGCTGCGCTCGCCGCTGGCGCGCCTGAAGATGGCGACCTCCATGCTGCCTGACGCGGCCCCGCACGAACGCGAGCACCTGCGTTCGGAGATCAACACCGACATCGCCGAACTGGACGAGCTGGTCGACGAGGTGCTGCTGGCCAGTCGCCTCGAGGCGGCGCCGCAGCCCGATCATCTGGAGAGCGTGGACCTGCTGGCGCTGGCCGTGGAAGAGGGCGCGCGCGTCGACGCCCGCGTCGAAGGCGCCGTCGCCAGCGTGCGCGGCGAGGAGCGCCTGCTGCGCCGCGCACTGCGCAACCTGCTCGAGAACGCGCGGCGCTATGGCGGTGGCGAGATCCGGGTCGATGTCCAGGACAAGGCCGCGGCCGGCGTCGAGGTGCGCGTCAGCGACAACGGACCCGGTGTGCCCGAAGCGTTCTGCGAGCGCATCTTCGAGCCCTTCTTCCGCCTGCCCGGCCATGCCGAGCGTGCCGGTGGCGTCGGGCTGGGCCTGGCGCTGGTGCGACAGATCGTCGAACGGCATCACGGCCGCATCCGCTGCGTGCGCCCGCCCGAAGGCGGCGGCTGCTTCGTGATCAGCCTGCCCTCGGCCGCGCGCGCCTGACGCGCGTCAAGCCGATGCGGCGCCGGCTTCCAGCTGCGCCGGATCGGGATGATCCTGGCCGGTGGCCCGGCCGGCGCGTTCTGCGTACTTGTTGAAGCGCCAGGCCTTGGCCTCCAGCGTGATGCGGCGCCACACCACGCGCTTCTGGCCCGGCGTCATGGCCGTCCAGTGCTGCACTTCCTCGAAGGTGCGGCCGCAGCCCTTGCACTGCGCGTCGCCCTGCGAGGTGGAGCAGATCGCGATGCAGGGCGCGTCCGGCGTGGACGCGTACCAGGCCAGCCAGGCCTCGCGGGCCACCGCGGGCAGCGTGAATTCGTCGGCCTCGTGCTCGCGGTAGTAGATCATCAACGCGTAGACCTCGGCCAGCGCCAGCACCTGCGGGCAGGCGGTGACGCCGTCGGGCGACGGATGGCGCGCGCGCCACCAGTTGATGGCGCTCTCGATGTCGGTGATGTGGATGCCGGCCATGGCGATCGGTTGGTTGGCGCTCAATACGACAGTCCCATGACCTCGCGCACGTCCTTCATCGTCTGGCGCGCGACGGTGCGCGCGCGCTCCGTGCCCATCTCGACGATCCAGTGCACCTGCTTGGGATTGCTCAGGGTTTGCTCGGCCCGCTCGCGCCAGGGCTGCTGCTCGCGCAGGATGGCGTCGATGACGGGCTGCTTGCAGTCCAGGCAGCCGATGCCGGCCGTCGTGCAGCCGGTGCTGGCCCACTGCCGGGTCGGTGCATCGGAATAGACCTGGTGGAATTGCCAGACCGGGCAGCGTGCCGGATCGCCCGGGTCGGTGCGGCGCACGCGCTGCGGGTCGGTGGGCATGCGGCGGATCTTGGCCTCGACCTGCGCCGGCTCCTCGCGCATCTCGATCGCGTTGCCATAGCTCTTGCTCATCTTGCGGCCGTCCAGGCCGGGCAGGCGCGTGACCTCGGTGTGCAGCGCCTGCGGCTCGTGCAGCACCGTGCGGCCGGTGCCCTTGAGGTGTCCCAGCAGCAGTTCGCCGTCCTCGGTGCTGAAACCATGATGGCCGGCCAGCGCCTGCCGGATCAGGGCCTCGCCGTTGCCGAGTGCGGTGGCGTCGCCGTCCTGGCCGAACTGGCGGCGCTGGCGTTCCAGCAACTGCTGCTGTTCGGGTGGCAGCTTGGCCAGTGCCGCGGCGACGGCCGCCTCGAAGCGCGGCGAGCGGCCGTAGAGGTGGTTGAAGCGACGTGCGACCTCGCGGGTGAGTTCGACGTGGGAATCCTGGTCCTCGCCGACCGGCACGTAGGCGGCCTTGTAGATCAGGATGTCGGCCGCCTGCAGCAGCGGGTAGCCGAGAAAGCCGAAGGTGGCCAGGTCGCGATCGTCCAGGTGCTCGATCTGGTCCTTGTAGGTCGGCACACGCTCCAGCCAGCCCAGCGGCGTGCCCATCGCCAGCAGCGTGAACAGCTCGGCGTGCTCGGGCAGGCGGCTCTGGATGAAGATCGTGCACAGGTCGGGGTCGAGGCCGGCGGCGATCCAGTCGACCACCATGTCGTAGACGTTGCGCTCGATGACCTCGCGATCCGCGTAGTGCGTCGTCAGCGCGTGCCAGTCGGCCACGAAGAAGAAGCTGTCGTACTCGTGCTGCAGGCGCACCCAGTTCTTCAGGGCGCCGTGGTAGTGGCCGAGGTGCAGGGCGCCGGTGGGGCGCATGCCGGACAGGACGCGGGCTCGCATGGGACTCTCGTATCGCGCTCTTGGCGCACAGGGAGGGGCGATTGTAGTGAGCGCCGCCGCTGTTTCGGCAGCCGGGCGCGGCCGCCGCGCCGGGCCGCCCCAAGCAAGGCCGCGGTTCCCTCGGGCAACGGAGCGCCGTACCCGGCGCGGGAAGGGTCCCGTTTCCCGGGTTCTCCCTTACAATGGCGGCCCATGAAAAGAATAGTGGTCCTGATCTCGGGTCAGGGCTCGAACCTTGACGCGATCGTGCGCGCGTCCGAGGCGCAGGACTGGCCCGGCCGTGTGGTTGCGGTGATCAGCAACCGCGCCGAGGCCCGCGGCCTGCAGTCCGCCCAGGCCAAGGGCATCGCCACCGCGGTGCTCGACCACAAGGCCTTCGCCGACCGGCCGGCGTTCGACGCGGCGCTGGCCGACCTGATCGATCAGCATGCGCCCGACCTCGTGGTGCTGGCCGGTTTCATGCGCATCCTCACGCCGCAGTTCGTGGCGCGCTACGAGGGCCGCATGCTCAACGTCCACCCGTCGCTGCTGCCGTCGTTCACCGGGCTGAACACGCACCGGCGGGCGATTGAAGAGGGCTGCAAGGTGGCCGGCGCGACGGTGCACTTCGTCAGCGCCGAACTGGATCACGGGCCGATCGTCGCCCAGGCCGTCGTGCCGGTGCTGCCGGACGACGACGAAGCGGCGCTGGCCAGGCGGGTGCTCGCCGCCGAGCATGAGCTCTATCCGCGCGCGGTGGGCTGGTTCGTCAAGGGCGAACTGGAACTGAAGGACGGCCGCGTGACGCACCGCGCCCGCGAGCCGCAAGGCTGGTTCGCCTAGTTATTTCCCGCGCGGGCGCACGAGCGCCCGCACGCAAGATTTCTCCCCGCTCCTGCGGCGCATCCGGCGCCGTTCGGGCTTCATTTCAGCGATAACCGCGAAAGACCTGCCATGCATCCGAACGCCCTCCTCGACATCGCCACCGAACTGCTGCGCGAGGTCGGCAAGCTCGACATGCCGGCGGATGTCGTCGTCTCCAACTTCTTCCGCAAGAACCGCGAGCTCGGCCCGCGCGAGCGCCATGCGCTGGCCGAGACGGCCTACGCCGTGCTGCGCCAGCGCCTGCTGTTCCAGCACCTGGCGCAGAGCGGCAGCGGTGCGCTCGAGCGGCGCCTGGCGATCCTGGCCTGGCAGGGCAACGAGACGCTGATCCGTGGGGGCATGGGTCAGCATGAGCAGCAGTGGCTCAACGGGGTGCGTTCGATCGACCGCAACTCGTTTTCCGAGAAGCTGCGCCACAACATGCCCGACTGGCTGGCCGGCGCGCTGAAGAACGACCTCGACGACGAGGGGTTCTGGAAGTTCGTGGCCTCGATGTCGACCAGCGCGCCGCTCGATCTGCGCGTCAACATGCTCAAGACCAACCGCGACAAGGCCCAGGCCCAGCTGCACGAGGCGGGTATCGAGTCCTTCGCGACGCCGTATTCGCCGTGGGGCCTGCGCGTGGACGGCAAGCCGGCGCTGCAGAAGACCGACGTCTTCCTGCGCGGCGACGTCGAGGTGCAGGACGAGGGCAGCCAGCTGCTGGCCGCGATGGTCTCGCCCAAGCGCGGCGAGATGGTCGTCGACTTCTGCGCCGGTGCCGGCGGCAAGACGCTGGCGCTCGGCGCGGCGATGCGCTCCACTGGCCGGCTGTACGCGTTCGATGTCAATGGCCACCGGCTCGACAAGCTCAAGCCGCGCCTGGCGCGCAGCGGCCTGTCCAACGTGCATCCGGCGCAGCTCACCAACGAGCGCGACGACCGCGTCAAGCGCCTGTCGGGCAAGATCGATCGCGTGCTGGTCGACGCGCCGTGTTCGGGGCTGGGGACGCTGCGCCGCAATCCCGACCTGAAGTGGCGCCTGTCGGCCAAGGCCATCGACGAGCTGTGCGAATTGCAGGCGAAGATCCTCGAGAGCGCGTGCCGCTTGCTCAAGCCGGGCGGCCGCCTGGTCTACGCGACCTGCAGCCCGCTGCGCCGCGAGGACGAGGCGATCGCCGAGGCGTTCTCGGCCGCGCACCCCGAATTCAAGCTGCTGGACGCGGGCGAGCTGCTGAAGGCGGCGGGCGTCGACCGCGCGGACGAGCTGAACGCCAACGGCTACATGCGCAGCTGGCCGCACGCGCACGGCATGGATGGCTTCTTCGCCGCGGCCTGGCAGAAGGCCTGAGCGGCCTGCTCAAACCCGACCAATCAGCTCGACAATTCGAAATTTCTGCACTTCGCTGAACGATCGAGCAGAACTTTTGACGCCGAGAGCCCTCTGAACAAGACGCCCAAGCCGGAAAGCACCTGGTAAGTGGCGCATTTTGGTGCCCGTGACGCGTTCAGGGCCCCTACAATTCCTCACTCGCCCGTCTTTTCGGGCATCTACAGGCAGGCAATGGAAGCGATTCAGACTGTTGTGAACGTGTTGGTGGACTTCTTCTCCTACGGGCTGCTGCACGCCACGTGGTGGCAGATGGTCATCGTCGCGCTGGTGCTCACGCACATCACGATCGCGGCAGTCACCATCTTCCTGCACCGCTGCCAGGCGCACCGCGCGCTGGACCTGGGCCCGATCCCGTCGCACTTCTTCCGCTTCTGGCTGTGGATGACCACCGGCATGGTCACCAAGGAATGGGCCGCCATCCACCGCAAGCACCACGCCAAGTGCGAGACGGTCGACGACCCGCACAGCCCGGTCACGCGCGGCATCAAGGCCGTGCTGCTGACCGGCGCCGAGATGTACCGTGC
>JBJMWF010000284.1:0-13447 GCA_045810265.1 Vitreoscilla sp. | reverse complement strand
TGGCCGACACCACCGTGGGGATCGCCCAGGGCACCAGCACGCAGGCGCGCAGCAACGTGCGCAGCGGCGACGGATGGTTCAGCAGCAGGGCCACGCCCAGGCCCAGCAGCGTCTCCAGCGACACCGAGACCGCCGCGAAGGCCAGCGTGTTGAAGGCCGCGCCCCACCAGCGCGGGTCGCGCAGCAGCCCGTAGTGGCCGAGGTAGTTGTCCAGGCCGACGAAGCGCGCCGCGGCCGGATCGGACAGCTGCATGTCGGTCAGGCTGATCCAGATGGTGCGCAACAGCGGCCAGCCGGCCACGCCGGCCAGTAGCAGCAGCAGCGGCGCGAGCATCCACAGCGCGCGCCGCACGCGCAGCGCTCCCAGGCCGCTGGCTCTCATCGCCGTCCTTTCGTCGCGTGCGAATGCATGGCCGCACTCAGTTCCACTTGCCGCCGCGGCTGACGCGATCGAGCGTGGTGGCCAGCTGCGCCAGCGCTTCCTCGGGCTTGGCCCGTCCCGACAGCACGTCGTGCGTGGTGTTCCACAGCTCGTTGCTGACCTGGTTGTAGCGCGTGCCCGCGATCACCGTCGGCCTTGCGACGGCATGCGTGAACACGCCGTACAGCTCGCCCATGAACGGGTTGGCCCGCACGACGTCCGGATCGCGGTACAGCGACAGCAGGCTGGGATTGAACGACGCGGCGATGGCGCGCTGCTTCTGCACCGCGGCGCTGGTCATGTACATCACCAGGTCGGCCGCCTCGGCCGGATTGCGCGAGTACTTGGACACGGCCAGCGATTCGCCGCCCAGCGCCGCCACGTGCACGCCGCCCGGCGCGCGCGGCAGCACCGCGACGCCCACCTTGCCGCGGATGCCGCTCTGCGACGCCTGCGCCAGCGACCAGGCGTAGGGCCAGTTGCGCATGAACACCGCGTTGCCGGCCTGGAACACGCCGCGCGACTCCTCTTCGGCGTAGTTCAGCACCGCGGCCGGCGAGATCGCCCCGACCCAACTCGCGGCCGTCCGCAACGCACTGGCGGCGCGCGGGTTGTCGATCGAGACGCGGCCGTCGGGCTCGACGATCGCGCCGCCGCCGAAGCTGGCGATCCACTCGACCGCGTCGCAGGTCAGGCCCTCGTAGGCGCGCCCCTGCCAGACATAGCCCCACATCTTGTCGTTGCCCGCGGCACGCTCCGCGGCCTGGATGCGACCGGCGTCGGCGGCCAGTTCGTCCCAGGTCGTCGGCACCGCCAGGCCGTACTTGGCGAGCAGGTCCTTGCGGTAGAACAGCAGTCCCGCGTTGATGAACCACGGCATGGCCACCAGCCGGCCGCCCTTGGTGTTGCTGGCCACGAAGTCGGTGAACATGCCCGATTCGGCGCCATGCGCGTAAGGCCGCAGGTCGATGAAATGCGAGCCCAGCAAGCCGGGCCAGACGACGTCGACCTGGAACACGTCGATCTTGTCCGAGCCCGAGCTGAGCACCTGCTCGTACAGTGCCAGCCGCTCGCTCGAATCGTTGGGCGTGGCCACGACCTGCACCTGGTTGCCCGTGCTGGCCGCCCAGGCATCGGCCGCCTCGCGGCAGAGCTCCAGCTCGCGGCCGACGGCGCCGCAGGAAATCTTGATCGACACGCCGCGGGCCGCGGCGTCGGCCGGACCCAGCCCCAACAGCGCGGCGACGAGCAGCAAGGCCGCCGCGCATCGTTTCTTGCTCACCTTCATCGTTGTCTCCAGCGTCCCGGGCCGTTGGCGTGTGCGGCGCTCGCGCACAGGATCAGGACTTCGGAACGCATCAGACCGCGGCGCGATGAACAAAAGATTTCGAATGTTGCCGCAACGCCCGGCGCCCTCTCAAATGCTTGAAACAGGCAGGGCCCGCAGCCAGGCCAGCAGTTGCGCCAACGCGAACGGCTTTTGCAGGAACGGCGGTTGCGCCGCGCGCCCGTCCCGGCCCTGCCGCACGTCATCCTCGTGCATCTCCTGGCGGGCCAGACCCGGGGCCTGCCCCGCGGACAGCTCCGGCAGCTCGCCCGACATCAGCAGCACCGGCAGCGCCGGCCAGCGGGCCTGCACGCTGCGCGCGAGCTCGATGCCGCTGGCGCCCTGCCCGAGGCGGATGTCGCTCACCATGGCGTGCACCGCCAGGCCGCCGGCCAGGGCGTCGACGGCCGCCTCGGCGCTCGGCGCCACGTGCACGCAGACGTCGAGCTGGCGCAACTGCTCGGCCAGCGTGGCGCGAAACGCTTCGTCGTCCTCCACCAGCAGCACCGCGCGGCCCGGCAACGGCTCGAGCGCGGCCATCGGCGTCGGCGTCGACGCGGTTTGCCGCAGCGGCGCGGCGACGGCCGGGAAGCGCAAGGCCACGCGCGTGCCCTGCCCCGGCTGGCTGTGCAGCTCGATGGCGCCACCGCTCTGGCGCACGAAACCGTAGACGATGGACAGGCCCAGCCCGCTGCCCTCGCCCGCCGGGCGGGTCGAGAAGAAGGGCTCGAAGGCCTTGGCGGCCTGCGCCTCGGTCATGCCGATGCCGGTGTCTGTGACGCTCAGTTCGACCTGGCTCGCCGGCGCCGGCAGCAGCCGCGTGGCCACCGTCAGCGTGCCGCCCTGCGGCATCGCCGCGGCGCTGTTCATCACGAGATTGAGCAGCGCGTTCTCGAGCTGGCCGCGATCGACGTGCACCGGCGGCGCCCCGGCGACCAGGTCGAGTTCCAGCGTGACCGCATCGCCGGCGCTGTATTCGATCAGGTCGCGCATCTCCTCGACCATCTCGTCGAGCGGCACGTCCTCGGCCTCCAGCGGCTGGCGCCGCGCGAACGCCAGCAGGCGCCGCGTGAGCCCCGCGGCGCTGGTGGCCGCACGCCGGACGCGCTGCCACTGCACATGCGCGCGGCCGTCCTCGTTGACGGTGGCCTCGAGCAACGCGAGGTTGCCGAGGATGGTGCCCAGGTAGTTGTTGAAGTCGTGCGCGACGCCGCCGGTCAGCTGCCCCAGCACCTCCAGTTTCTGCGCCTGGTGCAGCTGGCTTTCGATGGCGCGCCGGGCGCTCAGGTCGGTCACCAGCGTGACGGTGCCGCCGTCGGGCATCGCGCAGCTGCGCAGGTCCAGGACCTGGCCGTCAGCCCCCTGCAGCTCCAGGTGGTCGGCCTGCACCCAGGCCAGCGGCGGCAACTGGTCCAGCCCCTGGTGGCGCTGGCGATCGGGGCCGCTCCAGGTGGTGCCCGGTGGAAAGGCCTCCAGCAGCGCCGCCGGCGTCGAGCCGGCGCGCGGCGTGACGCCCTGGCGGCCCAGCATCTCCACCAGGCGGACGTTCCAGAGCAGCAGCCGTCCGGCGCTGTCGAACACGGCCAGGCCGTCGGTCAGGTTGTCGTGCACGGCCTCCAGCAACACGCGCTGCGCATGGAGGTCGCGCACCAGTTGCTGCTTGGCCAGCAGGTTGTCGCGGAAGACCTCGAAGCTGCGCGCCAGTTCGCCCAGCTCATCGGGCCGCGTGGTGGCCGGCGTGGGTTGCGCGGTGTCGCCCAGCGCCAACCGCGACATGACGTGCGTGATGGTCTCGATCTCGCCGACCAGGCGGCGCACGTAGCGCGTCGCGCCCAGGCCGATGAGCACGCACAGTCCCGTCAGCGCGAGCATCAGCACTTCGCCGGTGCGGGCCGCGGCGCGCACGCGTTCGCTGCGGTCGGCCGCGGCCAGGCGCAGTTCGGCCACGTAGCGCGACGTCTCCTCGCCCAGGTCGTCGGCGTTGGCGCGCGTGAGCGTGACCAGGTAGTCGATCTGCGCGTCGAGGTTGATCAGGCCCTGCCGGCAGGCCAGAACGGCGTCGGCGCCCTCGGTCAGCGTCACCAGCTCGCGCGACTGGTCGGCCGGCAGCATGGCGAGCGCGCCGCGCCGGCGTGCCGAGATCAGCAAGGCCTCGGCATCGGCTTCGAGGCGGCCGATGGTGGCCGGATCCCGCACGGCGGCGCCCAGCACCAGCGTCGACCACAGGCTGGAGATGCGCGGATCGACCGCCCTGGCGTCCGGGCGCGCCGCGTGCAGCGCCTGGCCCAGGTGATCCAGGCGCACCAGCTCGCCTTCGAGCTGGGCCTGCAGGCGCAGCTTCTGTTGCGACAGCTCGATCAGCGCCGGCAGGTGCTGGTGCACGCTTTCCTGCAGCCGGTCGATCACGTGCTGCAGCCGCGGCGTGGGCTCGCGCAGGTCGTGCGAGCCCTGGCCAATCTGCGCCAGCAAGGCCTCGACGCTGTGCCGATGCGCATCGAGTTCGGAGTGCGACAGCGAATCGCCCAGCTTGGGCGCCGTGCTCGCCAGCTGCGCGGCATGCTCGGACAGCTCGAGCGCGTGCGAGATGCGCGGCAGCAGGTCTTCCTCGACGCCGGCCAGCGCGCCCTGCATGCGGCGCAGCCCGACCCAGCTCATGGCCGTCAGCAGCACCGTGGCGCCCAGCAGCAGCAGGAAGGCGGCGAGCAGGCGCGTGCGCACCCGGCCGAGCACGCGGATCTCGCGCCGGTCGCTGGTCAAGGCCGGGTCACGTCCGCCGAGAACAGGTAGCCCATCCCGCGCTCCGTGCAGATGTAGGAAGGGTGCTTCGGATTGGGCTCGATCTTGCGGCGCAGGCGCAGGATGAGCACGTCGATCGTACGGTCGAAGACTTCCGTGTCGAGGCTGCGCGTCTGCTCGAGCAACTGGTCGCGCGTCCAGATCCGGCGCGGCTGGCGCACGAAGACCTCGAGCAGGCGGAACTCGGCCTGCGTCAGCGCGCACAGGCTGCCGTCGCCCCGATGGAGCTCGCGCTCGGTCAGGTCGAGCGTCCAGTCGCCGAACTGCAGCCGCTCGTTGCCAGCGGGCGCCGCCAGGCGCGCGGTCGCGGCCGGGGCGGCCTGGGGCGCGAGGTCGTAGCGGCGCAGCACGGCACGCACGCGGGCGATCAGCTCGCGCGAGCTGAAGGGCTTGATCAGAAAATCGTCGGCGGCCAGCTCGAGCAGCAGGACGCGGTCGGTCTCGTCGCTGCTGCCGCTGATCATGATGATGGGGATGGGCGAGTTCTGGCGCATCTGGCGCGCGAGCGTCAGCCCGTCCTCGGCCTTGAGCCGCAAATCCAGCAACATCAGCGCGTAGCTGCGGCTGGCCATCGCGCGCCGCGCGTCATCGCCGCAGCCGGCGCCGTCCGCCTCGAAACCGGCACGCCGCAACACGTCCTGCAGCAGAGCCACCATGTCGGGCTCGTCGTCGACCACCAGCACGTGCGGCCGGCTCGTCTCGATTGTTTCCACTGACTTGTCTCCAGTGTTCTTCGGGTCGCTGCCGTGCAGACGCCCGGCCCTCGTCGGGGCACCGAAGAGTTGAACATGGCACATCCAGGCCGATGTTTCAACTATTTCAAAAGTGCAGCGGGGCTACGGGCGGGTCGCGACGAGGTTGATCAACGTCTCCTCGCGCTCGGCCGGCGGCTTGATGCGCAGCACGCGCTCGACCAGGCCCAGATCCTCGCGGCTCCACCACAGGAAGGGATACGACACCTGCGAGTCCGGCACCACGAAGCCCGCGGCACGCACCAGCGCGAGGTATTCCGGCGCGGTCTTCTGCACTTCCATCGGGTGGCGGAACAGCAGCCGGATGATCCACGAATGGATGTAGCGCCGCGTCGACTCGGCGAACAGCAAGGTGCCGCCCGGCTTGAGCACGCGGAAGAACTCGGCGATCGCCGCATCCTGGTCGACCAGGTGGTGGAAGGTCTGGTGGCAGAACAGCAGGTCGACGCTCGCATCGGGCAGCGGCAGCGCGGCGCTGTCCGCCGTGACGACCTCGGCGGTGCCGCCGCCCGCAGTGCGCACCTGCGCGGCCTCGCGCGTTGCAGCCTCCACCATCTTGGGCGCGATGTCGAACCCGATCAGCCGCTCGGGCTTGAAGCGCTCGTTGAGCTTGCGCAGCGAGCCGCCCCAGCCGCAGCCGACGTCGACGACGACGGGATAGCTAGCGCGCCGCGCCGGCATCATCGGCTCGAGATCGCGCAGCGCGACCTCCAGCACGTGCACGTCCCAGGTGGGCGTCTGCAGGAACCAGTCGCCGAAGGCGGTCTCCGGGATGTAGGCGGGCAAGGTCTTGGCGTGGGACATCGGGTTTCGGGAAAATTCAGATCGTTCGGGCGGCGCGCTCGACGCGCCAGAAGGACGTGCGCGCGGCCGCATCGTCGAGGCCGACGCAGTTGGCGGCGGCCAGCGCCTGCGGATCGCCGCAGCACACCGCGACGTGCAACGGCGGCGACGTCCACGTGCGCGCGTTCGCCAGCGCGGGCGTGCATGCGTGCGCGACGATGCGTCGGAAGTCCCAGGGGGCGACTTCGGGCGGGCTGGCCTTGAACCACGCTTCCTTGAGGGTCCACCGGGTCAGCAAGGCGCCCTCGAGTTCGTCGGCGGGCAGCGCCTGCCAGTGTTCGAGTTCGGCCGGCGAGAGCACCAGCGCGGCGCGATCGCGCGGCTCGCTGCGGGGTGGACGCTCGGATTCGATGTCGACTCCCACCGGCGCGTCGGCAACGGCTGCCGCAACCCAACCGAGACGATGCGAGAGGCTGGCACGAATCGTCGATGATCGGATCTGATGGCCTGGCGTGCGCACGGCGGGGGCCGACTTCGCCTCCGCGCTGACGTCCCACATGTCGGCCGCGACGCCTGTCGCCTCCTGAAGGAGTCCGCGCAACAAGGCGCGACTCTCCTTGAACGGGCGCCTGGCCGACGGCGGCAGCTCGAACCAGCGCCGCTGCTCCGAGTCGCCCATCCAGGCCGGCGCCGCATCAGGGCCGACCGCCGGCGCGTCCGGGACCCGGGCGACAGCGACCCGCAGCATCGCCCGTCCGCTTACTTGCCGACGTTGGCGTAGGTGCCCTTCAGCGCGATGCCGGCCAGGAACGCGCCGTCGGAGCACTGCAGCTCGGTCGGGCTGGTGAAGTTCTCGTGGTGGTCGTAGCTGACGAGGTCGACGATGGCGTTGGCGCCCTGGCGCTTGGCATGTTCCTGCAGCTTGATGAGGGCCGACAGCGCGTTCCAGCGGCAGGCCTCCTCGGCCGTCTTGTTGAACGCGTTCGTCTTGGCGTTGGCCGTGTCCTCGCCCAGCTTCTTGAGGATCTTGGGCGTGGGGGCGCCGACGAGGTAGAACGCGACGCTGCCATCCAGCTTGGACTTGGCCTCGGGCATGTCCAGGACCGATTGCAGCGAGACGGTGACAGCCGTGTTGCGAGCCTGGGCGGGCACGGCGACGACGGCGGCAATGGCGGCCAGCAGGGTGGTGGCGATGAGCTTGTTCATGGAGTTGTCCTGGGATGTGGATGAACGGGAAAGGGATCGGCGGCAGGTCACTTGGACGCGGGCTGGATGCTGGTCGCGGCCCGGCGGATCTCCGAGTTCAACTCCTCCACCCACTTGTTGTACTTCGGGTGGATCGACGTCTTGCGGTCGGTGCGCTCGTAGTTCAGGTTGGCGCTGTTCTTGTAGTTGATCTGCCAGCCCTGGGCGTCGTAGGCCACGTCGACGACGGCCTGGTGCGAGCCGCTGTCGGCTTCCAGCGTCAGCACGCCGGGCTGGTCGCCGACCGGCTTCCAGCCATGCACCGACCCGCCGGCGATGATCGCCTTGCGCATGGCCTCGACGCTCAGCGGCCGGGAGTCGGTCGTCACCGCCGTCTGGCGGCCCAGCTCGATCATGGTGGTCGAGCGCGCGACGGCGATGCCGGTGACGGCGGACAGCGCGGCGGTCAGGATTGCCGCGCGCAGGATCATGTTGATCTTCATCTTGGTTCTCTCTCCTTTGTGAATCGATTGTCGTCCGTGGCGGGCCGACGACGCCGTGTCAGTTCGCGGCGCTGGCAGGAGCCTCGGATGCCTGAGCCTTGGCGAGCGCGCGCGCTGCCACGTCGGCATCGAACGCGGCGTCGGTCTCGGTGCCGGTCCAGCCGACGATGTCCTTGGCCAGCGTCTCGGAAATCCCTTCCAGGATGCCGCAGGTGCCCTCGAACGGCCCGGCGAGTCCGCCGCGGCTCTTGCGGACGAAGGTGCGCGCACGCACGAGGTCGCCGTCCTTGAACTCCTCGGCGCGCACCGTGAGACTCTTCGATCCCGTCCAGCCGCCACCCCCGATGCCACCGGTACCGATGATCGTGACACGAACGACGACGCCCGTCGTCGTGGTCGACGTCCCCGGGCGCCCGGCGCGCTGCTGGATCTGGCCTCCGATGTCAGTGGCCAACTTGTCTTCCAGCTTGCACGCCTCCTTCGTCTTGTGCAGCACCGAGGTGTCGAACTCGTAGGTCACGGGCAGCAGCAGCGCGACCGGCTGGGCCGCTCGAGCGACGCCGGCGTTCACGGCCAGGGTCAGGGTCAGGAGGACGAGGCGGGGAAACAGGCTCATGGGTGCATTCTTTCGATGGAGGAACCGGACTCGAGGCTGCGCGCCCTCAACTCCAGCGGCGGAAGATCAACGACGTGTTGATGCCCCCGAACGCGAAATTGTTGCTCATCACGACATCGGTCTCGATGACGCGCCCGACGCCCGTGATGTAGTCCAGCGCGCCGCAGCGCGGGTCGACCTCCTCGAGGTTGAGGGTGGGCGCGAACCAGCCTTCGCGCATCATCTCGATGGTCATCCAGGCCTCCAGCGCGCCGCAGGCGCCCAGCGTGTGGCCCATGTAGCTCTTGAGCGAGCTGATCGGCACGTGCGCGCCCAGCACCTCGCTGGTGGCCTGCGACTCGGCCAGGTCGCCCTGCTCGGTGGCGGTGCCATGCGCATTGACGTAGCCGATCGACTCCGCGGTCAGCCGGGCGTCGACCAGGGCCAGCCGCATCGCCTGGGCCATCGTGGCGGCGTTCGGGTGCGTCACGTGGGTGCCGTCGGAGTTGGTGCCCCAGCCCAGCAGTTCGGCATGGATGCGGGCACCGCGTGCGAGCGCGTGTTCGAGCTCCTCGAGCACCAGCGTGCAGGCGCCCTCGCCCAGAACCAGGCCGTCGCGCTTGGCGTCGAACGGGCGCGGCGTCAGGCGTGGCGCGTCGTTGCGCACGCTGGTGGCGAACAGCGTGTCGAACACGGCCGCCTCGGTGGCGTCGAGCTCCTCCGAGCCGCCGGCCAGCATCGCCACCTGCCGGCCGCTCTGGATCGCCTCGAATGCGTAGCCGATGCCCTGGCTGCCGGACGTGCACGCGCTGGACGTCGTGACGATGCGGCCGGTGAGGCCGAAGAACACCCCGATGTTGACGGCCGCCGTGTGCGACATCATCTTGATGTAGGTGTTGGCGGTGATGCCCTCGGTGGTCTTCTCGTGCATCATGCGGCCGAAGTCGCCGAGCGCGTGCGGCGAGCCGGTCGACGACCCGTACGAGACGCCCATGCGCCCGCTGGTGACCAGCGGATCGCCCAGCAGGCCGGCATCGATCAGCGCCAGCTCGCTCGCGCGCGTGGCCATGATCGCGACACGGCCCATGCTGCGCATCGACTTGCGGTTGTAGTTGGCGGGAAGCTCGAACGGCAGCACGGGCACGCCCAGGCGCGTGTTCAGGCCGTCGTACTGCGCCCACGAGTCCATGACCTGCACCGCGTTGCGGCCGCTCTTGAGCGCAGCCAGCACGCCGGCCCAGTCGTGGCCCAGCGGGCTGAGCGCGCCGAATCCGGTGACGACGACGCGCTTCATCCGACCATGCCCCCGTTGACCGAGATCACCTGGCGCGTGATGTAGGCCGCCTCGGGCCTGAGCAGGAAGGCGACCAGCGCGGCCACTTCGTCGGGGGTTCCCATGCGGCGCAACGGGATGATCTTCATCGCTTCCTCCAGCACCTCGGGCGCCACCATCTCGGTGTCGATCAGCCCGGGCGCCACGCAATTGACGGTGATGGCACGCTTGGCGAGTTCGACGGCCAGCGACTTCGTCGCCGCGATCACGCCCGCCTTGGCGGCACTGTAGTTGGTCTGGCCGCGGTTGCCCATCAGCGCGGACACCGAGGCCAGCGTGACGATGCGGCCTGGCTTGCGGCGCTGGATCATCGGCATCACGACCGGGTTGAGCACGTTGAAGAAGCCGTCCAGGTTCGTATGGATGACCGCGTCCCACTCCTGGCCGCTCATCGCGGGAAAGGCGTTGTCGCGCGCGATGCCGGCGTTGCAGACGACGCCGTAGTAGGCGCCATGCTGCTCGATGTCGGCCAGCAGCGCGGCCGCGGCGGCGGCGCGGTCGGCGACGTCGAACGCGAGCACGCGGGCCGACGCGCCGAGCGCCGCGATCTCGTCGCATACGGCGCGCGCCTGTTCCAGCCCCGTGCGGCAGTGCACCACCACGTCATGGCCGTCGCGCGCGACTGCCAGCGCGATGGCGCGCCCGATGCCGCGGCTGGCGCCGGTGACCAGCACGGTCTTGCGCGGGTCGGTCTTGGTCGTCTCGTTCATTCCTGTCCTTGCCCAGGGCCGTTCTGCGACGGCCCTTCCTCTTGATCCTGCGGCGGCTGGAACACGCTGAGCCGCCCGTTGGCCAGCACGCGTCCGTCCTGCTCGATGCGGCAGTCGAACATGCCCAGCCCGTTGTCACCGATCAACTCGCATTGCGCGAACACGCGCAGTTCGGCGCCTGCCGGAAACACCGGCACCGCGGCCTCGTAGCGCCGGCTGCCCAGCAGGTAGCCGATTCTCGGTGATCCGCCATCCGCCCTCGCGCGCGCGCCCGACCAGGCCGCCACGGCCTGCGCCATGTACTCGATGCCCACCCAGGCGGGCACGCCATCGTCACCGTGGAACAGGCCATCGGCGGGCACGCGCACGCGAGCCTCGATGGCGAGGTCGCCGCAGTGCTCCACCGAGTCGAGCAGGCTCATCGCGCCGCGGTGCGGCACCCACGCGTCCATCGCGTGTGGTTGCCAGGCGTTGTCGGCCGCGTTCATGGCTGCGCGAACAGCAACGACGCGTTGCTGCCTCCGAAAGCGAAGGAGTTGCTCAACACGTGGCGCACCGGCCGGCCCAGCGCCATGCCCGGCGCCACGGGACGCAGCGCGGGCAGTGCGGCGTCGGCCGCCCCGTCCCACCAATGCACCGGCAGACGGCCCCGCGGGTTGTCGACCAGCGCATGCCAGGCGAACGCCGCCTCGATGGCGCCGGCTGCGGCCAGCGCGTGGCCGGTCAGCGGCTTGGTGGAACTCACGGGCACCTCGCGGCCCAGCACGCGTTCGACGGCCAGGCTTTCCATCGCGTCGTTCTGCGGCGTGGCCGTGCCGTGCAGGTTGACATAGTCGACGTCGCGCGGCGCGATGCCGGCGCGCGCCAGTGCGCGCGTCATGGCCTCGGCCGCGCCGCGGCCGCTCGGCTCGGGCGCCGACATGTGGTGAGCATCCGCGCTCTCGCCCCAGCCGGCGAGCCGCACGGGGCCTTCCTCGCGTCCCATCAGGAACAGCGCGGCGCCCTCGCCGATGTTGATGCCCGCACGATGCGCCGACAGCGGATTGCAGCGTTCGGCCGACACCGCGTCGAGCGCCGAGAAGCCGGCGATGGTGAAGCCGGACAAGGCATCGCCGCCGCCGGCAAGGACGGCGTCGACCACGCCGGCGCGCAGCAGCCGCGCGCCGCTGGCCAGCGCCTTCGCGCCCGAGGAACACGCGGTGGAGATGACGTAGGCCGGTCCGCTCACGCCCAGTTGCTGTGCCACGCATTGCGCCGCGTTGCCCATCTCCTGCAGCGCGTAGTCGTACTGCGGCGGCCAGCCGAAGCCGGCGTGCACCTGGCGGATGGCGGTGACGCCCTCGTCCAGGCCGGCGGTGCTGACACCCAGCACCACCGCGACGCGGGTCGGTCCAAAGCGCTCGATCGCCGCCTGGATCTGCGTGCGCAGCGGCGCCAGCGCGGCCAGCATCAGCGCGTTGTTGCGGCTGCGCTGGTTCACGGGAAGCGCTGCCAGTGCCGGCAGCGGCGTCGTCACGCGGCCCAGGTGCAGCATGCGCCCGGGGGTATGCACGTCGGTGGGAGCGACGCCCGACGGGGCATCGGCCCACAGCTCGGCGCGGATCGCTTCGGGCGTGTCGCCGAGCGCGCAGACGCAGGATTGGGCTTGCAGGTAGATGGCGGTCATGGTCAGGACGCGGCGCCGCTCAGCGCGCGCGACTCGATCTTCAACTTGAAATGCTCGCGCCGCTGGTCGAGCTCGACGACCGACGGCCCGGTGCGCGTGATCACCGTCACGATATCGCCGTCCTGGCTCAGCGTGCGCACGTCGCCGGACTCGGCCAGCGCCCAGCCCGACGGCAGCGCCGCCCGGATCGCGGCCGCGGGCCACAGCGTCAGCTGCAGGTCGCTCAGGATGCGCGCGCCCGACACCGCCTGCGGCCACCAGGGCGCGCGGTCCTCGGTCAGCGTCGTGCCGTCCCATTCGAGACGCGCGGCCACCTGGCCCATCGCGAGCACGCCCAGCTGCACGTGCTGCGCATCGGCCTCGAGCAGGACGTCGAGCTGCTGCTCGCGGCCGGGCGCCTGCAGCGTCAGGTGCTGCTGCAGGTTGAGCGGATGGCCCAGCAACGCCGGCGCCAGACGCAGTTGCGGCGCGGCGTCCGTGTGCGCACGCGGCGGCGCTGACGCGCAGGCACCGAGCGCGCCGGCAAGCGCTGCGGCGGCAATCAGTCGCTGCACAGTTCCTCCAGCACGCCGAGCCGCCGCTTCGCCTGCGCGACGTACGGGTTGGCCTGGTCCCAGGCGTAGCCCGCCAGGATCGACGCGATCATGCGCCGGATGTCGGGCGTGTGGCGCCGGTGGAAGATGATCTTCTGGAAGCCGCCGGCGTACCAGGCGTCCACGAAGGTGCGGAAGGTGTCGACGCCGGCCTTCAGCGGCACCGCGTAGTCGGCTTGCCAGTCCACCGTCTCGCCGGCGAAATCGCGAGCCAGGCACTGCGTGGCGAGCGAGGCCGACTTGAAGGCGATGGTCACGCCGCTGGAGAACACCGGGTCGAGGAACTCGCCCGCATTGCCCAGCAGCGCGAAGCCCTTGCCCCACAGGGACTTCACGTTGGCCGAGTAGCCGACGATCTGGCGCGCCGGCGTGTCCCATTGGGCGTCCTTGAGCAGCGCGCTCAGGCCGGGCTCCTCGGCGAGGATCGCGCGCAGGCGTTCCATCTCCGTGCCGGGATATCGGGACAGGAAGTCCTGCGCCGCCACCACGCCGATCGAGCAGCGGCCCTTGGAGAACGGGATGGTCCAGAACCAGACGTCGGGATGGTCGCGATGCACGGTCACCCGGATCTTCTCGCGATCGAACGGGCCATCGGTCGGGATGTGGTCGGCCACGTGCGTGAAGATCGCGCCGCGCACCGGAAAGCCGGACGGCGTCTCCAGCTTCAGCAGCTTGGGCAACGTGCGGCCGAAGCCGCTGGCGTCCAGCACGAAGCGGGCCTCGACCTCAACCACCTTGCCTTGCGCATCGCGAGCCGAGACGCGTGGCTTGTCGCCGTCGAGG
>JBJMWF010000283.1:0-12111 GCA_045810265.1 Vitreoscilla sp. | reverse complement strand
GACGTTGAGCTGGTAGAGGTCGAGCCAGTCGGCGTCGTTCTGTTCGAAGAAGCCCTTGGGGTGCGCCGTGCCCGCATTGTTGACCAGGATGTCGACGTCCTTGACCTGCTGCGCCAGGGAGGCAGAACCTTCAGCCGTCGAGACGTCTGCCACGACGCCGATGAACTCCGCGCCGGGCACCCGTGCGCGCAGTTCCTTGACGGCGAGATCGACGCGCTCCCGGGTGCGTCCGTTGACGATGACGGACGCGCCGGCGCGGCCGAGGCCCTCGGCAATGGCCAGGCCGATGCCGGCGGTGGATCCGGTGACGAGGGCCTTGCGGCCGTCGAGTTCGATCTTCATGAGTTTTCTCCTGGGAAGTGTCCGGTGACCAGCCTCGAGTGTCCTGGCGCGACACGTCCGCCGGAAGACAGGGCGAGCGCATATCACCTATGCTCGGATCACTTGGAATGGACGGCTTCCGGGCCTCATGCTCGACCACCGATGCGAAAGAGGCATGGCCAACAGGCAGATGAATGAACAAGCGGCCTCTCTTGTCCCCGCGGATCAGAAAGGCGACGTGCTTCGGCAAACGGGCAAGCTGCTGTGGATGCAGTGCTTCGTGCGCGCCGTGGAAACGGGCAGCTTCTCGGCGACCGCGCGCGAACTGGGCATCGGGCAGCCCAATGTCAGTCGGCATATCGGCTCGCTCGAATCGCACCTTGCCGTGCGCCTGCTGCATCGGACGACTCGCAAGCTGTCGCTGACGGTCGAGGGAGAGCGCTACTACATCGAAGCCCGCCGTGCGCTCGACACGATCGACGAGGCCGAATCCGTAGCCCGCGGCGAAGACGCGCCCCGAGGCCTGCTGCGCGTCAGCTGCTCGATGACCGTCGGCCTGCTGCACGTGCAACCCTTGATCGCGCCGCTGCTGACGCGGTACCCGCAGCTGGAAGTCGAATTGCATCTGTCCGACGAATACGTCGACCTCATCGCCGAGCGCTTCGACCTGGCGGTGCGCGTGGGCACCTTGAAAAGCAGCTTGCTGGTGGCGCGGCAGGTCGGCGTCTCCGAGCGTGCCGTCTTTGCCAGCACCGACTACCTCGAACGTCATGGCGAGCCCGCCACCCCAGGGGACCTGATGCAGCACGATTGCATCCTGAACACCCGATTGCCCAACGGCGGTCTCTGGCCCTTCGTCAGCGGGGACGTCACGGTGCAGGGGCGCTACCGCCTGAACAATCAACAGGCGGTCGTGAGCGCGGTACGCCAGGGTGTGGGCATTGGCCTGGCACCCGTCTGGGTCTTCGAGGAGGACCTTCGCGCGGGTCGCGTCAAGGCCTTGCTGCCCCGGCATCCCCTTCCCGCCGGCGAAGTCCATCTGGTCTACCCGGAGCGCAGGCTGCTGGCCAAGAGAACGCGGATATTCATCGAGACGATCGACGCGGCTTTCGCGGGCAACGCAAGCCTGCAGCCGGGTTACCTCGAAGGCCTGCGAAGAGCGCTGGGGAGCGCAAGGCACGAATGATGATGCGGCGTTGATCGCTTGACGGCCGGGTGGGAGCCCTTTGCCTTGCCTCGGCTTTCGGACTCGTTCATCTCGAGCACGGCTCATGAAAGCGATGTGATCAGGCGAGACCTGACTGCTACAGTGGTCTGCTCAGGCGGAACGCACAGTCGTCTGGCACTCGACGGTACCGTCGCACTTGCCGGCGTTCGCGCTCTTCTGCCTTTCGAGAAAGCCAGGCAACGACTCCTCACCCCATCGGGAAGGTTGGCCCATGAGATTCAGTCCCAGCCGACGACAGTCGCTCGCCCTGTTTGCCGCGGCACTTTCGATGCCCGCAGTCGCCATGGGCGCCGCCAAGCCCCCGGCCGGCCAGTCGGACGGCATCGCGGGCGAGCGCGAGCCGTTCCTCGACCTGATGCCCGATTTCTGGACCGTGTACGCAGAGCCCTCGAGTGAGAACCTGCAGGAAAGGGCGCAGCGACTCTTCGATGGCTTTTTCCGCAAGCATCGCGAGGTGTACCGGCTCGCAGGCGTCGAGACCAAGCTGGACGATGTCGTGCGATGGCTGCCCGGCTTCGACAGTCGCGCGCCGGCGGCGCATGTGGTGCACACGCGCTTTGCAAGTGACTACGCCGGCAACTCGGGCCGATTTCGATCCGCCCTGCCCGACTTCGATGACCGCGCATCGCCCGTCACCTTGTTGCCGTCGCTCATGCACTTCGACGCTCATCTCGAACCCAACGGCACCAGCTTGCCGCTGTTCTTCGGCCCCGATGCGATCGTCTATTTCCACGGTGCCGATGCCGACCTGGCCGTGTTGTTCTCGCACGAGCTGTTCCATTGCTACCAGGGCCAGAAGAATCCGGCGATGTGCCTGGATCCAGCCGCGCCGCTCTACGCCAGCCTGTGGATGGAGGGCACGGCCACTTATGCAAGCGAGCGCCTGAACCCCGGCGCCTCGCCCCTGCACGTGCTCCTGGACGACGCCGCGCTGGCGCATCTGGACATGTCGTCCAGGCGCGCGGCCGCGCAGGCAATGCTGTCGCACCTGGACGCACGGGACGAAGCCACGCAATCCCTGTTCTTCGAGACCAGCCACCATGGCGACGGTTGGCCACCCCGCGTGGGCTACGCGGTCGGTCTGCAGATCGCGCGAGGCCTGGGCGCGGCCATGTCGCTACAGCAAATGGCGGCCTTGCCAGCGCCTGGCGTCCGCGAGACGCTGGCGCACGCGCTGCAGCAGCTTGCTTAGGTCGCGCTTGATTGGTGGCAGCGATCGGCCGCTGGCAGCTGGTCGCGACCGACCGCCATGCGGCAGGCTGGGGCGCCCCTCGCCTCGAACGTCATGCTTTGGAAAGGTTTGCCGTGATGCAAGGTTCAACGATTTTTCACTTCGGCGTCGCATTGACTTGCGCTGCCTCTGCGCTCAGCTCTCAAGCAGCGTCGGCGGAGGGCTTCAGGTGCGTCATCGTGAAACAGACCTGGCAAACATATCGCCTGGAGCGCTTCCCGGCCCGGTGATATGCGGCGCACTGTTGAATGACGACACAAATCGACAATCGCAAGCTGGCTTGCGGTGCTGCTGATGCGCGCCACGAGCGGCCATTCGCGGACGCCGGCTCTCGGGTAGCTGAGCCTGCTCACGGCCAGAAGCTGTCCTTCGCGGACGGCAGCTACCTGTGAGCTTGGTGAGGAATTTCACGCAGTGATTGACCGTCCGCACGTCTGGGCGCTGTCGCTTAGTTCGATTCAGCCAAGACGACTGTCTTGAATTGCTGTGCTTCGGACGGCATCCGGTCTGGGTCAGTGAAGGTGTCCCCGCGCTCCGCTGTCACGAGGTAGACGGTGAGCCTGTTGGAGTACGTCGTGAAGAAGATGCGGCAGTTCGTCATATCCCGCGGCAGCTTGTTGCCGAACTCGGCAGTCACTTCATGTACTTGGCCGTCTGCCTTCGATCTCCACTTTACCCAGACTGAACCGCGTACCTTCATGTAGCCACCTACCAATCCCCGCTGCGGGATCTGGTCCTTTGAGTACTCCCATGTGGCCAGGTCTCGCATGAAGCCGCCCTCGTCCGGGCCGCCGAAGCGGAACGCCAGGATGTCAGTGTCGGCCTCGTTCTTGAAGTTTGGAGAAGAGCTGTATTCAACTTCATAGAGCACAAGGGCGCTGGTGGTCGAGCAACCTGTGAGCCAGACCGAAATGAAGAGCGCCAGAAGCGGGCCTCTGATGCACTTAGACATGTTGATCTATTGACCTCGTTGGGATGCATTCTGACGCACTCCCAAACATGGGGCTCGTCCGGTCGTTAGACATAGAGCTGGGGTGAACGCTTGACCGAGCGTCCGCTTTCTGGCGTTGATTTTGCAACGTCAGGCGTCGCCTTTGGGTCGTTAGCAGGCTACAGCGCATGCCGTCCTCCAGGCCGATGACAAGAATGCGCTGCGGCTGGTCTCGGGTACCCAGGCGCCCGCCACGGTACCGGCGTTCGGCGCGTTATGCTGACCCTCGGTTGACGCATGGAGGCTCGGATCATGTCGGACGTACGCTGGGGAATTCTGGGGGCATCGAAATTCGCACGGGAGTCCATGGGGCCGGCGCTGGCGCTGGCGCCGGGTGGCCATGTCGCGGCGCTGGCGACCTCGGATGCATCCAAGGCCGAGCTGTTTCGTGACTTCGCGCCGGGACTGCGCGTCCACGGGAGCTTCGAGGCCTTGCTTGCCGACCGCCAGATCGATGCCGTCTATATCCCGCTGCCGAACGCGCTCCATGTCGAGTGGAGCCTCAAGGCGATGAAGGCCGGCAAGCATGTCCTTTGCGAGAAGCCGATGGCGATGCAGTCGCAAGACTACGACCAGCTGATCGCCGCGCGCGATGCGGCGGGCGTCCTGGCGGCCGAGGCCTTCATGATTGTTCATCATCCGCAGTGGCAACGCGCGCGCGAGTTGCTCGCCGATGGCGCGGTGGGCCGCCTCTGGCGCATCGACGGCGCGTTTTCCTTCAACAACCGGGATGCCGGCAACATCCGCAACCGGGCCGACATGGGCGGCGGCGGATTGCGCGACATCGGCGTCTACGTGATGGGCGGTGCCCGCTTTGCCACCGGCCTGGAGCCGACGGACGTGCGCGCGCGGATCCTTTGGGAAAACGGGATCGACATCTATGCCGCGATCACGGCGAAGTTCGGCGATGCGGACTACGCCAGCTTCACATCGATCCGGATGCATCCGCGCCAGGAGATGACCTTCCATGGCGAGGCCGGGGTGCTGCGCTTGCCGGTGCCGTTCAATGCACGCGTGTTCGGAGAGGCCCGGCTCGAACTGCACCGCGGAATGGAAACGATCATTGAACGATGGCCAGCGGTTAATCACTACGAGTTGCAGGTGGCCGCCTTCAACCGCGTGGTACGCGACGGCGGGGTCTACCCCTGCCCGCTGGAGTTCTCGCGGGGAACCCAGGCGATGATGGACGGGGCCTTCGCGAGCGCAGCTTGAATTCACGCCGCTTCATGAAGCGCTTGCGGATCGCGCCCGCCCTCTTTCCCTAGTGCGCCGGCGCGTGTGCCTCGATGATGGCCTTGACGACGTCGACGTCCGCCTTGATGACGGTGAAACGCTTGGGCCGCGACTCCAGGTCGGCCAGCGCAGCGGGCAGCTCGGGGCGGCGGCCCAGCGCCTCCTCGATGGTGTCGGCGAACTTCACCGGCAGCGCCGTCTCGAGCACGATCATGGTCTCGCCGGGCTGCGCATGCTCGCGCGCCACCTTCAGGCCGTCGGCCGTGTGGGTGTCGATGACCACGCCGAAGCGCGCGTCGGTGTCGCGGATGGTGGCCAGGCGGTCGGCGTGCGTGCTGCGGCCCGAGACGAAGCCGAACTCGGCGATGCGGGCCTTCTCGGCGGCGGACAGCGCGAATGCGCCGTCGCGCTGCAGTCCGGCACCGAACAGCTCGCGCGTGCGTGCGCCGTCGCGACCGAGCAGGTCGAACACGAAGCGCTCGAAGTTCGATGCCTTGGAGATGTCCATCGACGGGCTCGAGGTCTCGAAGGTCTCGGCCGAACCGCGCACGCGGTAGGTGCCGGTGCGGAAGAACTCGTCGAGCACGTCGTTCTCGTTGGTGGCCACCACCAGGCGCGCGATCGGCAGCCCCATCATGCGCGCCACGTGGCCGGCGCAGACGTTGCCGAAGTTGCCTGAGGGCACCGCGAAGCTGACCTTCTGGTCGTCCGATGTCGTGGCCTGGAAGTAGCCTGCGAAGTAGTAGACGACCTGCGCCAGCAGCCGTGCCCAGTTGATCGAGTTGACGGTGCCGATGCGCCACTGGCGCTTGAACGCGAGGTCGTTCGACACGGCCTTGACGATGTCCTGGCAGTCGTCGAACACGCCTTCGACGCTCAGGTTGTGGATGTTCTCGTCCTGCAGGCTGAACATCTGCGCCTGCTGGAACGAGCTCATGCGCCCGTACGGGCTCAGCATGAACACGCTGACGCCGTGCTTGCCGCGCATCGCGTGCTCGGCCGCGCTGCCGGTGTCGCCGGAAGTGGCGCCCAGGATGTTGAGCGTCTCGCCGCGGCGCGCCAGTTCGTACTCGAACAGGTTGCCCAGCAGCTGCATGGCCATGTCCTTGAAGGCCAGTGTCGGGCCATTGGACAGCGCCTCGAGCTGCACGCCCGGCTCCAGCGGCTTGAGCGGCACGATGGCGGCGGTGCCGAACACCTCGGCCGTGTACGTCCGGGCGGCCAGCGCCTTGAGGTCGGCAGCGGGGATGTCGTCGATGTAGAGGGCCAGGATCTCGAACGCCAGCTCGGCGTACGGCAGGCCGCGCCAGCGCGCGAGCGTGGCGGCGTCGACCTGCGGGTAGCGTTCCGGCAGGTACAGGCCGCCGTCGGGCGCGAGGCCCTCGAGCAGGATCTCGCTGAAGGAACGCGGTGTCTGGTCGCCGCGGGTGCTGATGTACTTCATTGCCTTATGCCAGATCTTCCTTGCGCAGGCTCACGATGGGCGCGAGCACGGTCGGCAGCGCCTGCATCTGCGCGATGGCCTTCCTCATCCTGCCCTCCACGGTGTTGTGCGTGAGGATGATCAGGTCCTGCTGCCCCGCCTTCTGTTCGGGGCTGGGGCGCTGCAGCACGGCGTCGATCGAGATGTCGTGCTCGGCCAGCGTCGTGGTGATCTTCGACAGCACGCCGGCCTCGTCGGCCACGCACAGGCGCAGGTAGAACGAGGTGACGACGTCGGCGATCGGCAGGATGGGCGTGTCGGACAGCGAATCGGCGCGGAACGCCAGGTGCGGCACGCGGTGGTCGGGGTCGGCAGTGTGCAGGCGCGTGACGTCGACCAGGTCGGCGACGACGGCCGAGGCCGTGGGCTCCGCGCCCGCGCCCTTGCCGTAGTACAGCGTGGTGCCGACGGCGTCGGCCTGCACGACGACGGCGTTCATCGCGCCCTCGACGTTGGCGATCAGGCGCTTGGCCGGCACCAGCGTCGGGTGCACGCGCAGCTCGATGCCGTTGGCGTCGGCGCGGCGCCGCGTGATGCCCAGCAGCTTGATGCGGTAGCCCAGCGACTCGGCGTACTTGATGTCGGCGGCCTGCAGCCCGACGATGCCTTCGACGTGTGCCTTGTCGAACTGCATCGGGATGCCGAAGGCGATCGCGCTCATGACGGTGGCCTTGTGGGCCGCATCCACGCCTTCGATGTCGAAGGTGGGGTCGGACTCGGCGTAGCCCAGGCGCTGCGCTTCCTTGAGCACGACGTCGAAGTCCAGCCCCTTGTCGCGCATCTCGGACAGGATGAAGTTGGTGGTGCCGTTGATGATGCCGGCGATCCACTCGATGCGGTTGGCCGTCAGGCCTTCTCGCAAGGCCTTGATGATGGGAATGCCGCCGGCCACCGCGGCCTCGAACGCCACCATCACGCCCTTCTCGCGCGCGGCGGCGAAGATCTCGTTGCCGTGCACCGCCAGCAAGGCCTTGTTGGCCGTGACCACGTGCTTGCCGGCGGCGATCGCCTCCAGCACCAGGGCCTTGGCGATGCCATAACCGCCGATCAGCTCGACGACGATGTCGATCTCGGGGTTGGTGATGACCTCCCGAGCGTCGGCAACCACCCTGACACCATCGCCGACCAGGCCCCTCGCACGCTCGACGTTGCGGGCGGCCACCATCGTGATCTCGATGCCGCGACCCGCGCGGCGGCGGATCTCCTCCTGGTTGCGCGTCAGCACCTTGTACGTGCCGGAACCGACGGTTCCGATGCCCAGCAGGCCGACCTGGATCGCTTTCATGTCATTTCACCTCGTGTTGCATTCTTCAATTGCCGGGGATCACATCGGTGACCAGGCTGGGCAGCTGCCACGCCCCGCCCGCCTTCACGCCGCGGCACAGTCCACCGGTGGCCGCGAAGGTCGCCTCGAAACGGTAGCCGTTCCACGTCCATGCCTCGACCGTTCCGCAGTCGCCGGCAGCGCCGGTGAGCTGCTGGGCGTTGATGCTGCCCGAGCCGTCGTAGTCGAGCCCCGAATAGGTCATCGGCTTGGCATCGTACGGCGGGCGCAGGTTGGCGATCCAGTAGCCGTTGCCCGCGTTGTTGGCCGCGGCGTGGCAGGGCTGGGTCACCAGCAGCCGGTTGGCGTCCAGATGCCACAGCCGTGCCTTGGCCTGCGCGCCACCGTCGTCCAGCAGCGGGCAGTCGGCGTTGCTGCGGATGGTGGCGAGCACGCGCACGGCCAGCGCATCGTCGCCCGGCTGGGATGCTGCGTGCAGGCGCGGCGCGTCCATGCGCGGCGCCGACATGGGCGAGGCCACGTCGGCATCGTTGCCACTGCCCTTGCGCACCAGCGCCGACGGGCGGCCGGCCCGGCCCTGCACGTCGTCGATCTGCTGCAAGGCCTCGGCGGCACCGCTGGCCGACAGGCGCCAGGTGCTCTTGCCCGCGGAGAACGACACCTCGGCACCGCCGACCACCGCCTTGAGCAGCGCGGCGACGACCGGCGGCGCGAGCACGGCGTGGTTGTCGCGGTCGACCCGGATCGTGCCGGCGGGGCGGCCGGCGATCGCCAGGACGACGCTTTGGGGACGCACGGCATGCGCGTCCATCGTGCCCAGCTGCAGTTCGCCGACCACCGGCATGCCGGGGCCGGAAGCGCGCGCCAGCAGCACCGACACGGGCATGTCGCTGCCCTGGGCGCTGTAGCCGGCCGCGCGGCATGAACGCGTGTTGTCGCACACGGCCTGCCAGTCCTTGACCTCGACGGACTGCGCACTCGCGGCGAGCGGTCCGGCCAGGGCGGCGAGCAGCAAGAGCGTGGACTGGCGCATGCTCATGCGTGGCGTTTGCGGTAGCCGTCCAGGAAGCGCGCGATGCGCGACACCGCCTCGGTGAGGTCGTCGGCGTTGGGCAGGAAGACGACGCGGAAATGGTCAGGCTGGGCCCAGTTGAAGCCGGTGCCCTGCACGATCAGCACCTTCTCCTCGGCCAGCAGCTCGTAGGCGAACTGCTGGTCGTCGGCGATCGGATAGAGCTTGGGATCCAGGCGCGGGAACATGTACAGCGCGGCCTTGGGCTTGACGACGGTCACGCCGGGAATCTGCGTCAGCAGGTCGTAGGCCAGATCGCGCTGGCGCGCCAGCCGGCCGCCGGGCATGACCAGGTCCTTGATGCTCTGGTAGCCGCCCAGCGCAGTCTGGATCGCCAGCTGGCCGGGCGTGTTGGCGCACAGCCGCATCGAGGCCAGCATGTTGAGCCCCTCGATGTAGTCCTTGGCGTGCTTCTTGGCGCCCGAGACCACCATCCAGCCCGCACGGTAGCCGCACGAGCGGTAGTTCTTCGAGAGGCCATTGAAGGTGACGCACAGCACGTCGTCGGCCAGCGACGCAATGCTGGTGTGCGTCTCGCCGTCGAACAGCGTCTTGTCGTAGATCTCGTCGGCGAAGATCACCAGCTCGTGCTGGCGCGCCACCTCGACGATGTCCTGCAGCACGCTCACCGGATACAGCGCGCCGGTGGGATTGTTCGGGTTGATGATGACGATCGCCTTGGTGCGCGGCGTGACCTTGCGGCGGATGTCGGCCAGGTCGGGCAGCCAGCCGGACTGCTCGTCGCACAGGTAGTGCACCGGCGTGCCGCCCGACAGCCCGACGACCGCCGTGTAGAGCGGATAGTCCGGCGACGGGATCAGCACCTCGTCGCCCGAATCGAGCAGCGCGTTCATGCTGAAGGCGATCAGCTCGGAGGCGCCGTTGCCCAGGTAGACGTCGTCGACCGTCACGCCGGCGACCTGCTTTTCCTGCGTGTAGTGGACGATGGCCTTGCGCGGCGCGAACAGGCCCTTGGAATCGGTGTAGGCCGCGGCGTGAGGCAGGTTGCGGATCATGTCCTGCACGATCTCGTCGGGCGGCTCAAGGCCGAACGCGGCGACATTGCCGATGTTCAGCTTGATGATCTTCTGGCCCTCGTCCTCCATCTGGCGGGCCTTGTCCAGGACCGGGCCACGGATGTCGTAGCCGATGTTGGCGAGCTTGCTGGATTTGGCGATCGGCTTCACGGCCGGTTCCCTGCTGAAAGAGAAATGGGAGGCGCCTCCAGGGAGGAGACGCCGTCTGTTCGTCGTTGCCCCAAGTTTCTCATAGGGAATGCCCTCGACGGCACCCCTATCGGGCGCGTGCGGACGGGATCGCGTCGCCCCGCCACGACCCTGTCACGCTCGGGCGCTAGGCTCGCGGCGCCATGAACATGCACCTGAAGATCTCGCCGGAACTGAGCGCCTGGATCGCGGAGAACCTGGAACGCGGCTGCGCGGCGGCCGACGTCGTGCGGGCGATGCTCGCGCAGGAGTTCGATCCGGCGGTCGCCGCGGCCCTCGTCGACGCCGTCGTCCAGGCGCGTGCCAGGGGCCTGCCGGCGCCGGAAGGCGCGGTCGAGGTCGAGTTCGAGGAACCGGGCTTTCGCCCCGAAACGCCGCGCCTGGCCGCCGGCCCGGTGATCCGCACGTTCGATCGCGATGTCGTCGTGGTGCTGCGCATCGAGCGGCCGGCACTGGCGGTGCTGGCCGACGTGCTCTCGCCCGACGAGTGCCGCGAGATCATCGCGCTGGGGCGCGACCGGCTGCGTGCGTCGACGGTGATGGATCCCGGCACCGGGCGCGACACCGTGGCGCGCCACCGCAGCAGCCACGGCATGTTCTTTCGTCCGCAGGAGAACCCGTTCGTCGCCCGGCTCGAGCGCCGCGTGGCCGAGTTGATGAACTGTCCCTTGCGCAATGGCGAAGGCTTTCAGTTGCTTCGCTACCACCCGGGCGCCGGCAGCGCGGCGCACTACGACTTCCTCACGCCCGGCACGGCCGCCAACGACGCGTCGCTGGCGCGCAGCGGACAGCGGGTGTCTTCGCTGGTGATCTACCTGAACGACGTCGAGCGCGGCGGCGAGACGGTGTTCCCGGAGATCGGCCTGGCGGTGACGCCGCGCCGCGGCCACGCGGTGCACTTCGAATACGTGAACAGCCGCGGGGACGTCGACCTGAAGTCGGTCCACGCCGCGGCGCCCGTCCAGGCCGGCGAGAAATGGGTGCTGACCAAATGGATGCGCGAACGGCCGTTCGTCTCGGCCGGCGCCTAGTTAGTGGTCGAACGCGACCGGCCTCCAACCGTCACCGCTCCACGCGAACGCCTGCTTCAACTGCAGCCGTCCAGCCCCGCCGATCACGCGCGCGGCCATCGGGAACACGCGCTGGAACTCCGGCGCGACGGCCCAGGCCACCGGCACGGCCTCGTAGGTGAAGCTCGCCACGAAGCTGCGCGGGGCGTCGCCTGGCTCGACGGCCACGACCTGTTGCAGGCTCAGGTGCGCCGCGCACAGGTCGCGCCGGCGCACGATCTTGTCGCCGCCGGCCGAGGCCATGACGACCTCGCGGTCACGCACGAACTGCTGGCCCAGCGGCGTCAGCTCGTAGCGGCGTACCGCCACCGGCCTGGCCGGGCCGCCCTCTTCCACGTCCGCACCCTCGACGCGCAGCGCGGTCGCGACACTCGACCGCACCAGGCCCAGCGACTCGAGCACCGGCATCTGGACGACATCGCGGCCGCGGGCGCGCTCGTCGAGCGCGCTGATGTCCACCGGCCAGTCCATCTTGCCCAGGCAGAAGTCGCCGTGCTCGGCGAGGTAGCGGGCAACCGCGACCGCGGCGGTGGTGCGGTCGGGAAGCGCCACTGGTTCGGCGGCGGCGCACGACAGGCTCGCGAGGGCGAGCGCCAGCGAAGCGGTCTTCATCATGGGGCGGCGGTCGGGGTTCATGGCGTGGCGGTGGCGGCATGCGGCGACGTTGCCTGCCTGGGCAGCAGCTTCACGACGTCCGCGTCGGTCAGCATCTGGAGAAAGGCCTCGAGGTCGGCCATCTCCTGTTCGGTCATCGGCGGCTTGCTGCCGCGCGGGCGGCCGTCGAGCGGCATCTGGGTGTCGATGTTGGCGCGCAAGCGGCGCGGCAGGTCGTCGTACTTGCACACGACGCCGTTGACGGTCGGATACCAGCGCTCGGGTTCGGTGTCGCGCGTGTCGTAGAAGCGGATCACCTCGGCCAGCGACTTCATCTGCCCGTTGTGGAAGAACACGCTGCGCGTGGCCACGTTGCG
>JBJMWF010000282.1:0-7437 GCA_045810265.1 Vitreoscilla sp. | reverse complement strand
AGGCCGCGATGGTGGTTGCATACAGGTCGCGCTGCTGGTCGGCGATGCGCAGCTGCAGGTAGTCCTGCGCCAGCGTCGTCTGGATGCTCAGGCGCGCGGCGGCAAGGTCGTCGGCGCTGGCCTGTGCGCTCGCCTCGCCCGACTCGATCTCGCGCCGCACGCTGCCCCACAGGTCGGGCTCCCAGCTCGCGGCAAGGCCGGCGCTGTAGCCGTTGCCGATGCGGATGCCGTTGGTGTTGCTGCGCGTGCGGTCGGCGCCCAGGTTCAGGCCAAGCGACGGAAACAGTCCGGCGCGGTCGGCGTCGACGATCGCCCGGGCCTGGCGATAGGCGGCCTCGGCTTGGCGGATGTTCTGGTTGGCGCTCCGGGCGTCGGTCTCCAGGCCGTCGAGCACCGGGTCGCCGTAGGCCTGCCACCAAGCCTGGCCGCTGACGGCGGAGCGCGGGTCGGCCGGCTTCCAGTCGCCCGACTCCTTGTACGTGGCCGGCACGGACATCGTCGGGCGCACGTAGTCGGGCCCGACCGCACAGGCCGACAACAAGGCGGCAGCAGCCAGGACGGCAAACGGGGAACGAGGAGGCATGGCCGGCAGCGGAAGGCGAACTTCGGGGTGAGTGTGACGGATCGCACTCTAGCCCCCGCGCCGAACCCCACGCTGACCGCAAAATGACCGTTTTGTCAGTTTGCTGCCGCGCGACTCAGAACGAATAGGCCAGCCGCAGGCCGCCCCAGTGGCGGCCCTGCACCGTGATCGGGGCCGACAGGTCCTTCATCAGCACGCGCTGGCCGCCGCCCATGTCGCGGCGGTAGGTCTGCAGCAGGAAGCGCCGCTCGTTGCGGCCCGCGGCCAGCCCGGTGCGGTCGTTGAACAGGCGGCGATTGCGCGCGTGCGCCGCGTTCCAGACCGCATCGGCGCCTTGCGGCTGCGAGAACTTCAGGTTGTGCGTGGGCAGGTAGCCGTTGCGGTCGACGGCCGCGCAGAACACGACCTTGGCATCGAAGGCCAGCAGTTCCTCCTGTACCGGCGGGAACAGTTCGTCGGTCAGCGCGACGAAGCGCGTCGTGACCTGCGCCGGATTGCTGCCCGGCACGGGCTGGTACTTGTCGTCGAACAGGTCGGCCAGGGAGATGCGGCCCTGCGCCACGGCTTGCTCCAGCGCTGCGGACAGCCGCGCCGCGCCGCGTTGCACCGCGTCGATGAACGGCGTGTCGGGCGTGACGGCGCCGCAGTCGTTGGTGATCTCGGCCAGCGTCTCGGAGGCCTTCAGGAAGTTGCGCGTGTTGGTGTTGACGCGCTTGAGCGTGTCCGCGTTGGCCGCCACCGACGCCGCCACCGTGCCGACCTCGGCGGTGACGCCCTGGCAGGTCTGGAGGTTGCGCTGGGTCGCCGCGACGATCTCGTTGACGCTCGCCTCGACCTGGGCCAGCGCCTGGTGGAACGCGCTCTGCTGCGCGGCGTCCTTGTTCTCGGTGATGCTGGCGGCGAGCGTGTCGATGCGGGCATCCAGCTGCGTGACCGTCGACATGATCAGCTTGGACGAGCGCTCGACCTTGGCCGCGAGATCCTTCACTGCCTCGGCCACGACCGCGAAACCGGCGCCGGCCTCGCCCGCACGCTTCGCTTCGACCGTAGCGTTGAAGGCGACAAGCCGCGTCTGCAGCGCAATCTGCGTGATGTCGGCCGCGGCGCCGGCGACGTCGCGCAGCGAGGTGACCACGCCCAGCACGCCCTGGCCGACATGCGCGACGGCGTCTCGCGCCTGGCCCATCGCCACGCGGCCGGCACCGCCGCTGGCTTCGATCGCGCGGTTGGACTGCACCATGGCCTGCATGTCGGTGGCCAGCTGGCCGATCTCGGCCACCTGGCGGGTGCTCGCGGCGACGACGTCCTCGATCACGCCGTCGAGCTCGGCGGCGCCGCGCCCGAGCTCGGACGCCTGCGTGGCGATGCTGCGGATGGCGCCCGAGTAGTCCGGGCCGGACTGGACCGGCATCACGGCGGCGGGTGGCGGGGGCCGGCGATTGAACATGCACTCTCCTGGTTCGCCGGGCACGGGTGCCCCCGGCCGTATTCGCATGGGTTTGGGGGCCAGTATGCAAAGGTTGGCCGCCGCCGGCAACCAGGAGAACCGGGGCGATCGTCGCGCAGTTCCTACAGCTGCAGCCGGATCCGGCGCGTGACCAGGGCTGTCGCGCCGAGGACGAACAGCACGAAGACGACGCTGAAGCCGACGCCTGCGACGCCGTGGTTCAGCGCATCCGGGAAGCCGACGTGCAGCGCGTCCTCCACGCCGACGACCACGAAAGGGATCAGGTAGGCCACCAGCGGTTGGGCCGCCACCGGTGCCAGCCAGCGCGTCCAGCGCGCGTGGCCGCGCAGCTCGACCAGCGCGTGCAGGGCCGCGAACAGCGCGATGCAGATCGCCGCCGAGTACAGGCACCAGGTGGGCGAGGCGTAGATCTTGGAGATCGTGTAGGCCGGCCGCAGCAGGGCGCCGGCGACGATGCAGGCAAGGATCAGCGCCGCCGCCTGGCCGAAGCGCCGCACCGGCGCCCGCTCGTCCGGCCGCGCGAAGAAGACGACGCTGGTGATGACACCCAGCAGCGTCAGCGAGGTCTCACACACCAGGCCGCCGCAGTCGGTCAGGTCGCTCCAGTTCGGATACGCCGCGCCCGGGAAGGCATGGCACAGCGCATAGAACGCGATGCAGGCCGCCGCGACAAGCAGCAGCACCGCGACCCGCCCCCGGCAGGCCAGCCAGGCCGAGGCCGAGATCAGGTAGGCCCAGCCGATCAGGCCCAGGATGCCCCACCACTGGTGCGTCAGCCAGCCTTTGCCGTCCGGCCCGCCCCGATAGGCGCAGCTGAGCACCAACAGCCCCAACGCCCCGACCGCCCGCCAGGTGTTGCGGCCGCCGATCGCGGTGCTGCCGTACACGCCCCAGACCAGCCAGGTGCACAGGTACAGCCCGAGCGACCACCAGCCGATGTTGAACGGCATCGCGGCCGGGTTGAAGCCGTCCTCGGCGTTGACCATGAACAGGCCCAGCAGGATCAGGCCCAGCGATCGGCCCAGGACGTGGCGTTGCAGCGCCGCTCCGTCGTCGCCACGCGCCCGGCGCTGGTTCAGGGCGAACGGGATCGACATGCCGACGATGAACAGGAAGGCCGGGAACACGACGTCGACGAAGCTCATCGCGTCGGCGTCGGCCTTCATGTGGCGCGCCCACTGCGGCACGCCGCTGACGCCGGCGAGTTGGTTGACCAAGACCATCACGAGGATCGTGAGGCCGCGGAACGCATCGATCGAGAGGATGCGCTGGCGAGGAAGCGTGGTGATCAAGAGCGGGCTTTCGGGTGCGCGCGCGTCACGCGTGCGCAAGGGTCACATCGAGTACTTCAGGCCGAGGTAGAACTGCTTGCCGTTGTTGTAGATCGCAGCGGGCATGTCCTTTTGCACCACGTACTGGCGTGCCAGCCCGCCCGCCAGGTTCTTGGCGTCGAACGACAGCGAGAGCTGGTTGGTCAGCTTGACGTTGACCGACGCGGAGACGTCGCCGCTGCCGGCCACGTACTGCGGCAGCGCGCTGACGATGCCGGTCAGGAAGTCCGAGCGATAGCTGTAGGTCAGGCGGGCGCTCAGGAAATCGTTCTCGTACCAGCCTTCTGCGTTGTAGGTGTGCTTGGACGAACCGGCGAGCGGCGCGCCGTTCGAGTCGCGTCCCAGCGCCCAGGTGTAGTTCAGGTTGGCCCCGAAGCCCCAGGCGATCGGTTGCTGCCAGGAGATCTCGAAGCCCTTGTTGGTGCCCTTGTCGTTGACCGGTTGCGCCACCGTGTACGGATAGGTGGGCGTCGAGACGATGGGGTTCTGCTGCAGGTTGGGCGCCAGCACCGTGGTCTGGCCGTAGCCGATGTAGGACGTCAGGTCCATGTAGAACACGCCGACTTCGAACAGTGCCTGCGGCGCGAAGTACCACTCCAGCGAGGCGTCCCAGTTGGTCGAGCGCACCGGCTTGAGCTGCGGGTTGCCGCCCGAGCCGGTGCCGTTCTGGCCGTTCAGGCTGACGGCGCCGGCCAGGTCGGTGTAGTCGGCGCGCGTCATGGTGCGCGACGCGGCGACGCGGCCGACCAGGCTGCGCGCGAAGTCATAGCTGAAGTTCGCGCTGGGCAGCAAGTCGGTGTAGGTCTTGCTGGTCGTCACGTGGATGTAGTCGCCGTTGTGCGGATCCGGATAGACCGTGTCGCCCGGCGCGGCGGCGTCCGACCCTTCGTTGTAATGGGCAACCTGCCGCGTGCGCACGATGCGCAGCCCCGCGTTGCCTTTCCATTGCTCGCCCACCAGCTTGGCCATGCCGTACAGCGCCTGCGTCTTCTCGTTGACGACGAAGCTGCTGGGCCAGGAGTAGGGCAGCGACGAGCCCGGCAGGTTGCCCGGCGCGTTGACGTAGCTGGTGATCTCGGACGGGCTCAGCTGCCAGATGTTGCTGAGGAATCCCGGGCCGCCGTGCAGTCCCTGGCCGTAGCGGTTCTCGACCTGGCCGGCCCACTGCGCGGTGCCGACGCACTGCGTGTAGGTGGTGTCGGGCACCTGCGCCTGGCAGCCGTCGTTGTAGTAGTCGAGCACGCTGCGCTGGTGGTTGGTCAGGCGCACGCCGAACTTGATCGCGTCCAGGATGCCGGCTTCGGTGGCGTACTCCGCATCGGACTGGAAGTAGGTCTCCTGGTCGGTCGACTTCACCTTGTTCAGTCCGTCGTAGGCCAGGAACAGATGCGGATCGTTGAAGTTGCCGGTGTTGGCATAGCCCGGGAACGAGACGTCACCCGGCTTGTACAGGCCGTTCATCTGGTAGCTCAGGCCGGTGTTGCCGACGTTGGTCACGTAGGCGTACTCGTTGGGCGTGGACCCGACGGCCTGGGTCTTGCCCAGCTTGCCGGTGATGCGCAGCTTGTCGGACGCGGCGAAGTCCAGGTCGACGTCGGCGTAGTAGACGCGTGCGCTTTCGTTGGGGCGGTAGTACTTGTCGTAGTCGGCGACGTAGGCGCCGGTCGACGCGTAGTCGGGCATGGACGACTGGTTCCAGGTCGCCTGGGTCAGCAGGCCGCCCGAGTTGACCTGGTAGGTGTCGGGCAGCACGCCCATGCCGATCAGGGCGGTCTGCTCGGTCTCCAGGCTGGAGTCCTGGTTGGTCTCGGTGAGCTTGGAATAGAAGCCGTTGAAGTCCAGGCGCAGCCGGCTGGTCGGCTTGAGCTCGACATCCAGCATCGCGCCCTTGCGCTGCATGGACATCTCCAGCAGCGTCGCGTTGACGTTGTTGGCGAAGGTGGCGCCGTCCAGGCCGGGGTACTGCGCCTGCTTTGCGGCGAGCGCCGCGGCGTTGGCCGTGTTCTGCGCGGCGATGGTCGGATCGTTGCCCGGATTGGCGACCGGCGCCAGGCCGAAGATGTCCTGCATCGAGACGGTGTTGTAGCCCAGGAACTCCTGGCCATCGCGCCGGTCGTGGCGCCGCTCGGAGAACGCCTGCAGGATCACGCCGAGGGTCTTGGCCTCGTTCTTCCAGCCGACCAGGCCGCTGATCTGCGGATCGGTCTTGCGGGTGGAGGTGCTGTAGGCCGCGGTGGCGGAGCCGTCGACCGTCACCTGCTTGGACAGGCTCAGCGGCGAGCGGGTCTCGATGTCGACCGAGCCGGTGGCGCCGCCTTCGATCAGGTCGGCCTGCGAGGTCTTGTAGACCGTGACCTTGCCGACGATCTCGGCCGGCAGCAGGTCGTAGCTGACGCTGCGGCCCGAGGCGCCGCCGTTGACGCCCTGGTTGGCGATGAACCAGTCGGCGCTGCCCACGCTGTGGCCGTTGATCAGCGTCTGCGTCAGCGAGGGTGCGGTGCCGCGGATGCTCACGCGGTTGGCATCGGCAAAGGCGCCGTCGCCGCCGGAGTTGGAGCTGATGTTGACACCGGGCAGGCGTTGCACGGTGTCGGCCACGTTCTTGGCCGGCAGCTTGCCGATGTCCTCGGCGGTGACGACCTCGACCACGGCATCGGCGCCCTTCTTGTTGCTCAGCGAGCTGGCATAGGACGCGCGGATGCCCTTGATCTCGACGAGCTGGACGTCATTCGGTGGGACGGCCGACGCCGCTTGTTGGGGCGCCGGCGCGGCCTGTTGCGCCAGGGCAGGAGCGATCGCTCCGGACATCAGCAGCGCCGCCGATGCGAAGGGGTTCAAACGAAAGGACATGGCAGCCTCTGCAGGCGGCTACAGGCGCTCCGGGGTCAGCGCCTGTCCGCGTCGATGGAGTGAAACGATGTTGTCGGCGGCGGTTTCCCGTAGGCCAGCGCGCTGAACAGCCACGCGGCGTGCGGGATCCACTGCTCGGTCCAGCGCCATGAATGCGCCGGTTCGGTCTCTTCGGGCTTGCGAAAATCGATGTCGGTCTCGTCGGCGAGGCCGGACGTGATGCCGTTGCACACGCCACCGGGCGCGTTCCAGAACCCGGGCTCGTAGCGCGGCGGGTTGTGGCCCCAGCCCTGCAGCATGCAGGTGTCGAACGGGTTGGCGCCGAACAGCCAGTCGAGCGCGCGCTGGGCGTAGTCCGCCAGTTCCGCGTCGAACGCCTCGTCGGCCAGGTGCAGGCATTGCGCGGCACGCGCGGCCGTCGCGAGCGATCCGAGGCGGGCGTTCTCGCCCTGCCACCAGTAGCCGCTCTCGTTGTCGTGCGGCACGAAGAACTGCGTCGTCCCCTCGCGGCCGGGCAGCGCGACGTATTGGCGCGGGTACCCGAGCGGGTTGGCGACGGCCTGCGTGATCGCGAGCTCGAAACGCAGGCCGCGCAGCAGCGTCGCGCGGATCTGCACCACGAGCTCCGGTTCCGGCTCGCACTCGAGAAAGCGCATCAGTGCCAGGTACGGCAGGCCGGCGTCGCTTGCATGGAAGAAGCTGCGGGTGCGGGCGCGGTCGCACCACCAGAAGCCGCCCGCGTCCTGCTGGTCGATCATCGCGCGGGCGCGCGCCGCGCCCGCGTCACGCCAGCGCGCGTCGCCGGTGCGCAGGAAGAGCTCGCTGGCAGCCAGCAGGGCGCAGTAATCGTCGATCAGATTCTCGACGTGGTCGTCGAGGAACTCCGCGTTGCGCGCCTGCAGCAGTTCGAAGCCGCGCACCGCCGCGTCCAGCCAGGCCCGGCGCGTGAACTCGCCGTCGCGATGTGCGCCGGCAGCTCGCGCCAGCGCCGCGATCGCCAGGCCGCCGCCCTGGCGGAAGCCGGCCTGGTAGTCGGCCGACTTGATGCCCTTCTGGGTCGCGTACGAGCAGATCTCGCGCTGGTGCTCGTCCTTGCTCCACTTGTCGAACACGGTGGTGTAGAAGAAGCCTTCGGGCGCCTGCATGCGCAGCAGGAAGTCGGCGCCGTGCAGCGCCTCGTCGACGATGCGTTCGTCGAGCCACTT
>JBJMWF010000281.1:0-23647 GCA_045810265.1 Vitreoscilla sp. | reverse complement strand
GAGGCCGGGCATGCTCAAGCCGCAGCCCGACTGGCTCGCGGCCGCGCAGGCCCTGGTCGACGGCCTCGGCGCGCTGCCCGAGGCGCAAGGCCGTACCGAGCTGATGGAGACCGTCTGCACCGGCCTGGGGGACGCGCTCTACCCGGCCTTCGTCAACCTGCTGTGCCACATTGAACGCCAGGGCGAACCGGCCGTGCAGGCGCTGGTCGCCGACGCGCTCGTCCAGGCCTTGCGCAGCGGCCGGCTGCCCAGCGGGCGGCTGGCAGCCTGGGGCACCGCGCGGCAAGGCTCCGTCGAAGGCAGCGCCGCCTTCGGCCACGGCCGCAGCCTCGGCCCGGTCGAATATCTCTGCGCGTGGCATGCGCAGCCGAGCGGCCGCGAACCGCTGCCCGCCAACGCCTTCGATGCGGCGCTGCAACCGCTGCTGCGCCTCGTCGGCTCCAGCCCCGACGCGCGAGCGCTGTACTGCGCCAAGCTGCGTGCCGACGCGCAGGATCCGCTGGGCGGTTCGTGGTCACGCAGCGCGCGGCAAGGCGTCCTGGCCCTGGCCGACGCCTGGGAAGCCGGCGCGCCCGCCGACGACGTCGCGGCGAGCTGCCTGGCCGCGCTCAATGGCGGCCCGTCGCTGAGCCGCCTGCGCGCGGGGACGCTGGGCTGACCGGTCGAGCCGAGCACGAAGACCAGCGCAGCGAAGAACGGTTCCGGCCAAGCCGCCGCTCGTTGGCGCGACACAACGCAGCACAGCCGAAACGCTTGCGCATTGGCGACGCCGCCTTCATGATCCGCACCCTATTGCTGGAGGCGCCCACGACAGCGCCCGCATAACGGAGATTCCCTCTATGTCCTCCTTGTTCATCTCGACGATCGACTGAACACGGTTCCCGAGCCCCGGCTGAACCGTGTCTGTTCACAGATACGGCCTCAGACCGCGCCGGCTAAGAAAAGCCCCGCAGCCACCAGAGCCGGGGCTTTTGCTTTTCGGAACCGAAATGAGTGCACAACTCCGTTCCCGCGCCCTTGACGAGGGGCGGGTCAAGGCCCTGCGCCGCATGAAGCAGCCCATGACGCTGGTGCTCGAGACGAGCCCCGGCGCGCGTGACCCCGTGGCGCGCGCACTCTCCCAGCGCGGCTTGCGCGGTGCAGGCCAACACATCCAGAGCCGCGGTGCCCAGCGCCGCGCCGACCGCATGGCGCTGCAGGCGCTGCTGCGAAGAAAGGACTGGGATGACTGATCCCCTTGAACTGCGCGAGCAGCTGGCGCAGAAGAACCGACAGCTGCAGGACATCTCCGCCCGGCTCAAGACCGAACTGTTCGGCATTGACGCCATCGTCGACCGCGTCATCGATTCCATGCGTGCCTGGTACGTGTTGCCAGAACTCGTCGCGCGGCCCGTCATCGTCTGTCTCTGGGGCCTGACCGGCACCGGCAAGACACAACTGGTACGCCGCCTGGCCCAGTTGCTGGGCTTCTACGACCGCTTCGTCGAGGTGCAGATGGATGGCTTCTCGAACGGCGCCGGCTGGCGCGGTGCGCAGAGCATCTCGGGCATGCTGGCGCAGTCCGGCGTGCGCGAGGGCGAGCCCGGCATCCTCGTGCTCGACGAATTCCAGCGCTTTCGCACTATCGACAACAAGCGTGGCGAACTGCGCGTGGAGCGTTACCAGGACGTGTGGGCGCTGCTGTCCGATGGCCGCCTGCCGCCCGCGCTCTCGCTCCTGGGCGACATCGAGTCGTCCATCGCCGAGGCCGCCTTCGATGCCGAACGTGCCGAGGCAGGCGACGCCAAGCTGCGCTTCAAGCTGCGCAGCTGGGAGGCGCAGGAACTGCAGCGCAACCTCAAGCTCGACGAGCCGCTGATGGAGATCATGTCCTGGGCGCCCGAGCAGATCCAGGAGCGCCTGCGCGCCTTCCGCGAGGACAGCCAGCAGCGATGGGAGACCGACTACAGCCGCCTGCTCGTCTTCGTCTGCGGCAACCTCGACGAGGCCTACGAGGACCTCGCCACCAGCGTCGACGACTGCGACAGCGACGCAGACATCTTCCATGAGCTGACAGGCAAGCTGAGCGTCATCGACGTCAAGCAGGCGCTCAACACGCGCTTCAAGCCGGAGCAGGTGGCACGACTCGGCAACGAGCATGTGATCTATCCCTCGCTCTCGCGCCGCGCCTACGAACAGTTGATCGAGCAGGGCTGTGAGCGATACGCCCGCGAGACCGGCGACCGTTGCGGCCTGCGTTTCGAACTCGATGCCAGCGTGCGCGAGCAGATCTACGCCAACGGCGTCTTCCCCGCCCAGGGCACACGGCCGCTGTTCTCGTCGCTGCACGCGATCCTCGGCGCCGGGCTGGCCAAGGCGGCGCTGTGGGCGCTCGAACGCGGGGCGGCCTCCGGCGAGACCGTGGGCCTCACCGCCGATGGCCGCAGCCTGGTCGCGCATTGGCGCGGCCAGTCGCAGGCCATCGCCGCGCCCTTCGAGATCAACCGGCTGCGCCAGCGCAACAACGCCGACTTCCGGGCTCTGCTTGCCGTCCACGAGGCAGGTCATGGCCTTGTGCACGCGCTCCTGTTCGGCCGCGCGCCGCAGGAGATCAAGATCCATGTGGCCAGCTTCGAAGGCGGCTACAACGCGTACACCTCGCGCAAGGTCTGGTCGCGACGCAACCTGCAGGACTCGATCTGCACCAGCCTTGCCGGCCGAGCGGCGGAACTGCTCGTCTTCGGATGCGAGCTGAGCTCGAGCGGCGCAGAGAGCGACCTGCGCAAGGCCACCGAAACAGCCGCCCGCATGATCCGCCACCTCGGTCACGGCCCGCGCATCGGCCGCAGCGATGTCTCGACGAACAGCGAGGACAACTTCTGCACTGACGTGGAAGCCAGCAATGCGGCGATCGAGGCGTTGCTCCAGGCCGAACACACGCGCGCCACGGAGCTGATCCAGACGAATCGCGATGCGCTACTGGCCCTGGTGGACGAGCTCATGGTGCACGGGCAGGTCACGCCGACGAGGTTCGCGGTGGTGGTGGGGCTGGCTCTTGGAAAGCCGGAGGACGTCTTGGATCCGTATGCGCAGAGGCTGGCGCAGTTTCGCGAGGATAGGCCGGCGACGACGGTGCGGCCGCGCGCTGACAGGCGGGCACCGCCTGCCGAACGAAGCCGCCTTCGTTCAGTTCGAGCCATTGAGCACGCCGGTGGCGCGCAGCTGATTGCCGATGCTGAGCTGAAGTCTGGTTTCGACCCGATCATGGGCTGAGGCCCACAGCCGCCTCAGCGAGTCGGCCGTCGGCGAGCCCAGCAGTCGTCGCCAGCAGTGCGGCAAGCGTCTTTCAGGAATCGGGCCAGCCAGTTCATCCTGCGTTGCTCAACGCGCCCGCACGCAGACGGACCAGCCACCGGCGATGGCCTTGGTGAGGAACCGTACAGGAAGAAGCCGCTCGATCACCGAGAAGTTGGTCGTCGCATGATCCGTGAGCTCCGTGCACGTGTACGTCCCTTCGCCTCCGCGACGCCAGACCGCCAGGGCCAACGGCAGCGCCCATTGATCCGCCAGGTGCGGCCCGAGAGCCGCGGTGGACGCCTCGTAGGCGCGAACCTCCTTCACGAGTGCATTGGCCACGTTGTCGGAGCTGACGCCCCTCTCGCCGAACTGCGTGAAGAGCTCGCTGACGTTCTCGTAGGCCAGCGTCGCCATCAGCGCATTTCCAGGGCCTTCGTTCTGGCGGACGGGAGGCGTCCGAAGCTGCTCAGCCTCCCACCCGAGAGCACGTCCGAGATGATCGAGTTCGCGCCGCGCCACGGCACCGGGCAGAGCCGGCGCCAGACACTCCGCGTAGGACTCGATCGGCCGACCGCGCTCGATCAGATCGAACGGCTGGAGCGCCTCCGCTGCTGAATGAACAGTCACGTTGATCTCTCCGCCACCGCCGGGATAGAAGCCCAGGCGGCGAAGGTCGAGTTCCGACCCCGCACCTAGTCGACGCAGCAGCGGCGCGAAGCACCGCTCCAGGAAGTGAAACGGCGGGGCCATCGGGTTGTGGGTACCTCCGCCCAGCTTCAGGCGACTCGACGACTCAGCCAGCATCAGAGCCGGCCAGAGCGTCTGCAGCACCAGCGTGCAACTGCCCGCCGTCCCCACGCTGAACTCGTAGTCGCCCGCCTTCACGGGGCCGGGCTCGAAGACGAGGGTGGTCGAGCCCGGCTCCGCGCCGCGCACAGTCGCCCCACTCACCTTCGCCGCAGCTTGCACGCAGGTCAGGTGTTGCCGCATCAGGCCTGGCTTGCTGCGTCGCGCACGAATGCGCTCAAGCGTGAAGGCCTGCCCGGTACACATGGCCAGGGACAGGGATGTGCGCAGGATCTGTCCGCCGCCCTCGCCGACGGAACCATCAAGTTCGATCATGGGAATTCTCGTTCTTAGTCTTGGGGCCGTGCCTCGAAATGAAGCACGGCTTGATGCAGGTAGGCATCGAGCTCGCTGGCGTCGGCCTTCGGGTGGCTTGCGAAGGCATGCGCCTGGGCAACCGCCAGCTCGCGCTCGATGAAGTCATGGATGCCCGTCCAGCGCGCGCTGGTCGCAGCTTCGCCTTGTCGCATCTTGACCTCCAGCAGCGCGTTGATCTCCTCGATCAACGCCGTCTCGGAGACCGTCGCCTCGACCAGTTCGGCGAAGCGCATGGGCGGCACGCCTCGACCGCTGCGGATCCAGCGCGCCGCCAGGAGCGGCCGCAGGACGTATAGGTACTTCTTGTAGCGGACGACGTCGCCGTACAGGTGTTCGCGCAGGTTCTTCTTCGCCATCGAGACGTAGTGGTGGTAGCCACGCACCGGCGAGAAGCTTTGCTCGGCCAGCCGGCGCAAACGCTCAACCCACGCGTCCTCCTGCCTGTAGAGGATGGGCGAACGAAGCCATTCGAGCAGCGTCGGGTTGGAGTCGCGCATCAGTTGCAGGGTCTTGCGCAGATCCCAGCCGCTGACGTCGAGCTCGTCGTTGATCGGCTGCTCGATGACGTCGCGGCCAGGCTCGACCGTCAGGTACCAGGAAAGCCGGTTGACGTACACGAAGCGCACGTCGTAGTCGCTATCGGGCGAGGCGAAGCCCCAGCCACGGCTGCCGGATTCGCATGCGAACAGCACTGCGACGTCGTGACGCCGTTCCAGCTCCGTCAACGTCGCGAGCACGGAGGCGCGCATCGCGTCAGAGACCGGATGCGCGCTCAGGATGGTCTTCTCGTTCATTCCCTCTCTCCTTGTCCTTCAATCTGAAGGGAGAGGGCATCCGCCCCTCATCCCTTCACGCAAACGACCTGCTTCAACGTGTGGACCACCTCGACCAGGTCGCGCTGGGCGGCCATCACGGCGTCGATGTCCTTGTAGGCCATCGGAATCTCGTCGATCACGTCCTTGTCCTTGCGGCACTCGACGCCCTCCGTCGCCTTGATCTGGTCATCCACCGTGAACAGCTTCTTCGCCTTGGTGCGGCTCATCACGCGGCCGGCACCGTGGCTGCAGCTGTCGAAGCTCTCCGGATTGCCGAGGCCGCGCACGATGAAGCTGCGCGCGCCCATGCTGCCCGGGATGATGCCCATCTGGCCCTTGGCCGCGCTCACCGCGCCCTTGCGGGTGACGAACACGTCCTCGCCGAAGTGACGCTCCTGCTGCACGTAATTGTGATGGCAGTTCACGGCCTCGACGTGCGACTCGAACGGCTTGGTGATCACCTTGCGAACGGTCGCGATCAGGTTGGTCATCATCACTTCGCGGTTGCGTTGCGCGAACTTCTGTGCCCAGCTCACCGCGCGCACGTAGTCGCCGAAGTACTGGGCGCCTTCTTCGAAGTACGCCAGATCCTGGTCGGGCAGGTTGCGTTCATGACGTTCCGCATCCTTCTTCGCGAGCTCGATGAAGTGCGTCCCGATCGCGTTGCCGACCCCGCGCGAACCCGAGTGCAGCATGAACCACACAGCCCCTTCCTCATCGAGGCAGACCTCGATGAAGTGGTTGCCCGTACCCAGCGTTCCCAGGTGCTTGCGGTTGTTCGTGTTCTTCAGGCGCGGATGCAGGTCGCACAGCGCGTCGAACTCGTCAACGAGCGTGCCCCAGATCTGGTCCACGGTTTCCGGCGGGTTCTCCCAGCTTCCCTGGTCGCGGCCGCGGCTGCGCGGGTTCGAACCGTGAGGTACCGCGCGCTCGATCGCCGAGCGCAGCGGTCCCAGGTTGTCCGGGAGGTCCTCGGCGCGCAGCGTCGTCTTGGCGGCCATCATCCCGCAGCCGATGTCGACACCGACTGCGGCCGGAATGATCGCCTTCAGCGTCGGGATCACCGAGCCCACGGTCGCGCCGATGCCCAGGTGGACGTCGGGCATTGCAGCGATGTGCTTGAACACGATGGGCAGCCGCGCGGCGTTCGCGAGCTGCTTGCGCGCTTCGTCCTCGACGGGGACGCCGCGCGTCCACATCTTGATCGACACGCCGCCGGCGACGTCTTGAATGTTGTAGTTCTGTTCCATGACTCATTCTCTTCAACAAAGATGCGGTGACCAAGGTCGGTGAAGTGTTTTTCTGCGCCACCCGTTTCCGGGCCGGGATTCGAACCCGGGCCTCACAGCCGAAGCCGCGCGCGCTACCAGTAACCCACCTGCATTCACCGCCAAAAGGGAGATGCCTCGTTGCGACAAGGTTTTGGCGAAACATCGTGCTCTACCCACTGAGCTACGGTTCCTCCCGAAGGACGGAGCCGGCAGGGTTCGAACCTGCGACCACGAGATTAAGAGTCTGTAGTTCCACCAGCATTCGCAACAAGACATCAAACAACGGCGCGACAAGGGACGGCAAGACGTAGCCATTACCGGTTTCCCGGCCAGGGATTCGAACCCCAGGCATCCGATGTAGTCCTGCCAGCATTCGCGCTGAAATCTTCAATTCCTCACTGGCCCCCGCGTGGCGACAAACGATCGGTGAGATGGATACAGGTCGATGTAATCCCACCAGCATTCGCCACGCGACAGCATTCATTCAAAGGGGCGCCGCACGCGACCAGATTCGCAAGAGCGGCCTGCCGCTCGCGCGGCTGCGGGCTTGCGGGCCCGCACGGCCTGGTGTGCTGTACTCCTGCGCGCATTCGCATGCGGCGCCTTCATCTCTCCTTCTACTGCGGGGTCAGCGAGATCTTGTCGATCTCGCCCACCCAGTGATCGGCGCCGGCTTTGCCGTCGGCAAAGCTGGAGACCATCGTGAACACCGCGTCGGAGAAGCCACCGACATTCAGGATGTCGGCACGCTCCGCCGCCTGCGTCGTCGCGCCCGGCTGGATGTCGATGCAGACCAGCCGCGCTTGCGGGTTGCGTGCCTTCAGCAGCTCCCACTCGCGCACCGTCTGCGTCGCACCGCGCCGGTTCGCATCGACCCACGACTCGTTGTCCGAGACGAGGATCACCAGATCCACGGAGGCACGCTCCTTGTTCAGCAACGCCAGCGGCGCGCTGCAGTTGGTGCCACCGCCCCCGATCTTGGCCAGCGCCTGCGCGTTGGTCATCACGGAATCCCGAGCGTTCAGCGACAACTGCACCACGGCCTGCTCGAACGGCAACACGCGCGCCCCCGGGTTCTTGCGCAGGATCGAGGCGGCGACCAGGGCCGCCACATCGATGCAACGCACGCTCGACGTCGCCGAGCCGCGATGACCCGTCACGGCCGAGCTCATCGAGCCCGACACATCGGGGCACACCACGACGCGACCCTCGAAGCGCGGCACATTGCCGATCGCCAGTTCCATGGCGTCCTGCAGGGCATCGCGAACGGCTGCCGGGACGGCGTCGCCCGTCGCCTTGAAGGCCGACATCAGCTGGTACGGCATCACACTAGCCTTCGCCACGGACAGCGGGTCGCGCAGCTTCGCCGCGATCGCCTCGGTCATGCCCGGCAGCTCGAAGACGCCATGGCGCGCGAACGTGTTCAGGTTCTGGCGCACCATCTGCCACGAACCCGTGCGAGCGATCTGAGCCCACTGGGTCGCCGTCAGTTCGAGGGCGGTCAGCATCTGGAACGGAACGTCAGGTACCTCGGCCGCCGCGCCCCGGGCGCTCTCGCGCTTGAAGCGCTCGAAGGCCTGGGTGATGGGCGGCAGCGCCGCTTCATCGACCGGCTTGCCGATCAGCCAGGCGAACCATGCGGCGCGCCAAGCGTCGTCGGGCTTCGGATGAACCATCTTGACCACGTCGGCCAGTGACGGCGCGTTGCCCACCGCGGCGTTCAGCAGTTGCTTCTCGCTCGCGGTCAGCAGCCACTGCTGCACCAGCTTCTTGGGACGCGAACCGAGGGACTTGCGGCCCACGGCACCGCTGCGCACGATCTGCACGAAGTTGCGCAGCATCTTGCCGTTGTCGATCACGCGGCCGAACACCTGGCCCAGCAGGGCCACGTCGCGTGCCGCCAGCGTCGCCGCGAGCAAGGCGGGCATGTCCTTCATGAAGCCTGCTTCGCGGGCGTACAGCGCAGTCTTGGCGACGAAGGCAGCGTCGAGCTCCTTGGCCAGCGCCAGCACGGCGTCGAGTTGCGCTTCGGCGTTCGCATGGAAGGTCTGGCCCAGGCAGCCAGTCGCGGCCAGTTGCGCGAGCCGGTGGCGCGGCGTGAACGCGTAGGCCGGCGCCTGTTCGGCGTTGGCCGTGTTCGCGTTGGGCAGCAGCGCGCCCTTGAGCGTTTGAAAGAGTTGGGTGTTGACCATGAGCGTTCTCCTCGTTGCATTCAACTTGTTCTTGTCTTGTCTATTGCAACGGCTGTGCCAGAGTCCGTCGCAGACGGTCCGAGATGACGTAAGCCTTTGATCCCTATGAGGAAAGCCGAAGAGTTGAATTGCAGTCCGATCCAACAAGGGCTTGCGATATCTGGAAACGATAGAATCTGAGCTAGGCTGATATAAGCAAGGCTATGACTAAGAAAACCGTCGTCGTCGGCTTCCTCGGCACGCAGCTGGATTCGGGCCAAGGCGCAGGACGCTGGGAGAAGTGGCGGCCGACGCTGTCGCTGGTTCAACACGAAGACACGGTGATCGACCGGCTCGAGCTGATCTACACGCCGCGGCACGTGGGCCTGGCGCTGCAACTGCAGAAGGACATCGCGACCGCGTCGCCCGAGACCGTCGTCAACCTCGTGGCGATGGACATCGCAGATCCGTGGGACTTCGGCGAGATGTATGCCGCGCTCTACGACTGGGCGCGCGGTTATCGCTTCGATCCGGCCCACGAGCAGTACTGGGCGCACATCACCACCGGAACGCACGTGGCGCAGATCTGCATGTTCCTGATGGTGGAGTCGCGCTTCATTCCCGGCGTGCTGCTGCAGACGGCGCCGCCGAAGAAACAGACACGGGGCGATGCGGGCAATTTCACGCTCATCGACCTGGATCTGTCGCGCTATGACGTGCTCGCGCAGCGCTTCGAACAAGCCCAGACCGAAGCCCTCGACTTCCTCAAGAGCGGGATCGCGACGCGCAACAAGCAGTTCAACGCCCTGATCGAAGAGATCGAGCGGGTGGCCGTGCGCTCGCGTGCACCGATCCTGCTGACCGGTCCGACCGGCGCCGGCAAATCGCATCTGGCGCGCCGCATGTTCGAGCTGAAAAAGTCGCGGCATCAGGTCAAGGGTGACTTCGTCGAGGTGAACTGCGCCACGCTGCACGGCGACGGCGCGGCATCGACGCTGTTCGGCCACAAGAAGGGTGCGTTCACGGGTGCGGTGACGGAACGGGCCGGGCTGCTGCGCACCGCGCACGAAGGCGTACTGTTCCTGGACGAGATCGGCGAACTCGGTCTCGACGAGCAGGCCATGCTGCTCAAGGCGGTGGAGGAAAAGCGCTTTCTTCCGGTCGGCAGCGATCGCGAGACGAGCAGCGATTTTCAGTTGATCGCCGGGACAAACCGCGACCTGCGCGTCGATGTCGCCGAAGGCAGGTTTCGGGATGACCTGTTCGCGCGGATCAATCTCTGGTCGTACACGCTGCCTGGGTTGGCGCAACGGCCCGAAGACCTCGAGCCCAATGTCGACTTTCTCCTGGCTCGCGCAATCGCCGAGTCGGGGCGAGCGGTACGCTTCAACGTCGAGGCGAAGACGCAGTACCTGAAGTTCGCGCAAACAGGCGACGCCCTTTGGAGCGGCAACTTCCGCGACTTGTCGGCAAGCGTCACACGGCTTGCGACCCTGGCCGATGGCGGCCGTATCTCGACGTCGCTTGTTGACGCCGAGATACGGCGCTTGAAATGGCTCTGGCAACGCCGATCCTCGACGGCCGGGGCAGAGGGCGTCGATCTGGCCCTGTTGCTGGGGACGGGGGCGCTCGAGGAGATCGATCTGTTCGACCGGCTGCAACTCGAATCCGTGGTTCGTGTCTGCCGGGAGTCACGTACGTTGTCGGAAGCAGGGCGACGTCTGTTCGACCGCTCGCGGGAGCAACGTAGTATCGTCAACGACGCCGATCGCCTGCGCAAGTACTTGATCAAGTTCGGATTGAGCTGGGAGTCCCTCCGGGGCTGATGCGCCAGGCTCCGCGCAAAGAACGCGCGCGCAATGAAGAATGGGCGACCCGCAGGCCGCCCATCGAGGGGAGTCAACCACTAGTTCAGCCGCGACGCCTTCGGCAGCCGCGCCGCGAGCCAGTCATGCACGTCCGCGCGGATGTTGCGGCCGGCAAGTAGGAAGTCCTCGAACCGGCTCGGGACGTACGGCAGGTACATCAGCGGCATGCGGGCTTCCTCGGGCGTGCGATCGGCCTTGCGACCGTTGCACCAGGCGCATGCGGTGACCAGGTTCATCCAGCTCCAGGCGCCTCCACGGCTCTCAGGAAGGATGTGTTCGCACTGCAGGTCGCGCTCGTGAAAGCTCTGTCCACAATAGGCGCAAGTCATCCGGTCGCGACGCAGCAGCTTGGTCTTGCTGATCGAGGGCGTGACGTCGAACAGGTTCACGCGCGATGCGCCGCTCAACGCGATGATCGGGTGGATGTCCATCACCGACTGACGGCCGATGACGGCGTTCCAGCCGCCGCGCAACGTGCGCAGCGGACCCTCGCCCTCTTCCCATGCGACCGAGCCGGTAGCGTAGTGAGAGGCCGCCTGCTCGATCGAGATCCACGCCTGGGGCGTGCCCTGGATATCGAGCTGGAGGACATGATGATGATGTTCCGCCCGCATGGACGCCCTCCTTTCGCGGGCCTGTGAGTTGCACGATTTGTGGTGCGTCCGGGTGGACTCGAACCACCGGCCCCGACCTTCGGAGAGTCGTGCTCTTGCCACTGAGCTACGGACGCGTAGATTGACGTCGGCCTACGCCGCCACCAGGGGGTTGATCTGGATGGATGCGCTTGGGGGTGACCGGCCGGAGTCGAACCGGCACCTGCGGAGTCACATTCCGCAGCTCTGCCATTGAGCTACGGCCACACCCAAGCGCACGCATGTCTGCTGGTCTCGGCGGCAGGTCTCGAACCTGCGACCTGATGCTCCCGAAGCATCCGCGCTGCCAACTGCGCCACACCGAGATGAAAAATGGCGTCTCGTGCACGACTCGAACGTGCGACCTCCGGCTTCGTAGGCCGGCGCTCTGATCCAACTGAGCTAACGAGACTCGTGTCTGGCGCCTCGTGCGGGATTCGAACCCGCGACTTTCGACTAGACAGGCCGGCACTCTGACCGCTGAGTCAACGAGGCAAATGCAAAGACGCGAAGGTTCCGGTGACGGGTTCCGGTGCCGCCCAATCCTTGCGGCCGGTTTGCGATCCTCGCGCTGCGTCGGCGCGCGAGCACCTTTGGTCATGGGGTCGTGTGCGGGATTCGAACCCGCGTTGCCAGGATGAAAGCCTGGCGTCCTGACCGGCTGGACGAACACGACGTCGTTGCTGGTGTCTCCACTTCGGCTGTGTCCATGCGCGAGTCATCCCGTCGGATGCGGTGTCTCGCTGCACGTGAGCCGGGTCCGGCCCGCGCACATCCCGACACCGCGCACACCGTGAGGTTTGCGGCGACGGAGTGCATGGGCACACCCGAAGTGGAGAGGCAAAGGAAGAAACGAAAGGGCCCGGATCCTTGCGGAATCCGGGCCCCTGAAATCAGAGCTTGGAGGGCGGGCGCTTACGCGCCTTCCTCTCCCGGATGCATCTGGCACTCCTCCTGGCGATCCTTCAAGGGTCGCTTCGAGGCGAGCAGATGCTGGGCATGCGGATCACGGCCATCGACCCCGACCAGGGACATCGCGGCGACACGCACGAACGCACACAGACCCGAGACGGGTAGCGCGTTGTTGATGGAATGCCGGTTGTTCACGATGTGTCCTTGACGTCTTGCGGGGCGTCGGAGTGGCAGCTCTTTCGAGCGACGAAGCGAATAGTAAATAGTCTTTACTGCTTGGTCAAGCCTGGCGGCAGGCGATGCCTGGAACTTGCAGCCGCAATGCAACACCGGCACGCATCACCGTCGATCGCGACGCAGCGTGCGGCGTCGACAAACACCGGGCTAGGCCAGGCCACAAAAAAGGGAGGAGATCCTTGCAGACCTCCTCCCCTCATGTCGATCGATGAACCGGCCGATCGCCGGAACCATCTTCGGAATCGTTACCGATTCAACCAGCCGCGCCTCAGAAGGGAATGTCGTCGTCCATGTCGTCGAAGCCGGTCGACGCCTTCGGCGCCGGACGCGGGGAAGCCGTCGGCGCGGGGCGTGCGGCCGGACGGGACGGGCGCTCGTCGCCGCCGTCGATGCCGTCGCGCGGCGCGAGGTAGCGCCCGCCACTGCCGCCGCCGCTTTCCTCGCCGCCGCTGTCGCGGCCGCCCAGCATCTGCATCTGTTCGGCGACGATGTCGACGGTGTTGCGCTCGATGCCGTCCTTGTCGGTGTACTTGCCGTACTTCAGGCGGCCCTCGATGTAGACCGGCTTGCCCTTCTTGAGGTATTCACCGGCGATCTCGGCCAGGCGGTCGTAGAACGTGACGCGGTGCCACTGGGTGTCTTCGATGCTTTCGCCGCTGGCCTTGTCCTTGCGGCGGCTGGAGGTGGCCACCGAGACGTTGCAGATGGCGGTGCCGCTGGGGGTGTAGCGAACCTCCGGGTCGCGCCCGCAGTTGCCGATGAGGATGACTTTGTTGACTGACGCCATGTGCGTGCTCCAGGAAATTTGGGGGACGGCTCCCCCGTGGCCGGCCGCCGGAAGTGGCGGCTACAGGATTCCGCTGCCCGGCAGCGGCCGGCAGGGCCGGGACGCCTCGCCGGCACCGGAAGGTGAGCCTGGATTATGCCGGGCGCCCGGCGCGCCGCCTCGGGCAAAACCTCGGGTTTGGGGCACGTTTGGCCGCTGCCGGTATGCTTCGCGCTGGTCCACCCCGAGTTCGCCATGGCTATCGTCGCCGTCTATCAATTCCGCGCCAGGTTCCGTTCCCAGACCGACCCGATGGACGCCCCGCCCCGGGTCGGCCTGTCGCGCGAGGGCCTGCTGCTGCTGCGGCAGGACGAGGACCTCCGCTCGGACGCGGACGCCATCGCCGCCTGCGAGGCCCGTGGGGCGTTCCAGGCGGTGATCAGCGTCTATGCGCCGCTGGATCCGGACAAGCTGCGCCTGCCGCAGAACCGCGACTTCCTGCCGCTGTACGAACAGGCGCTGCAAGAGGGCAGCGCGCTGTCGTACAACCCCAACTCGGCGCCGGCCGACGAAACGCCGACCGTCACCCAGTGGGGTTTCTCGCCGCAGGGCCAGGGCTGACCTGACGCGGGGGCGGCTCAGGGCTCGCCGTCCCAGTAGTCCAGGTCGGTGTCGCGGCGGTTCATGCGCGCGAAGCCGAAGTCATTGCCGCCGGTGCGCGCGTTGGTCATCACCTTGTTGGAGTCGGGATACTCGACGACTTCGGGCAGGTCCCGGGTCGAGATCGACAGGTACTTCAGCACCGCATCCGAGGTGTTGATCATCTGGTGCGGATAGTCCGGGCCGGGCGGCACGAAGACGACATCGCCCGCCTTGACGGGCAGCATCTCGCCGGCCACGCGCATCGTGCCGTGGCCTTCGAGCACGACGAACATCTCCTCTTGCGCATGGTGCAGGTGGTAAGGGCAGCCGCGCTTGCCGGGTTCCAGCAGGTCGATGCTGGCGCCCAGCTTGAGCGCCGCCGTGCCGCGCCCCAGGCGGGCATTCAGGCTGTCGTAGAGCGGCTCGCGGGTTTCGCGCGCCAGCGGCACCTCGTTGAAATTGCGGATGAGCTTGGCGCGCAGTTCTTCGGCTTTGGTCGACATCGTGGCTCCGTTCAGGGTCGTGCCGGCGATTCTGCGACATGCGCGCGAAGGCTGCCTCGGCGCGCGCATTCAGGCCGGAATCGCCGCATTCGCGCCCGCCCGCTTTACCCACGCCCTGTACCATGGAGGCCTTGTCTTTTGGCTGTCGCGCGATCGCGCGATTCGCCCGCACCGGCCCTTTCCGTGTCTGATCTCGACTACGACTACGACTTCGATTCCCTGCCGACCACGCGCCCCGCGGGGCTGGCGGCCAACGAGGCCGTGCGCGTCGCCGCCGATCCGGCGCGCCGCCGCAGTGCCCCCGATCAGGATCTGCACGGCATCCTGCAGCATGTCTTCGGCTACAGCGCCTTCCGCGGCGAACAGCAGGACATCATCCAGACGGTGACGGCCGGCGACGACGCCATGGTGCTGATGCCCACCGGCGGCGGCAAGAGCCTGTGCTACCAGGTGCCGGCGATCGCGCGCCACCGCGCCGGTCTGGGCGTGACCCTCGTCATCAGCCCGCTGATCGCGCTGATGCACGACCAGGTCGGTGCGCTCGAGGAGCTCGGCGTGCACGCCGCCTTCCTCAATTCGTCGCTCTCGGGCGAGCAGGCGCAGCACGTCGAGCGCGAGATGATGAGCGGGCGGCTGGTGCTGCTGTATGCGGCGCCCGAGCGCGTCACCAATCCGCGCTTCATGGCCATGCTCACCTCGCTCGACGAGCGCGGGCTGCTGAGCCTGGTGGCCATCGACGAGGCCCATTGCGTCAGCCAGTGGGGCCACGACTTCCGCGAAGATTACCTGCAGCTCGCGCAGCTGCACGAGCGCTTTCCCAACGTGCCGCGCGTGGCGCTCACCGCCACCGCCGACGACCACACGCGCGCCGACATGCGCGAGCGTCTCGCGCTCACGGGCGCACGCGAATTCATCTCGAGCTTCGACCGGCCCAACATCCGCTATGCGATCGTCGAGAAGGACGAGGCCAAGAAGCAGCTGCTGCGCTTCCTGCGCGACGAGCACGAAGGCGACGCCGGCATCGTCTACTGCCAGAGCCGCAAGAAGGTGGAAGAGACCGCGGCATGGCTGAGCGCCGAAGGCATCTCGGCCCTGCCCTACCACGCAGGCCTCGACGCCGACGTGCGCCGCCGCCACCAGGATCGCTTCCTGCGCGAGGACGGCCTGGTGATGTGCGCCACCATCGCGTTCGGCATGGGCATCGACAAGCCCGACGTGCGCTTCGTGGCCCACCTGGACCTGCCCAAGAACATCGAAGGCTACTACCAGGAGACCGGCCGTGCCGGCCGCGACGGCGAGCCCGCCGACGCCTGGATGGCCTACGGCCTGGCCGACGTCGTCAACCAGCGCCGCATGATCGACGAGAGTCCGGCCGGCGAGGAATTCAAGAAGATGCAGCGCGGCAAGCTCGACGCGCTGCTCACGCTGGCCGAGGCGCACGACTGTCGCCGGGTGCGCCTGCTCGCCTATTTCGGCGAGCACAGCACCGCCTGCGGCAACTGCGACAACTGCATTTCGCCGCCCGCCACCTGGGACGCGACGGAAGCCGCACGCATGGCGCTGTCCACGGTCTATCGCTTCCGCCAGCACTCGGGCCTGAGCTTCGGTGCCGGCCACCTCATCGACGTGCTGCGCGGCAAGGTCACCGACAAGACCACGCAGCACGGCCACGGCTCTCTGTCGACCTTCGGCATCGGTGCGAAGTGGTCGGAGCAGCAGTGGCGCGGTGTCATCCGCCAGCTGCTGTCGCTGGGGCATCTGCAGTCCGAGGGCGAATACAACACGCTGGTGCTGACCGACAGCGCGCGCGCCGTCCTGAAGGGCGAGGTCACCATCACCTTGCGCGAGCAGCGCGAGGCGCCCAGAGGTTCGGGCCGCACGCGGCGCGCCAGCACCGGCGCGGGCGGCAAGAGCCCTGCGGCCGCGGCCTTGCAGGCCAGGCTGGACGAACCTGCGAAGGAGCGCCTGGCGGCCCTGAAGGCCTGGCGCTCCGAGGTGGCGCGCGAGCACAACCTGCCGGCCTACATCGTCTTCAACGACGCCACGCTGGGGCAGATGGCGCTCACCGCGCCGTCGACGCTCGACGAGCTGTCGGGCATCAGTGGCGTGGGGGCGAAGAAGCTCGAGGCCTACGGGCGCGAGATCCTGCGGGTGCTCGAGTCCACCGGGGACTGAGGGGCACGCAGCTGGGGTGGATCCTGCGACTGCGCGCAGGATGACGGCGTGTAGCGTCTCCCGGCCGCTGTGCGGCGTTCGTGTGCGGCGTTCGTGTGCGGCGCTGTCCCACAGGTCGCATCGTCCTGCGCGCACTCGCAGCATCCGCCCCTGCCGACGCGCCCCGGCCCATTGCCCCCGTCCGAGCAACGCCGTTGCATCCGCGCGATGATGCGCGCCACGCATGACCTCCACCTCTTCCCCGGTCGCCACCAATCGGCCCGCCTTCGCCGCGCTGATCCCCCTGCTGTTCGTCGTCCTCTGGAGCACCGGCTTCATCGGCGCCAAGCTGGGTCTGCCCGACTGCGAGCCGCTCACCTTGCTGAGTCTGCGCTACGGTGCCGTGCTGGTGCTGATGGGCGCCGTGGCACTGGCCACGCGCGCTCCCTGGCCCGCGACGTCGGCCCAGTGGCTGCACATCGGCCTGTCCGGGCTGCTGATCCATGGGGTGTACCTTGGCGGCGTGTTCACCGCCATCCGCCTCGGGCTGCCCGCCGGCATCACGGCGCTGGTCGTCGGGCTGCAGCCGGTGCTGACCGCACTCGGTGCCGGACTGTTCCTGCGCGAAAACGTGCGCCTGGCGCAATGGGCCGGGCTGGCGCTGGGCCTGGGCGGGGTCGTGCTGGTGGTGGCGCACAAGGTCGCCGGATCCGGCGGCCCGGCGGCTGCGACGCTGCTGCTGCCGGCGGCGACCGCGCTCCTGGGCATCACCGCAGGCACGCTGTACCAGAAGCGCTTCTGCCCGACCTTCGACCTGCGCACCGGCTCGGTCATCCAGTTCCTGCCCAGCCTGGTCTTCACGGCGCTGGTGGCCTGGCGCACCGAGACGATGCTCGTGCACTGGACGCCGGCGTTCATCTTCGCGCTGGGCTGGCTGGTGCTGGTGCTGTCGCTGGGCGCGGTGAGCCTGCTCAACGTGCTCATTCGCAGCGGCAGCGCGGTCAACGTGGCCAGCCTGTTCTACCTGACGCCGCCGGTGACGGCGCTGATCGCCTGGGCGATGTTCGGCGAGACGCTGACCGGCCTCGCGCTGGTGGGCATGGCGGTGACGGTGCTGGGCGTCTGGCTGGCGCGCAAGTAGGCGCGCGGCGGGTCGCCCGGCGGCGTCCGCCAGGCTCGCTCAGTTGTACTCGCGCACGTCCCGCGCCTTCAGCAATTTGGGCGTGATCTCCACGGTGTCGACCGTGTCCGACACCCACACCATGCCGTCCTGCACGGTGATCTGCCAGGCCATCGTGCGCGCCACCATCTTGCCCAGGGCCTGCGACGCCTCCGGGTCGACAGACCACACTTCCACCTTCGGCGCGCGATTGAGCTTGCCCACCAGCGCCGCCCACCAGATCGGTGTGCTCGCGATGTAGCTGTAGACGGTCACCTTCTCCGCCCGGCTGCTGGCCTTGGCCAGGCGGCGGTCGTCGGGCTGGCCGACCTCGATCCAGTGGATGACCTGGCCGGTGAGGTCGACCTGCCAGAGATCGGGCTCGTCGACGTCCCACAGGCTCTTGGCGAGCACCAGGTCGCCCTTGTCGTTGTCGGCCGGCACGTTCAGCGCGTAGGCCAGCACGCGCATCAGCATGCGCTCGTCGGTCTCCGACGGGTGGCGCGCGATGGTCAGCTCGTGGTCGCCGTAGATGTTGCGGTCCATGTCTGCGAGTTGCAGGCGGACCTTGTGGATCGTTGCTTTGAGGGCCATGGGGCCATTGTCCCCCGGCGCGGTCGTCAGAGCGACGCGTCCCCGCACAGCACCAGCGCGCGGCCTCGCATGTCGAACTGGATCGACACGGTAAAGCACATGCGCGAGCCCTGCAGCGTCATGTAGGGGCGCGTCACCTGGGCGATGTTGGGTGAGGCCTCGGCACCCCGAAAGTAGGCCCGGCGCGACCAGCGCGCCTGGCCCGTGTCGCGCAGAGGCGCGAAGCGCTCGACGCTCTCGAGCTGCTCGCGCGACAGCCCGTCGCGGTACGCGTTGGCCACGACCTGGCGGCCCTGCTTGTCCAGCAGGTAGCACATGCTCGCGCCGGGCTGCGATAGAAAGCGGCGGCAGGCCTCCTCCATCGAGGCGCTACCGGCCAGCAGCACGCTGGCCAGCTCGATCGACTGCTTGTAGGGCGACATCTGCTCCTGCCACAGCCGGTCGTCGCTGGCCGACTGGCGATCGAAGCGATCCCAGGCGGCGCGCAGCGCATGCAGCCCGGTTGCGCCCGCCAGCTCGGGCGTTGGGCGGCCGAAGTGGTAGCCCTGCACGAAGTCGACGTCGCAGCGCAGCGCGGTGTAGGCGCCTTCGTCGGTCTCGATGCCTTCCATCAACACCAGGCAGCCGCATTCGTGCAGCAGCGACACCATCTGCGACGCGATGCGCCGCGCGTGCGCGTCGACTTCGGCGCGCACCACCACGCTGCGATCGAGCTTGACGATCTCCGGCCTCAGCCGGAACACGCGGTCGAAGTTGGAGTGGCCGGCACCGAAGTCGTCGAGCGACACCAGGCAGCCCAGCTCGCGCAGCTCCTCGATGCGATGGTCAAAGCCGGGGTCGTCCGGCAAGGTCGATTCGAGCACCTCGATGACCACCTGCTCCGGCCGCAGCCGGTGTCGGGCCAGGGCATCGCCGATCTCGTCGATGCTCAGGCCGGACGGCACCGCGAGCGAGCGCGGATGCATGTTGAGAAACAGCCACTCGTTGGCGTGGCGGCCCGCGTAGGCCGCCAGGTGCTGCATCAGCGCGGCGCGATCCAGGCTGACGCGCGCCACGTCGCCCTGCGCGTCGGCAAACAGCGCCATCGGCGCCACCGGGGCCCCGGTGGCCAGTTCGGTCGCCCGCAGCAGCGCCTCGTGGCCGACGGCGCGATGGTGCGTCAGGCTGTAGATCGGCTGGAAATGCGAGGCAAGCCGGTAGCCCTGGTACTCGGAGGTCGCGGCCACGCCCGGTTGGGAGGGCGGCGCCGGTGCGGCAGGGCTCGGTTGAGGAACGGACATGGCGGCGATGGGGCCTGGGCTGGACGGGACTGGCAGTGCCGGCGCTCGTGGCTGCCAGGCTGCGAAAGGCGTTGTCGCGGGGACTCACGCACGGTGGCGAACCATGCAAGAACCTCGCCGGCAGCCGCACCCCAAGCGCGGGTCGGCCGCCAGGGTGTGAAGTTGAGCACGCTCTGACACTCAATCGCTGGTTAGACCAGCGGATTGGCGGCATTCGTTCACGAGTCGTCTAGTCTTGCATCCGCATCAGCGTGTTGATGCTGGCAGCCGATTCGAGCAGGCGCGGCAGCAAGCGCTTGCGCATCTGGTCGGGCGGCATGCGCTGATCCTGGGCGCTGACGTTGATCGCGGCCACCACCCGGCCGGCACGGTTGACGATGGGCGCCGCCATCGACACCAGCCCTTCCTCGAGCTCGCCGTTCACCAGCGCGTGGCCGTCGCGGCGCACCTCGTCCAGCAGCGCCACCAGCGCATCGACGTCGGTCACCGTGCGCGCGGTACGCGCCACGAGCGGCGCGCGCGCCAGGCGGGCGCGCCGCTCGGTCTCCGGCAGGCCGGCCAGGAGCACGCGGCCCATCGCGGTGCAGAACGCCGGCAACCGGCTGCCCGGGCCCAGGCTGATCGCCATGATCTTCTTGGCGGGCACGCGCAGCACGTAGACGATGTCATCGCCATCCAGCACGGCGGCCGACGAGGACTCGTGGATGTCCTGCACCAGTTCCTCCATCACCGGCTGTGCCAGGTGCCACACCGGCTGCGAGCTCAGGTAGGCGAAGCCGAGCTCCATCACGCGCGGCGTCAGGCGGAACAGCCGTCCTTCGGATTCGACGTAGCCCAGTTGCTGCAGCGTCAGCAGGATGCGCCGTGCCCCCGCGCGCGTGAGCCCGCTGCGCTCGGCCGCGCTGGTGAGCGTCTGCGCCGGCGCATCGGCGCCGAAGCTTCGCAGCACCGCCAGGCCGCGGGCGAACGACTGCACGAAGGCGTCGCCAGGACGGCGGGCTTCGGGCACGGCCGGTTCGACATCGGGTTGCTCGGACATCGGGCGATTGTCCCTCGTCGCAAACCTGGGATGCCGCATGCCCTTCAGCGTCGTGCAGGCTGGTCGCGTCGAAAATAGGCGCCGCACACTGGTGACACTTGGCAAAGTCGATTGACGCCCCCGGCACCCGGTGGGTAAATCCACGGGCCCTGTCGTCAACGCGAGCCTGCCGCCCATGCCTTTTCGCTGCCAGAAGTCCGCTCCGCTCGCCGCACTCGGGCTCGCCCTGTCCACCTTGCTGGCTGCCTGCGGCGGCGGCTCGCCCAGCGGCAGCACGACGCCGGTGCCGCCGGCCGCCACGCACACGGCCAGCGCGGGCGTCGCGCAGAAGGGGCCGCTGCTGGCCGGTTCGACCGTCAGCGTGCGCGAGCTCGGCCTGAACCTGTCGGCCACCGGCAACCTGTACACCTACACGACGACGGCCCTGGGCGCCTTCACGCCGAACGACAAGTACGCCTCGCCGCTGCTCGCGGTCAGCGCCACCGGCTCGTATGCCGACGAGGTGACGAACGCGGCCTCCGACGGGCCGGTCACGCTGAAGTCCTACGCCAACCTCGACGCCGAATCCGCACTGAACGTCAACGTGCTCACCACGCTGGCCTTCACGCGAATCGATACGCTGCTCAACACCAAGGGCATGACCTTCGCCGACGCGCGCGCCCAGGCGGAACGCGAGGTGCTCGCGGTGTTCGGCATCACCCTCGGTAGCTCGCCCGGCGCCTTCGGCGGGCTGGACGAGAGCACCGACACCGATGGCGGCCACCTGCTCGCGGCGCTTTCCAGCGTCATCGCGCAGGGCCGCACGGCGGCGCAGGTCCAGGCGCTGCTGGGCGCCCTGCAGGCCGACATCGGCAGCAACGGCGCCAATGTCGCCAGCGCCAACCTGCAGGCCCTCGCGCTCAGCGAGCAGGCGCTGAACCTGGACAAGGTGGCCGCCAACCTGTCGGCCCTCTATGGCAAGCCGTTCGACGCCAATGCCCTGGCTCCCTGGCTGGACCAGGACGGCGACGGCGTCATCGCGCACGACGAGTTCCGCGTCGACGACGCCACGCCGTCGTCCAGCCTCGCGTTGCCGGCCGACTTCGTCTCGGCGCATGTCGGCGCGGTGGTCTCTGCAACGGCGGGGCAGCTGGTCGTCAACGGGGCGTCCGTGACGGGCTCAGCCACCCTCAACGCGGGCGACACCGTGGCACTCGCCGCGCCCGCCGCGTTGCCCGATGGCGTGCTCAAGGCCTACCTGCAGGTCGGCAACACGCGGATCTCGCGCGTGAGCTTCGTCAAGGGCCTGACGGCCATCGCCATCACGCCGACCACCGGCACGCTGCCGCTGGGCATCTCGCAGCGCTTCGTCGCCACCGGCACCTACGCCGATGGCCACGGCGCCGACGTCTCCGACGCCGTCACCTGGGCCTCGAGCACGCCCGCGGTGGCCAGCATCGGTGCCGCCACCGGCCTGGCCGGCGCATTGACGCTGGGCACGACCACCCTGACGGCGACCTCCGGCACGGTCAGCGGCACGCTGTCGCTGCGCACGGTCGCCGCGACCATCCAGTCCCTGGTCGTCGCCCCGGCGACGCTGCAGACCGGCATCGGCATCACGCGGCGCTTCACCGCCACGGGCACGTTCTCCGACGGCAGCGTCGCCGACGTCAGCGCCAGCGCCACCTGGGCCACGCAGGTCGCCGGCATCGCGTCGGTCAGCAACGGCACGGCCAGCGGGCTCGCCCTGGGCACCACCAGCGTCACGGCCACGCTCGGCACGGTGGCTGCCAGCGCGGCGGTCGCCGTCACCACCAACACCTGGAGCGCGGCGCCGCAGATGCCCACCGAGCGCGTCGCCGGCCACACGGCCACGCTGCTGTCCAACGGCAAGCTGCTGCTCGCGGGCGGCGTGAAGTCGGGCGGCGCGGGCAGCGCCGCAGCCGACCTGTTCGACCCGGTCGCAGCGACCTGGACGTCGGTCGCGCCCATGACGGCGATGCGCTCGTCCCATACGGCCACGCTGCTGGCCGACGGCCGCGTGCTCGTCTGCGGCGGCTCCACCGTGTCGTCGTCCGCGGCCAAGGGCTACGTCAACGACGCCAGCGCCGAGATCTACGATCCGGTGGCCAACACCTGGACGGCCACGCCGGCCATGAGCGTCGCACGCTCGCACCACACGGCCACGCTGCTGGCGGACGGCAAGGTGCTGGTGGTCGGCGGCGAGAACGCGCTGTACCTGGTCGAGCCCACGGCCGAGGTCTACGACCCGGTCGCCAACGCGTGGTCGGCGCCGCGCGCGCAACCGATCGCGCCGCGCTCGCAGCACACCGCGACGCTGCTGCCGTCCGGGCTGGTGCTGGTCGCCGGCGGCTTCGACATCGTCAACGGCGTGCTGACGCCGCTTACCAGCGCTGAGCTGTTCGACCCGCTGCTGCGCACCAGCAGCACGACCGACAGCCATGGCGTGACCACCACCGTCGTCACCGGTGGGCAGGATTTCACCGCCACCACGCCGATGGCGTTCACGCACTTCGGCCACAGCGCCACGCGCCTGCCCGATGGCCGCGTGGTCCTCGTCGGCGGCAACACGACGCAGACCGAGATCTACGACCCGGTCGCCGCCACCTGGGCCACGCAAGGCGCGACTGCCGCCACGCACACGTTGCACGGCGCCGTGCTCCTGGCCGACGGCCGCATCCTGATCGCCGGAGGCACCCAGTTCGCGCAGCCCGCCGCCGAGCTGTTCGATCCGGCCGGCGGCGTCTGGACCGCTGCCGCCGCCATGCTGGTGACGCGCAGCAATCCCGCGGCCACGCTGTTGCCCGATGGCTCGGTGATGGTGTGCGGTGGAGCCCTGGACAGCGCCGGCGTCGACTGCGAAACCTGGTGGTGAGGGAAATGGCGCACGCCCGACGGCCCGCGTCGCCACGCGCGCACGTCGCGACAGAGCTCCAACCTGTGAGGACCGAGCGCTGCCCTCCCGGCCGGGCGGGACCGTGCCCGCCCCAGGCGCCGATGTAGGGATAGTGCCAACCTCGCCCGAGGAGGATCGTCGCGGTCCCTGTCCTCGTATAGAAGGAGACCACCATGGCTGCATCCCTGCGTGCGCTCGTCAGCGCCCTGGAAGACGATCCCTATTGCGGCACGCGTCCACCGCACTGGCCGGGCGGCCCCCTGCGCCT
>JBJMWF010000280.1:0-4504 GCA_045810265.1 Vitreoscilla sp. | reverse complement strand
GCCGGGCGTGTTCGCGGCCGGCGACGTCACCACCGTGCCGTTCAAGCAGATCATCATCGCCACCGGCGATGGCGCGAAGGCCGCACTCGGCGCCTTCGACCACCTGATCCGCCAGGCCGTGCCGGCCTGACGAGGCCTAGTGCCCGCCATGACGAAGCCCGCGCATCCCGCGGGCTTCGTCGCATCGGACGCAGCAACCGAAGGACGGCTCTCCGCGACCCAAGGGGCCTGGACTCTTTTGCGCGCCTGGATCCGAGGGGTCTGGCATCTCCTCGTCCGCGCTGCCATGTTGGCGACCGCGACAACGTGCCTCGCGGACGAGGCAATGCCAGACCCCGATCCCCAGAAGTCGCGCCCCGCGCAATCGCAATCGGAAATGCGGCAATGCGCGCCGCAGAAAAGTGCGCAGTGGCGGTAGCCTCGTGCGATGCCCAGACCACTCCGCCTCGAATACCCAGGCGCGCTCTATCACGTGACGGCGCGAGGCACCCGGCAAGGAGACATCTTTCTCGACGACCAGGATCGGGCATCGCTTCTCTCGATCCTCGCGCAAGCGCTCAGAACCTGTGACGCCCGGGCCTTCGCGTACTGTCTCATGGGCAGCCACTATCACTTCGTCCTGCAGACGCGACAACCCAATCTCGCCGTGCTGATGCGACGCATCAACAGTGTCTACAGCCTGACGTTCAACCGCCGGCACGGAAGGTGCGGCCATGTATTCGAAGGGCGATACAAGGCATTGCATGTGGATCGAGATACCTACCTCCTGGAGGTCTGCAGGTATGTCGATCTCAATCCGGTGCGTGCCGGCCTGGTTGAATCGCCCGTGCGGTGGCCTTGGTCAAGCTACCGAGCCAACGCCGGGGCCGTTCCACCTCCTGCCTGGCTGGCGACGCAGGACGTTCACGCCTTGTTGTCAGGAGACGGGTCCGGAAATGGGTCGAACTACGTCGCAGGCGGTCGGCGCTACGCCGACTGGGTCGCGGCGGGTCGCGGCGTGAGGCTATGGGCGAACTCGCTTCGCCTGGGGCAATATCTGGGCGACGATGCGTTCGTCGAGCGCGTCGAGCGGGCTGCGAACGAGTCGGGCGCCTCGTGATGATTCGCCGTGGATCGGGGTCTGGCATTGCCTCGAATCGCGATCAGCATCGCGGTCCCTGAGGACCGATCTGCGCGATTCGAGGAGATGCCAGACCCCTCCGGCCTTGGCCGGCGGGCGTTCCGGCGTGACTCGAGAAGTGCCAGACTCCTCTGGCCTCGGCGCCTGCGCGTGGTTCTCAGGCGATGTAGTCGTTGACCAGGTTCTCCCAGGCCTCCTGCCGGCCCGAGACGGGACGCTCGTCGACATTGCGCTGCAGGGCGTGCGCCGCGACGTCGTCCAGCGACATCTGCGGCGACAGCAGCTTCTGGCCGACCTCGCCGTCCCAGCCCGCGTAACGCGCGGCCAGCGCGCGCGCGGGACGGCCATCGGTGACCATGCGCTCGGCCATCAGCAGCGCGCGGGCGCACAGGTCCATCGCACCGACATGGCCGTGGAACAGGTCTTCGGCATCGATCGACTGGCGCCGCACCTTGGCGTCGAAGTTCAGACCACCGTGCGTCATGCCGCCGCCCTGGAGCACGTGGTACAGCGCCAGCGCGGTGTCGGGCAGGTTGTTGGGGAACTGGTCGGTGTCCCAGCCGCATTGCATGTCGCCGCGGTTCATGTCCAGCGAACCGAAGATGCCCAGCGCGAAGGCGGTGGCGATCTCGTGCTCGAAGCTGTGGCCGGACAAGGTCGCGTGGTTGGCCTCGATGTTGACCTTCACCTCGTTCTCGAGCCCGTACTGGCGCAGGAAGCCGTGCACGGTGGCGACGTCGTAGTCGTATTGGTGCTTGGTGGGCTCGCGCGGCTTGGGCTCGATGAGCACGTAGCCCGGCAGTCCGATCTTGTGCTTGTGCTCCACGGCCATCTGCAGGAAGCGGCCGTATTGGCGCGACTCGCGGGCCAGGTCGGTGTTGAGCAGCGTCTCGTAGCCTTCGCGGCCGCCCCACAGCACGTAGTTGACGCCGCCCAGGCGCTTGGTCGCGTCCATCGCCTCCTTGACCTGCAGCCCGGCGAGCGCGTAGATCTCGGGGTTGGGGTTGGTGGCCGCGCCGCTCATGAAGCGCCGGTGGCTGAACAGGTTGGCGGTGCCCCACAACAGCTTGATGCCGGTGGCCGCCTGCTTCTCGCCCATCAGGTCGACGATGCGGCGGAAGTTGTCGACGCTCTCGCGCGGCGTCGCGCCTTCGGGAGCGACGTCGCGGTCATGGAAGCAGTAGAACGGCGCGCCCAGCTTGGCGAAGAACTCGAAGGCGACGTCCAGCTTGGCGCTTGCCGCGGCCATCGGATCGGCGATGCGGTGCCACGGGCGCTCGAAGGTGCCGTCGTAGCCGAACGGATCGAAACCGTTCCAGCAGAAGCTGTGCCAGTAGCAGACGGCAAAGCGCAGCTGATCTTCCATGCGCTTGCCCAGCACGACGCGATCCTTGTCGTACCACTTGAAGGCGAGGGTTTCGGTCGATTGCGGGCCGGCGTAGCGGATCTTGTCGATGCCGGCGAAATAGTCGGTCATGGGGTTGTCTCCTGGAGGGAAGGAAGCCGGGACGGGCGCGCCGTCGACGCTCAGGTCGTCGCGTCGTCCGTCCGCATGCGATGCGTCTGGGCGACGCGTGTGACGGGCTTGCCGCCGATGATCATTCCCAGCACCTCGTCCTCGCTGAGGTCGGCGGTGCGGTAGGTGCCGATGACGCGGCCGTTCTTCATCACCGCGAGGCGATCGGCGAGCGCGAATACGTCGGGCATGTCGTGCGAGATCAGGAACACGCCGACGCCGCGGGCCTTCAGGCGCCGGACGAGGTCGTGCACCATGCGCGTCTCCTCGGGGCCGAGGGCGGCGCAGGGCTCGTCCATGATCAGGATGCGGGCGTTGAAATACAGCGCGCGCGAGATCGCCACCACTTGCCGCTGCCCCCCTGACAGCGAGCGCACCGGCTCGCGGATGTTGCGGAAGTTGGGGTTGAGCTGCGCGAACACCTGGCGCGCGGCGGCCTCCATCGCGTAATCGTCCATGGTGCCCCAGCGCGTGCGCAGCTCGCGGCCGAGGAACAGGTTGGCCACGGCGTCGAGGTTGTCGGCCAGGGCCAGCGTCTGGTGGATGGTCTCGATGCCCAGCGCCTGCGAGTCGGCGGGATTGGCGATGTGCGCGGCGTCGCCTGCGATGCGGATCTCGCCGCGATCGATCGGATAGGCACCGGCCAGCATCTTCATCAGCGTGGACTTGCCCGCGCCGTTGTGGCCCAGCACGGCCACCACCTCGCCGGCGTCGAGCGCCAGGTTGACGTCGCTGACCGCCTGCACGCCGCCGAAGGCCTTGTGCATGCCGACGATCTCGACCAGTGGATTGGCGCTCATGCGGCACGCTCCCCGGTCCAGCGCCGATACAGCACGTCGAACGCGACGGCGACGATCAGCACCTGGCCGATGATGATCATGCGCTGGCCGATGCCCACGTCCATCAGCAGCAGGCCGCTGTCGAGGAACTGGATGATCAGCGCACCCAACACCGAACCCAGGACGGTTCCGCTGCCACCGGACAGGCTGACGCCGCCGATCACCGCGGCCGCGATCACGTAGAGCTCCATGCCGGTGCCCATCGAATTGGTGCCGGCGTTCAGGCGCGAGACGGCGACGATCGCCGCGATGGTGATGGTCACCGACAGCAGCAGGAACAGCTGCAGCGTGACGCGCCGCACCGGGATGCCCACCAGCCGCGCCGCCTCGGGGTTGCCGCCGATCGCATAGACGTAGCGGCCGAAGCGCGTGCGGCGCACGAGGAAGGCGACGACCAGCACGACGGTGCCCCAGATCACCACCGGCGCGGGGATGCCCTGGCCGGCGGCCTTGCCGGGCAGTTGGTAGGCGCACATCGCTTCGGTGAAGGCGGCCAGCAGCACCAGCAGCGCCAGCGTGAACGCGATGTCGGCGCCCAGCGGACGCAGCGGGAAGCCATGGCGCGCCTTGGCGCGCCGCGCCTGGATCGTGCGCCAGCACAGCAGCAGCGCCAGCACCGCGGCCAGCGTCCAGCTGCCGGCGATGCCCAGGGCGCCGTCCAGGCCGCCGCCGAACCACAAGAACACCGGGTCGGTGATCGGCTGGGTCTTGCCGTTGGCCACGAGGAAGGCGGCGCCGCGGAACGACATCAGGCCGCCCAGCGTGACCACGAACGACGGCACGCCCAGGTAGGCCGTCAGTCCGCCCTGGTACAGGCCGGCCAGCAGCGCTGCCGCCAGGCCGGCCAGGCAGGCCCACGCCCAGTGCCAGCCGGCGGTGTACTGCAGGTAGGCCACCAGCACGCCGACGAAGCCGACCACCGAGCCGACCGACAGGTCGATGTGGCGCGCCACGATCACCAGCGAGATGGCGGTGGCGACGATGCCCACGACGGCCGTCTGCTGGGCGATGTTGTAGAGGTTCTCCGGC
>JBJMWF010000279.1:0-30708 GCA_045810265.1 Vitreoscilla sp. | reverse complement strand
GCTCAAGATCAAGCACGCACGCAGCGCCGATTGCGTCGTCGCGGGCTTTCGCTGGTACAAGGACATGACCGACGCCGTGGGGTCGCTGCTGCTCGGGCTCTACGACGACGCCGGCGAGCTCAGGCACGTCGGCGTCACGTCCTCGTTCACGATGGCCACGCGGCGTGCACTGCTGGATGAACTGGCGCCGTTGCGCGAAGACGCGTTGGGCCGGCATCCCTGGCGCGACGAGATCGCCGACGATGCCGGCCCCGCCGGCAAGAGCCGCTGGAGCCGCGGCAAGGACCTGAGCTGGCAACCGCTGCGGCCTGAGCGCGTGTGCGAGGTGCGGTACGACCACCTGCAGGGCGGACGCTTCCGCCACGCGACCACCTTCATGCGCTGGCGCCCCGACAAGCCGGCGCGCGACTGCCGCTACGACCAGCTCGAGGTCACGACGCCCTACGAGCTGGCGCGCGTCTTCGGTGCTTGAGCCTTGCGCCCGGCGGCCGGGGGTGCCGGCCGCAGCGCCGGGGGCACGCGCGCCAGGTTGATGCGCACGCGATACCACAGCGACGATCGCCCGCGCATGCGGTCCACCAGCACGTCGCGCGGCGCCAGGTGCGACGCCACTTCCGGATGCGCCGCCCGCCAGGCCTGGGCCGCGGCTTGCGCCTCGGACTCCTTGTCGGCGCGCGCGATCTCGATCAGCGGCCCTTCGGTGGCGGCGCCCGCGCGGCGCGGAACGCTGGCCGGCGGGTCGTCCAGCCCTTGTGCCGCGTCGCGTTCCGCCCATTCGAGCAGGGTATCGAGCCGGCCGGCGTGCTCGTCGATGGCCTCGTGCGGATCGCCCTTCCTTTTCCATCGCGCGGGCATCGTCCACAGCGTGAAGGCGGCCGGGTCGCAACGCTGCAGCTCGCGCCAGTCCACCGGCGTGGAGACGCGGGCGTCCGGCCGCGCCCGCACTGAATAGGCCGAGCAGACGGTGCGGTCGCGCGCGTTCTGGTTGTAGTCGACGAACACGCCGTGGCGCCGTTCCTTGTGCCACTCGCTGGTCGCGTGTTCGGGCATGCGGCGCTCGACCTCGCGCGCCAGCGCCAGCGCGGCGCGCCGCACCTGGTCGTAGCTCCAGCGCCGCTCGATGCGCACGAGCACATGGATGCCGCGCGATCCCGAGGTCTTGGGCCAGCCGACCACGCCGGCGTCGTCGAGCACCGCATGCACCACCTGCGCGACCTGGCGGATCTGGGGCCACTCGACGCCCGGCACCGGGTCGAGGTCGACGCGCAGCTCGTCCGGGTGATCGGGATCGTCGGCGCGCACCGGATGCGGATGCAGCTCCAGGCACGCCAGGTTGGCCGTCCAGGCCAGATCCGCGGCATGGCGCGGCACCAGCTCCTGGGCCGATCGTCCGGACGCATAGTGCAGCTCGCTGACCTCCAGCCAGCCCGGGCGCGACGCCGGTGCACGTTTCTGGAAGAAGAACGGGCCGCCCAGCCCGTCGGGATGACGCACCAGCACGCAGGGCCGTCCGCCGGCGCCGCGCAACGCCCCCTCGGCCAGCGCGATGTAGTAGTTGACGAGGTCGAGCTTGCGCACGCCCGCGGCGGGAAAGAGCAGCTTCTCGGGGTGCGTCACCACGACCTCGCGCCCGTCGACGCGAAGCGTCACGGCATCGGCGGCGGAAGTCTCCTTGGTGGCCATGGGTTCTTGTGTTCGTGCGAACCGGCAGGCAGCAAATTGCCGGCCCGCCGTCCAACCGGCATAGAGTGCGCACATCCACCCTCTGTTTCGAAGGAACCGCATGCACCCGTCGCTCCCGCTCGTCGCCGCCCTGCTCGCCCTGTCCGCCACCACCGCACTGCGGGCCGAGGAGATCGGCGACGTCGACACCGCCTTCCAGTGGATCGGCCCGGACCACAAGATCGTCGTCGATGCGTACGACGACCCCAAGGTGGCCGGCGTCACCTGCTACGTGTCGCATGCCAAGACGGGCGGCATCAAGGGCGCTCTGGGCATCGCGGAGGACAAGTCCGAGGCCTCGATCGCCTGCCGCCAGGTGGGCCCTGTCTCGGTCAAGCAGCCGCTGCCGCGGCAGGAGGAGGTATTCAGCGAGCGCATGAGCCTGCTGTTCAAGCGGCTGCGCATCGTGCGCATGGTCGACCGCGAGCGCAACACGCTGGTCTACCTGACGTACTCCGACCGGCTGGTCGATGGCTCGCCCAAGAACGCGGTGACGGCGGTGGCCGTCGACCGCGGGACCGCCATTCCGGTCAAGTAGCCTTGCTGCCACGGCCCAGCGCACGGTGAAGGCCGGCGACCAGCTCGGCCAGGTCATCCCGCAGTCGCTCGAGCTCGGGACGCAGTTCGCCGTCCCCGACAGGCGCGGCGCGATCGCCGCGCATCATCCGGTCGATGCGGTGGGCCGCGTCCTCCAGCCCGACCGCACCGAGCGCGGCTGCGGCGCCGCCCATCGAGTGGATCTCGCGGCCCGCGGCCTCGCGCGTGGCGCCCGGCGCGCCGGCGATGTACTTGTCGACGGCGGCCAGGCCATCGTTGTACAGGTCGACGAAGTAGCCCAGTGCCTGCAGGTAGAGCGCGCGCTGGCCGGCGAACAGGCTCATGCCCCGTCCCGTATCCAGCGCCGCGATGCCTTCCAGCGCGTCGGCGGGCTGCGGCGCGGCCGGCACCGGCATCGGCCCCGGCACCGCCGCCGGCGCGTCGACCGGCGCGCGTTGCGGTGCCCTGTGCGACTCGTCGAGCCAGCGCAGCAGCTTCTCGTACAGCGTGGCCGGGTTCACCGGCTTGCCGATGTGGTCGTTCATGCCGGCGGCCAGGCAGGCGTCGCGGTCGGCGCCGAACGCACTGGCCGTCATCGCGACGATGGGCGTGGCGTCGAGCTCGGGCACGGTGCGGATCAGCCGCGTGGCCTCCAGGCCGTCCATCTCGGGCATCTGCATGTCCATCAGGATCAGGTCGAAGCCGCCGCGGCGCGCCATCTCGACCGCGATGCGGCCGTTGTCGGCCACCGCCACCTGCAGGTCGACCAGGCGCAGCAGCTCGGTGGCCAGTTCCTGGTTGATGCGGTTGTCGTCGGCCACCAGCACGCGGGCGTCGCGATGGCGCTCCTTCAGTGTCTGCTCGACGCTGCGACCCGCGACGGCGCCATGCTGCGGCGCCGGCGCGCTCTCTTGCTGCGACTGGGCCGAATGCAGCTTGGCGGTGAACCAGAACACGCTGCCGCGCCCCGGCTCGCTCTGCACACCGACGGCGCCGCCCATCAGCTGCGCCAGCTCGCGCGCGATCGACAAGCCCAGCCCGGTGCCGCCGAAGCGGCGTGTGGTCGAGCCGTCGGCCTGCTCGAACGGGCTGAACAGGCGCTCCTGCGCTTCCGCCGAGATGCCCACCCCGGTATCTCGGACAGCGAAGCGGATCGTCCATTCGTCGTCGTTGTGAGCCAGCACATCGCAGCGCAGCACGACGCTGCCGCGCGACGTGAACTTGACGGCATTGCTGAGCAGGTTGACCAGTACCTGCGACAGGCGCAGGGCGTCGCCGCGCAAGGCCGGCGGCAGGTCACCGCGGTCGACCGTCAGCGCCAGGCCCTTGCGGCGCGCGCCGTCGGTGACCAGCGCCGTGGCGCGGGCGAGCAGCGCGTCCACCGAGAAGTCGACCGGCGCGAGCGCCAGCTTGCCGGCGTCGATCTTGGACAGGTCGAGGATGTCGTTGATGATGTCGAGCAGGTGCATTGCCGCGTCGCCCACCTTGGCGAGCCGGTCGGACGTGGTCGGGTCGTGGGCGTCGCGCAGCATCAGGTGGGTCAGGCCGATGATCACGTTCATCGGCGTGCGGATCTCATGGCTCATGTTGGCCAGGAAGGCCGACTTGGCCTGTGCGGCGTCCTCGGCGACGTCGCGCGCGGCGACCAGTTCCAGGTTGAGCGCCTGCAGGTCGGCCTGCGCCCGCTTGGACGCCGTGATGTCGGAGGCGAGCATGAAGAACCCTCGCACCTGGCCGCGCTGCAAGTCGGGGATGTATTGCACCTGCCAGATGCCGAAGCGGCCGCTGGCGCTGGTCTCCTCCGTCTCGAAGGTCTGCGGCACGCCCGACAGGGCGGCCTGCGCATAGCCGAGTCGCTCGGGCGAATCCTCCTGGCCGAGAATCTCTTCCTTGGTCCGCCCCAGCACCTGGTCGAGCGACTTGCCCAGCCATTCGCAGTAGACGCGGTTGGCGAAGCGACAGGACAGCTCGTTGTCCCAGTAGGCCACGCGAACCGGCAGGTTGTCGGCGATGCCACGCGTGAACGATTCGGCCTGGATCAGCTTGGTGTTGAGCTCCTGCAGCCGACGTTCGCTGCGGCGCACGTCGGTGACGTCGGTGGCGATGAAGAAGTAGCCGCGGGTGTCGCCGTCGACGATGTCGGGCAGCCGGTAGATCCAGAAGTTGCCGACGCGGTCGTCGGCGCCCCGCATCTCGGCCGCCGTGCCCATGGCCTCGCCGCGCAGTACGCGGTCGACCACGTTCTCGCCGGGTTGCACCATCATCTCGCCCACCGCCGTGTGGATGTCGCGCCCCAGCACCTCCTCGCGCGTCTTGCCGAACCAGTCCAGCCAGGCACGGTTGGCGAACTGCAGGCGGCGATCGCGGTCGACATAGGCCAGCAGCGTGGGCTGGTGGTCGGTCATCGTCTGGGCGAAGTTCTCGCTCTGCACGCGCGCGGCCACCGCGGCCTCGAGCTCGCGCGTGCGCTCGTGCACGAGCTCTTCCAGGCGTTCGCGATGGCGCTCGAGCTCGGTGGCCGCAGCCTTGCGCTCGGCGATGTCCCGCAGCACGCCCAGCACGGCCGGCTGGCTCTGGTACAGCGTGCGATTGGCCACCAGCTCGAATTCGGCGATGCTGCCGTCCTTGCGCATGAACTGAACCTCGTAGGTGCGCACCGGTTCCTCGCCCAGCCCGACACGGCCCCGGAAGCGCTCGTTCCACAACGGCAGCAGGGCCGGTGCGACGACGCGATCGAAGGGCAAGCCGGTGAACTCCTCGCGCTCGTAGCCCAGGCGCTCGAGCAGCAGCCGGTTGGCGTAGACGAAGCGGAAGTCCTGCGCCACGAAGACGCCGTCGGCCAGCGCGTCCATCAGCGTCCGATTGGTGCTCTCGCTGATCCGCAGCGCCTCCTCGACACGCCGCGACTCGGTCAGGTCGGTCATCGACACGAGCCCGCCGCTGACCTGCCCCGTGGCGGCGTCGCGCAACGGCACGCAGTTGACGTCCAGCCAGCGCGTGCCCAGCTCGGCATTGGGCATGCCGATCAGCTCGTGGTGCACCGGCTGGCCCGTGGCCAGCACCATCGCGGCCGGGAAGCGCTCGGGCGGAAGCGGCCGGCCGGCGATGTCGATCGGCCGCCAGTCGCCCAGGCTGTTGTCGCGCAACTGCTCGAAGCCGGCGCCCAGCAGGCGTTCCGCCGCCGGGTTCACCCCCTGCAGGCGGCCCTGCGCGTCGAAGATCATCACGCCCTCGGTGAGGGACTCGATCATCGTGCGATAGCGCTCCTCGCTGCCGCGCAGCGCGGCCATCGCCTCGCGTTGGGGGGAGATGTCGTGCAAGACACAAAGCATGGCCGGCCGGCCATCCCAATCGGTGCGAGTGCAGGACGCGGCGAGGTGGCGCACGCGGCCGTCGGGCAACGCGATGCGGTACTCGCCGTAGTCTTCGTCGAGCGCCCCGGATACCAGCGCCCGGAACGATTCCGCCGGCCGCTGCCGCTCGTTTTCGAACAGCAGCGGCGTGGGATCGGTGCCCACGAGCGCGGCGCTCGCACGACCCAGCAAGCGCGCGGCTCGCGCGTTGACATAGACGATGCGATCGTCGTCCTGCAGGATCATGACTCCGGCAGCGACGTTCTCGATCACCTGGCGGAATGCGCCACTCTCGGCCGCGTGGCCTTCCGGTTCACTCATTAGTCGGAGACTCCCTGGCCGACCCAGGTCCAGGCACGGCTCACGGGCCGGGCCTTGTCCAGGGCAGCGTCCGGGTCAGTTCACACCGATGCCGATCGACTGTCAAGCCATACGGGCGTTCTTTTCGCCACGGCACGCGTGGCCACTCAGAAAGCGGTTAGCTCAGGCGTCGCGGCGCAGCAGATAGACGGTGAAACCGGTGCGTCCACCGTCCTGCCATGAGCGCTCGCAACGCCAGTGCGCGGCGTGCGCCATGTGCAGGAACTGCGGCGGCGAGTACTTGTAGCAGTTCTCCGTGTGGATGGTCTCGCCTGCCGCGAACGCGAAGGTGCGCCCACGCACGTGCACCTCGTGCGCGCGCTGGCTCACCAGATGCATCTCGATGCGGCCCTGCTGCGGATCGTGGCGCGCGAGGTGGCGGAAGTCGCGGCGGTCGAAGTCACCGTCGAGTTCGCGGTTGATGCGGTCGAGCAGGTTCAGGTTGAACTCGGCCGTGACGCCGGCCGCGTCGTCGTAGGCCGGGATCAGCAGGGCCGGATCCTGCGTGGTGTCGACGCCGATCAGCAGCCGCGAGCGCGGGCCCAGCGTGCGGCCGAGCTGCGTCAGCAGGCCGGTGGCGGCCTCGGGCGTGAAGTTGCCGATCGTCGAGCCGGGGAAAAAGCCGAGGTTGCCCGCGCTGTCGTCCGTCGCGCCGTCGAAGGCGGGCAGCGCGAACGGCGCGGTGAAGTCGGCGACCACCGGCTGAATCGCCACGCGCGGAAAGTCGCGCGCCAGGCCGGCCGCCGCGTCGCGCAGGAAGTCGGCGGAGATGTCGACCGGCACATAGCGCACCAGCGAATGCATCGCCTCGAGCAGCAGGCGGGTCTTGCGGCTGGAGCCGCTGCCGATCTCGATCAGGCTGCGCACGCCGCCGATCTCGCTCTCGAGCTGCGGCGCCAGGCCGGCCAGCAGGCGGGTCTCGGTGCGCGTCGGGTAGTACTCGGCGACCCCGGTGATCTCCTCGAAAAGCTCGGAGCCCCGACGGTCGTAGAGCCAGATGCTGGGAATGTGCTTCTGGTCGTCGTCCAGGCCTTCGAGCACGTCGGACTCGAACTGCGGGTCGACGCGGAAGGCCGGCGTCAGCGGCGTGACGTTGTAGCGCGTGGACAGCTCGGCCGCATGCCCGGAGTTCGCCCACTTGGTGTCTGTCTTCATGCGTCCTCCGCGAGGCGCAGGCCGCTGAACTGCCAGCGCTGCCCGGGTTGAAAGAAATTGCGATAGCTGGCGCGCAGGTGGCTGCGCGGCGAGGCGCACGAGCCGCCGCGCAGCACGTACTGTCCGTTCATGAACTTGCCGTTGTATTCGCCGACCGCGCCGGGCGCGGTGCGAAAGCCCGGATAGCCCACGTAGGGGCTGGCCGTCCACTCCCACACGTCGCCGAACAACTGCTTCAGTCCCGCGCCTTGCGGTGCGGGCAGCGGCACGCCGGCAGTCTGCTCGACGAAGTTGCCTTCGACGGGCAGATCGCGCGCCGCCACTTCCCACTCGAACTCGGTGGGCAGGCGCTTGCCGGCCCAGCGCGCGTAGGCGTCGGCCTCGAAGAAGCTGACGTGCGACACCGGCGCCTCCAGCGCCAGCGGCTGCAGGCCGGCCAGCGTCATCTGCAGCCGGGTGCGGCCGTCGTCGCTCGTCTCCCAGTACAGCGGCGCCTGCCAGTGCTGCGCCTGCACGGTGTCCCAGCCGTCGGACAGCCACAGCACCGGATCGCGGTAGCCGCCGGCCTCGACGAACTCCAGCCACTCGCGGTTGGTGACCGGCCGCGAGGCCAGGCGAAACGGCCGCAGTGCGGCGAGGTGGCGCGGCGATTCGTTGTCGAACGCGAAGCCGGCACCGCGGTGCCCCACCTCGACGTTGCCGCCGCCGAAATCGACCCAGTCCAGCGGCGACGGCGCGACGGCAGCTTGTGCGGGAGCCGCCGCACGCACCGCGGGACGCAGCGGATTCTGCGCGAACAGGTGCAGCAGGTCGGTGAGGATCAGCTCCTGGTGCTGCTGCTCGTGGTGCAGGCCCAGTTCGATCAGGCCGCCAACCTCGGTGCGCACCGCCGAGCCGAGGAAATCGGCCATCGCGTGATCGACGTGGGCCCGGTAGGCCAGCACCTCGTCCAGCGTCGGACGCGTCAGCAGCCCGCGACGCGGCCGCTCGTGGCGCGCGCCCACGGTGTTGTAGTACGAATTGAACAGGAAGCCGAAGCGCTCGTCGAAACGGCGATAGCCCTTGCCGTGCGCCGCGAGCACGAACTGCTCGAAGAACCAGGTGGTGTGCGCCAGGTGCCACTTGCCCGGGCTGGCGAATTCAGCGGACTGCGGCGTCAGGTCCGCGTCGCCCAGTCCGCCGACCAGGCGCAGCGTGGCGTCGCGCACGTGACGATAGGCATCGATCGAAGGCGTCATCGTCATCAAGGCAAAGGGCGCGACGGGAGCCGCGGGAAGGCTGCGAGAGATCGCGGCGCTGACGGGCGCCGCCCGGGCTTGGCCCCGGGAGGAGCATGCTAGGGGCAAACGCCGAGCCGTGCTCGCGACCCCCACCCGTCAACCATTGGGGCAGCAGGGGCCATTGCAATGCCGCGGCCGTTCCGATCGATCTTGTCGTACGAAGGTCGGTAAACCTTACCGAGGCCGGGCGGTGCACCGGATGGGGGAGTCACGCAAGCGGGCGCCCACATTGGCAGATATGCGACGAGAAGGCGCCAGCACGCCGTCGTCGCAGTCTCAGCGCGCCAGCGCTTCGCGCATCTCCGCGATCGCCTTGGCGTAGTCCTTCTGCCCGAAGATGGCGCTGCCGGCGACGAAGGTGTCGGCGCCGGCGTCGGCGGCGGCGCGGATGTTGTCGGCCTTGATGCCGCCGTCGACCTCCAGCCGGATGTCGCGGCCCGAGGCGTCGATCACCTTGCGCAGCTTCTCGATCTTGCGCAGCGCACTTGGAATGAAGCTCTGGCCGCCGAAGCCCGGGTTGACGCTCATCACCAGCACGAGGTCGACCTTGTCGATCACCCATTCCAGGATGTCGATCGAGGCCGCCGGATTGAAGACCAGGCCCGCCCGGCAACCCTCGGCCTTGATCAGCTGCAGCGTGCGGTCGACGTGCGTGCTGGCGTCGGGATGGAAGCTGATCAGGTCGGCGCCGGCCCTGGCGAACTGCTGGGCGAGCGCGTCGACCGGCTGGATCATCAGGTGCACGTCGATGGGCACCGGCGTGCCATCGGTGCGCACCGCGTGCTTTTTCATCGCCTGGCAGATCATCGGGCCGAAGCTCAGGTTGGGCACATAGTGGTTGTCCATCACGTCGAAGTGGATCCAGTCGGCGCCGGCCGCGATCACGTCGGCGAACTCCTGGCCGAGTCGGGCGAAATCGGCGGACAGGATGGACGGGGCGATGCGGTAGGTGGGCTTCATGCGGTGCTGACGTGAGCGGCTGGCGGAACGCGCGATTTTAGGGTTTGCCAGCGCGCCGCGCCGACGGCCGCGCAGCGGCGCGCGGCTTTTGCCTCAGAATGCGCCGATGCCACGTCCCGAACTCACCTGCAGCGTCGTCACGCGCTTTTTGGCCGACCAGTCGTCCGCGCACGACGACATCTACGCGTTCGCCTACACGATCACGATCCGCAACACCGGCGAAGTACCCGCCCAGGTGATCGGCCGCCATTGGGTCATCACCCACGGCAGCGGCGAGATCGAGGAGGTGCGCGGGCTGGGCGTCGTCGGCCAGCAACCGCTGCTCAAGCCGGGCGAGCAGTTCGAGTACACCAGCTGGACCCGCATCACGACACCGCGCGGCACCATGCGCGGCGAGCTGTACTGCATGACCGACGAGGCCGAGGCGTTCGAGGCGCCGGTCGAGGCATTTCCTCTGGCGATCGCGCAGGCGCTTCACTGAGGACTGCGAGCGACAAGCCCGGCGCGCCCGGGTTTCATCGCGGCTTGCGCGGATGGTCGGCGTCGTCATCCTCGTCGAGCGTGCTGTCGACGCGGCCGCGGAACGTCCACCACACCAGCGCCAGCATCACGCCCAGCGCCAGCAAAGCCTCGAACACAATCCAGCCCATGAGATCTCGTTTCGCAGTCGTTGCCGTGGCGCCGATTCTAGGGACGCTGGCGGCCTGTTCGTCCTACGGCCCCCACACCGCCGCGCCGATCGAGAACCGCAGCATCGGCGGCGCCGCGCCGCCGCCCTCGACAGCCGGCCAGGCCTTGCCGCCGCTGCCCGCGTTGCCTCCACTCACCGGCGAGCCGGAGCACCCGCACGCGCGCTGGGTGCCGACCGCATTTGCCGAACTGCCGGGCTGGCGCGACGACCGCACGTTGGAGCTGTGGCCTGCGCTGCGCCAGGGCTGCGCGGTGCCGGCGCCGCGCTGGGCCACGCTCTGCGGCGAGGCGCTGCGCTTCACGCCGCGCGACGACGCCGACGCGCGCCGCTGGCTGGAGCAACGCCTGGAGGTGTTTCGCATCGAGTCGACCGCGGGCGAGGCCACCGGCCTGGCCACCGGCTATTTCGAGCCGTTGATCGAGGCGCGCCGCAAGCCGGGCGGCGCCTTCCGCACGCCGCTGTGGGGCCCGCCGGCCGGCTTCGTGCCGCACAAGCCGAGCTGGACGCGGCAGGAGATCGACACCCTGCCGGAAGCGCAGGCCTCGGTGCGCGGGCGCGAGATCGCCTGGGTGGCTGACCCGCTGGACGCGCTGGTGCTGCAGGTGCAGGGCTCGGGCCGGCTGCACATCGTCGAGGCCGACGGCAGCGACCGCATCGTCCGGCTGGCCTTCGCCGGCAACAACGAGCAGCCGTACCGGTCGGTCGGGCGCTGGCTGGTCGACCAGGGCGAGCTCAAACTGACCGAGGCCTCGTGGCCGGCGATCAAGGACTGGGTGCGGCGCAACCCGCAGCGGCTGCAGGAATTGCTGTGGGCCAATCCGCGCGTGGTGTGGTTCCGCGAGGAGGCGCTGGCCGACGCCCGCGTGGGCCCGCGCGGCGCGCAAGGCGCGGCGCTGACGCCCTGCCGCTCGATCGCCGTGGATCCGGCGTCGGTGCCGCTCGGCACCCCGGTCTGGCTGGACACCACCGAGCCCCTGTCGGCCCGCGCCCTGCAACGCGCGGTGATGGCGCAGGACACCGGCTCGGCCATCGTCGGCCCGGTGCGCGCCGATTATTTCTGGGGTTGGGGCGACGATGCCGAGGCACAGGCCGGGCGCATGAAGCAGCCCCTGCGGATGTGGGTGCTGTGGCCCAAGGCCTGAGAGCGACGCGATGAAGAAGGTTCTTCCCCGATCTGCGGAGAGTTGCCTCACAGGTCGTTGACTCGCCGGGCCGGTGCCAGAGGTGTCTGGCACCGCATCGAGTCGCCGCGACGGATGCCACCATCGGACAACCGGGGCCGGCGACTCGGTGGGGTGCCTGACGCCGGACGCGGGGATCGGCGCCAGGCACGCTCTCGTTCGCGATGAAAGAACCTTGCTTGTCGACATCGCGGCGCGAACGAGAGCATGCCAGGCACCTCGCCTCTTGGCCCGGGCCTGACCGCGGCGCCATGAAAAAGGGCCGCGATGGCGGCCCTGGATCCTGCCGGAAGCCGCGCGCGGCCTCCGCTTGCAGCACGCGGCTTCAGGCCTGCGTGCGGCGGCGCCAGGCGAGCAGGCCCAGCGTGGCCATGGCCATCATCAGCAGCGACGTGGGTTCCGGCACGGCGGTGACCGAGACGTTGTCGATGAAGCTGGTGGCGTCGCGCTGGTCGAAGGTCGTGTTGCCCACGAAGCTCAGGTCAGAGCCGCCGTCGGTCGAGAAGAACACCGTCTCGGTGGTCCAGCCCGCGCTGGTCGTCGTGGAAACCTTGTCGATCTGCTCGCCGTTGAACAGCACCGAGTAGGTCTGGTCGGCGCCGCGATTGGCGGTCGTCCAGGTCAGCATGTACTGGCCGGCGGCCAGGGTCAGGTTCTGGGTCAGCGTGCCGTCGGACTGGACGCCGGCGATGTAGCCGCCTTGCGCCGCCGCATTGAAGCCGGACAGGGCGTTCGGGCTGTTCCACGGGCCGCTGTTGCTGGCGATGCTGACGAAGCTGCCGTCCCAGCCAGAGACCGTGCCGGCTGCCGTGGGCACCCAGATGCCCAGCGCCGCGACGGACGCCGGGGACGCGTTGTAGACATAGTCACCGGTGGTGCCGTCGAAAGCGCCGTTCGACACCAGGTTGACGGAAGACGCCTGCGCGGCGATGGCGGCGGCGCCGAAGGCGGCCGCGACGAGAATGTTCTTGATCATCAGGTTCCCTCTTGAGTCCGGGCACGACGGTGCCGCGCGACTTGGCGAGAGGCACTCACAGGGCCTCCCGCAAGCGCCTGTAACACCTGGTTACTCGACGCTGGGGCGCATGTTCGCACAACCGGAGGTCTCCGAATGCGGGTAGACCCGAGGTCTTGCTGCATAGCCGCGAGGTCGGTGAATTAGGTCACGCTCTGCGGCGTCGATGCGGGAAGATCGTCGCGACGCGCTGCCCAAGGCAATGGGCCCGGCCGGAATCGCTCCAGCCGGGCCGATGCGCTACCCCGCGGGCCGGACGAAACGTCGTCGCCGGCTTCCCTCTCACAATCAGCCTTGCAGCATGGGCGGATCATTGGCGAGAGGCGCGGACGGGTCAATGGGGTTGGCGGCCGGGCGGCGGCTCGAAGGCGGCCGAACGGTGACATAGCTCACGCCCAAGGCGAATCCCGGCCCGATAAGTCAGCGCCAGGAGATGCGGATCTGCAACTCGTCGCCGCCGTCGCCAACGCTCGCGACCGTCAGCCATTCGTCGAAGCTGGCCTGCACGGTGGAGTGGAAGTCGATGTCGCGACCCGCCCGAGCGTCGGGGCTCGCGCTGCGCGAGACCACCGCCGGCGCCGCATGCGTCAGCGCGATGTCGAGCTCCAGCGTATCGCCATGCGTCCAATGCGGCGTCACCCGCAGGCCATCGACGCGGTGGACGACCACCTCGTGGCTCTGCACCTCGGCCTCGTGCGAGCGCGAACCGGAGCGCGTGCCGCCCGTCGCCCCGGACGCTCCGCCTGCCCCGCCCGGCGTCGAGCCGTCGGTGCTCGAACTGGCGCTCGAGTTCGAGGCGAAGGCCATGTCGTAGACGGTGTGTGTCTCGGAACGGTCGAACTGGATCGAGCCTTCCTTGCCGTTGGCCACGCGAAGCGCCTGGGGGACGGCGGGCCTGGCGGTGCCCACGACGACGGCGCCCGCGCCGAAGCCGCTGGTGCCGGTTGCGGCGCTTCCCGACGTGATGACGACGTCGCCGTGCGGCGCGGGGCGCGCGTCGGCCGGCTGCAGGCGCCATTCGACGACGAAGTTGGCCGCGGGCATCCTGGCCCCCGCGCGCGTGACGCGCCGCGCGGGCGCGTCGCCCGAGGCCGCGGTGGCCGGATGGAAGCCCGCGGCCACCGATTCGGCGGCAACGCCGGACCCGGCCGCCGCCAGCCAAAGCGCGATGAGCAGCGCGGCCCGCGTCATGCCGGCTCCCCGTCGCCCGCCGGCGCCTTGCCCTGGAACAACGCCGCGCGGAAGCGGCCCTGCTGCTTGGCCTGGTACATGGCCGCATCGGCGTTGGCGATCAAGGCCTCGGGCGTGTCCCCGTCGCCGGGGAACAACGCGATGCCGGCGGAGAACCCCATCGAGAGCGACTGGCCCTCGACCAGGAACGGACGCTTGGTCTGCATCAGCAGCTTGTCGGTCAGCTCGATCGCGTTGCGCGGGCCGTCGTGCAAGGCCTCGGCCACCACGATGAATTCGTCGCCACCCAGGCGGCCCAGCAGGTCGCTCTCGCGCAGGCAGCCCTGCAGGCGCGAGGCGATCTGGCGCAGCAGTTCGTCGCCGGCGGCATGGCCCATCGAGTCGTTGATGGCCTTGAACTTGTCCAGGTCGATGAACACCACGGCCACCGACCACTTCTGCCGCGCGGCCAGCGCGAGCGACCGGCGCAGCGCCTCGGTGAGCGCGGCACGGTTCATCAGGCCGGTGAGCGGATCGTGCTCGGCCAGCGTGCGCAGGCGGGTCTCCAGGCGCTGGCGCTCGGCCAGCTCCTTTTGCAGCGCGTCGGTGCGCTGGGCGACGGCGCGCCGCAACGCGCGGTTCCACAGCAACAGACCGCCCATCAGCAGGCCGGTGCCGATCGACGCGGCACCCAGCACGCGCTGCACTTCGGGCCGCTGCCACCAGGCGATATCCGACAACGGAATCCAGCGCGCGATCATCGCCGAGCGTTCGGCGTCGCTGATCTGGGCCAGGCCCTTCTCGAGCACGCGGCCCAGCATCGGCCAGTCCTTGCGGTAGCCGAGGGTGAGGGTCGAGAAATAGCCCGTCTCGGCGGCCACGCGCAGGCCGCCGAGGCGGTCGCGCTCGATGACATACGAAGCCGTGGCCAGGTTGACGGCGCAGGCGTCGACGTCGCCGGTGACGACGTCGCGCAGGCCTTGCGCGGCGGCGTCGACCTCGGACGTCACGATGTCCGGATAGGTGGTGTGAACGAAATCCTCCACCGCCGAATTGCGGTCCACCGCCACCCGCTGGCCGCCCATCTTGGCCAGGTCGCCCGAGCGGTGGTCGCCACGCCGGCGCAGCACCACGGCGGGCGAGCTGACGTAGGCGCTGGTGAAGCCGATGAAGCGTTCGCGCTCGGGCGTGGGCCGCAGCGAGGTCAGCATGTCGACCTCGCGCCGCTTGAGGCGATCGACGTTGGACGAGCGGTCGGCCGCGGCGACGGGCTGGAACTTCAGGCCGGTGTGCTGCTGCACGAGATCGAGCACGTCGGCCGACAGCCCGCGGTGCTGGCCCTGGCTATCGACGAAGCTGAAAGGCGGGAAGTCGCGCTCGGGCGCGAACAGCACCACCGGATGCTTGGCGACCCAGGCCAGCTCCTCGGCGTCCAGCAGCGCGTCGGGGTCGGCGACCGCCTGCGCGGCCACGCTGGCGCCCGCGAGGCCTGCCAGGGCCGCGCCCATGCGCGCGATGACGTCACGACGGTTCAATGCTTGTCCGGCTCGATTGGATGCCTGCAGGTCGTTCGACCATCGTAGCGATGGTTCGTTGCCCGCTTGTTGGCTCCCTGCCTGCGATGCTCCCTGCAAATGCGCCCGGCGTGCTCGGGAATAACCCGTCCGTACGATCCCGCCGTCATCGGCTCGTCCCCAGGTGCCCCAGCGGCAGCGCCGCGCTGGCCTTGATCTCGCCGAGCGAGAAGCTGGTATGCAGGTCCTTGACGTTGGGCAGGCGGAACAGCGTTTCCATTGTCCACCGCGAGTAGGCGTCCAGGTCGGTCACCAGCACCTGCAGCTCGAAGGTGCCGGCGCCGCTGATGTAGTGGCAGGAGATCACCTCCGGCAAGCCGCGGATGGCCTCTTCCAGCACACGCGTGGCGTCGGCGTTGTCGCGTTCGGCATCCACCCGCACGAAGGCCAGCACGCCCAGCCCGATCTTGCGGCGGTCGATCTCCGCCCGGTAGCCGGTGATGATGCCCAGCTCCTCGAGCCGGCGCACGCGGCGCCAGGTGGGCGCGGGCGACAGGCCGATGCGCGCCGCCAGGTCGGCGTTGGACTGGCGCGCGTCGCGCTGCAGTTCGCCGAGCAGCGCGATGTCGTAGCGATCGAGGCCGCCGGCGTCACGCGCCTCGCGCGCGTCCGCATCGCGCGGGGGCGATGGCGCGCGTGACGGCTTGACGCTGGTTTTTCCCGACTTCTCCGTTCTTGGCAAGGATGATTCTCCAATCGGGCTTATGCAGCAACGTCGTTTCTCGCGAGCCGCCGCACGACAAGCATAAAGCAAGCACATCGCTGTAGCTTTTCCCTACACTGAACAGGTTCGTTGCCACCGCGTCCCAACCGGTCACGAGCCGCACCGGGACGCCCCACGCCCTTCGTCGCAGCGAACGCCGCCCAGCCTCTTGAAGTCCTGAACCGCAGGAAACGCGACCATGAACGCTCCCTTGCCCGAAAGCATCCGCAAAGCCCTCGAGACGGTGTCGCTGGACGACAAGTACGCGCTCGACACCGGGCGCGCGTTCATGAGCGGCGTGCAGGCGCTCGTGCGGCTGCCGATGCTGCAACGCACGCGCGACGCGCTCGTGGGCCTGAACACCGCCGGTTTCATCAGCGGCTACCGCGGCTCCCCGCTGGGCGGCTACGACCAGGCCTTGTGGAGCGCCAAGAAGCACCTGGCCGCCCAGAACATCGTGTTCCAGCCGGGCGTCAACGAGGAGCTGGGCGCGACCGCGGTGTGGGGCACGCAGCAGCTCGCGCTCTATCCGCAGACCAACAAGTTCGACGGCGTGTTCGGCCTGTGGTACGGCAAGGGCCCGGGCGTCGACCGCACGGCCGATGTCTTCAAGCACGCCAACATGGCCGGCACCTCCGCGCACGGCGGCGTGATCGCGATCGCCGGCGACGACCACGTCTCCAAGAGCTCCACCGCGGCCCACCAGAGCGACCACATCTTCAAGGCCTGCGGCATGCCGGTGTTCTTCCCGTCGTCGGTGCAGGACATCCTGGACATGGGCCTGCACGCGTTTGCGATGAGCCGCTTCTCGGGCGTGTGGACGTCGATGAAGACGATCCAGGAAGTGGTCGAATCGTCGTCCACGGTCGATGTCGATCCGCACCGCGTCGACATCGTGCTGCCGCAGGACTTCGTGATGCCGGCCGGCGGCCTGCACATCCGCTGGCCCGATCCACCGCTGGAGCAGGAAGCCCGGTTGATGGATTTCAAGTGGTACGCGGCGCTGGCCTACGTGCGCGCGAACAAGCTCAACCACAACGTCATCGCCACGCCCAACGACCGCTTCGGCCTGATCGCCAGCGGCAAGGCCTACAACGACCTGCGCCAGGCGCTGGCCGACCTGGGCCTGGACGACGACACCTGCCGCGCACTGGGCATCCGCCTGCACAAGGTCAACGTCGTGTGGCCGCTGGAGGCGACGATCACGCGCGACTTCGCCCAGGGCCTCAAGGAGATCCTGGTCGTCGAAGAGAAACGCCAGATGATCGAGTACCAGCTCAAGGAGCAGCTGTACAACTGGCGCAACGACGTGCGTCCGACGGTGCTGGGCAAGTTCGACGAGCAGGAAGGCGACCTGTCCGGCGGCGAATGGTCCAACCCGAATCCGGGCGCCAACTGGCTGCTGCGGCCCAAGGCCGACCTGACGCCGGCCATCATCGCCAAGGCCGTCGCGAAACGCTTGAAGAAGCTGGGCGTGCCCGAGGACGTCGTGCGCCGCATGGACGAGCGCATCGCCGTCATCGAGACCAAGGAGCGCGCGCTCGCGGCGCTCAAGGCCGATACCGCCACGGGTGTGGGCGACCGCACCCCCTGGTTCTGCTCGGGCTGCCCGCACAACACCTCGACCAAGGTGCCCGAGGGCTCGCGCGCGGTCGCGGGCATCGGCTGCCACTACATGGTCAACTGGATGGACCGCTCGACGTCCACCTTCACCCAGATGGGCGGCGAGGGCGTGCCCTGGGTCGGCCAGGCGCCGTTCACCACCGAGAAGCACATCTTCGCCAACCTGGGCGATGGCACCTACTACCACTCGGGCCTGCTGGCGATCCGCCAGTCGCTGTCGTCCAAGGTCAACATCACCTACAAGATCCTGTTCAACGGCGCCGTCGCGATGACGGGCGGCCAGCCGGTGGACGGCCAGATCGATGTCGCCTCGACCACGCGCGAGCTGGAGGCCGAAGGCGTCAAGCGCATCCTCGTGGTGAGCGACGAGCCCGAGCGCTACAACTCCGGCGTGCGCCTGGCCGAGGGCACGACGGTGCATCACCGCGACGAACTCGACGCGCTGCAGCGCGAGCTGCGCGAGGTGCCGGGCGTCACGGTCATCATCTACGACCAGACCTGCGCCACCGAAAAGCGCCGCCGCCGCAAGCGCGGCACGATGGCGCAGAGCCCGCGCCGCGTGGTCGTCAACGAGTCGGTGTGCGAAGGCTGCGGCGACTGCTCGGTGCAGAGCAACTGCCTGTCGGTCGAGCCCGTGGAAACCGAGTTCGGCCGCAAGCGCCGCATCAATCAGAACACCTGCAACCAGGACTTCTCCTGCGCCAACGGCTTCTGCCCGAGCTTCGTCTCGGTCGAGGGCAAGCTGAAGAAGCCGGCGCCCGCGAAGTCGAAGGCGGCGGCAGCACTGCCCGAGATCCCGCTGCCGACGCTGCCGAACGCCGAATCGGCCTGGGGCATCGTCGTGGCCGGCATCGGCGGCACCGGCGTCATCACCATCGGCCAGTTGCTGGGCATGGCGGCGCATCTCGAAGGCAAGGGCGTGATCACGCAGGACGCCGCCGGCCTCGCGCAAAAGGGCGGCGCCACCTGGAGCCACATCCAGATCGCCAACACGCAGGACGCGATCCTGACGACCAAGGTGGACGCGGCCAAGGCCGACGTGGTGATCGGCTGCGAAGCCATCGTCACGGCCAATCCGGTGACGCTGTCGGTGATGCGCGAAGGCCGCACCTTCGTGGCGCTGAACACGCACGGCACGCCGACCGCGACCTTCGTCAACCAGCCGGACTGGCAGTTCCCCGGCGGCCAGTGCGAGGCGGCGATCGCCAACGCGGTGGGCAAGGACCTGCTGGGCGCGTTCGACGCCGACAAGGTCGCCGTGCAGCTGCTGGGCGATTCGATCTTCACCAACCCGCTGATGCTGGGCTACGCCTGGCAGAAGGGCCGCATCCCGGTCGGCCTGGAGGCCTTGATGCGCTCGATGGAGCTCAATGGCGTGCAGGTGGACAAGAACAAGGCGGCGTTCGACTGGGGCCGGCGCTGCGCGCACGACCTCGCCTCGGTGCAGGCGCAATTCGCCGCCGCCAAGGTCATCGAGTTCGTCCGCAAGCCGTCGCTGGACGAGACCGTCAAGCGCCGTGTCGAGTTCCTCACCGGCTACCAGGACGCCGCCTATGCCGCGACCTATTCGGCCGTTGTCGCTCGCGTCAGGGCGGCCGAGGCGCCGCTGGGCGGCACGCGCCTGGCCGATGCCGTCGCACGCAACCTGTTCAAGCTGATGGCCTACAAGGACGAGTACGAGGTGGCGCGCCTGCACACCGATCCGGCGTTCCTGGCGAAGCTGTCGGATCAGTTCGAGGACGGCTTCAAGCTGAAGTACCACCTCGCGCCACCGCTACTGGCTGCGAAGAACGCCAAGGGTGAGCTGGTCAAGAAGACCTACGGCGGCTGGATGAAGAGCGCGTTCGGCGTGCTCGCGAAGTTCAAGGGCCTGCGCGGCACGGCCCTGGACGTGTTCGGCTACACCGAGGAGCGCCGGACGGAGCGCGCGCTGATCGTCGACTACCGCGCGCTGGTCGACGAGCTGCTGGCCTCACTGACGGCCGATCGCCTGGGCGACGCGGTGGCACTCGCCTCGCTGCCCGAGGAGATCCGCGGCTACGGCCACGTCAAGGAGCGCCATCTGGCGAAGGCCCGCGCCAGGTGGGAGACCTTGCTGGCGGCTTGGCGCACGCGCGCGGAGACGGGCGCGAAGGTCGCCTGAGCGAAGGCTCACCAATGATCGGAGCGCATCAGCGGTTCCCAGGCGCCGGGATGGGCCTGGTACACCGCGACCGCGCCGTAGCGCTGCTCGCCGTCAGAGCCGAAGCGCATCGAGTTGGTCATCGGACAGTTGCCGTCGAAGTCCTTCAAGGTCTTGAGCAGCGCCACCTTGTCGACGCTGCCGTTGCGTGACAGCGCGTCCGCCACCAGGTACACGGCGTCGTAGGCGTAGTGGGCTCCGTACACCGGCTGCGCGTGGTACTTCGCGCGGAATTTCTCGAGAAAGACCTTGCCGCCCGGAAATTCCCTGGGCTCGACGATCGACGAGGTGGCATAGACGGCCTTGATCGGGATCGCCTTCTGCAGGAGCTTGTCCGTCTTGATCGTGTCGCCGCCGACGATGGTCATGCCGGTCAGGCCCGCCTTGGCCAGCTGCGCCATCAGCGCGTCGACCTGGAAGTCGCTCAGCGTCGTGACCAGCACTTCCGTGCGGCTGGCGGCGAACTCGCTGACCAGGCGGTCGAACGCCGTGGTCGTCTCGTCGAGCGATTCGCGCACATCGACCTGGCGACCCATGCCGGTGATGACCTTGGCGGCGGAGTCCGCCAGGCCCTTGCCGTACGGCGTGCCATCGTCGACCACGGCAAAGCGCACCGCACCCGGCAGTTGCGCGGCATACCAGCCCAGCGCCTTCGATTGCAGGTCGTCGCTGGCCACCAGGCGCAGCGTCGTGGCCAGGCCCAGACGCGTGAACTCGGGCTTGGTCGAGATCGCGAGCTGCGGAATGCGCGCGGCGGCGTAGATCGGCGCCGCGTGGATGCTCACCCCCGAGTTGAGGTTGGCGATCGCCACCTCCACGCCCTCGTCCACCAGCGTCCGGGCCGCCGCGTCGCCGGCGTCGTTGTTGCCCTTGTCGTCGGCCACCACCAGCGCGAGGCGCACATGCTTGCCGCCCACGTTGACGCCATCGGCGGCGTTGATCTCGTCAATGGCCATGCGCGCGCCGTTGACCATGTCCTGCCCGAGCGGCGCCAGGCCGTTGGACAGCGGCTGCGCCACGCCGATCTTGACGACGTCGGGCACGCGGCCGCAGCCCGCGACGGCGAGCAGAAAGCCGATGCCGGCCAGCGTGAAGGCACGCGCGAACAATTGAGAGTGCATCACAGCGGAATCCTGGTGGTGTTCTTGATCTCGTCGATGACGGCATAGGTGCGCACTTCACGCACGCCGGGCAGCGTCCAGACGGCCGACTCCATCAGCTCGTTGTGGCGGCGCATGTCGGGCACGCGCATCTTGAGCAGATGGTCGAAGTTGCCGGTGACGTCGTGGCACTCGACGATCTCGGGGTGATCCAGCGCCGCGGCCTTCAGCGCGCGGGCGACGCCGGTCGCAGCCGCCGTCGTGCGGATCGCCGCGAAGACCTGCAATCCGGATTTCAACTTGGCGTCATTGAGCACCGCGGTATAGCCGAGGATGAAGCCCTTGCGGCACAGCCGGGCGAGGCGCTCGCGCACCACGGCGGCCGTGAGCTCCAGCTCCTCGGCCAGGCGCGCGATGCTGCAGCGGCCATCGGCCTGCAGCAGGCGCAGCAGGTCGGCGTCGACGCTGTCGATCGGCGGATCGGTGGCGGCAGCCGGTTCGGCCAATTCGACGCCGGCATGCGTGCGGGCCTCGCGCACCCCCGGCAGCTTGCTGATCTCCGAGCCCACGAGCTCGCGGCAGGCGTGCATGTCCGAGACGAGCACCTTGAGCAGGTAGTCGAAGGTTCCCGCGATCATGTAGCACTCGAGGATGGGCGCGCGCTGGCGCACCGCCTCCTCGAAGCGCTGCATCACCTCGGGATTCATCCGTTCGAGCTGGACATCGACGAAGGCCACCACCTCCATGCCCAGCTTCTCGTGGCTCAGCCGCGCCTGGTATCCCAGGATGTAGCCCTCGCGCTGCAGGCGCTTGACGCGCTCGAACACCGCGGAGGGTGACAGGTGGACCTGTTCCGCGAGCTGCAGGTTCGAGATGCGCCCGTCCTTTTGCAGCACCTGCAGGATGCGGTGGTCGATCTTGTCGTTGAAGCTGCGCCTGACGCGCTGGGGAGCATGGGTGTGCATGTTTCGAAGTGGAAGAAGTGAGGGATCCGGATCGAAAGACAGCTCCTTTCAATGCAGCTGCCGTGCCAGCTCGGCAGTTCTGCTCGATTGCAAGCCCTTCCACCTCTGACAAGCGGCCTCGGGCGCGACCAGGCCGGCCGGGGTCGGCGTATCGGGATCTACACATTCCGCACTGGCCCGCTGTATCGCATTCCACCCACGCCAAAACATCGGCTTGACCGGACCGCGGCTCCTGGCCCAAGATGCGCGGCTCGACTCGTCAGGAGGTTCGCCTGCCGACTATTGCGGGGACTGGTTTGGATTCGAAGCGACTGAAGGCGATCTGGCGTGCGGCGCCGTTCCTGTTGGGGTTGAGCACTCTTGCGCTGGTGGCGCTTTCGGCGAGCGTGGCCTATGTCTGGGCGGAGCGGCGTGCCTTCGTGCGCCTGGACGATGGCGTCGCGCATCAGCTCGATCTGTACGCCGCGGTACTCGAACAGGAGCTGGGCAACCAGGCCGACCTGCCGGGCCTGCTCGATCAGGACGACCAGACCGTCGCCCTGATCGATGCGCCCGACACCCCGGGCCTGCGCTCCGCGCTGAACCGCCGGCTGACCCGCTTCGTCGCCCGCTCCGGCGCGCTCAACGCCAGCATCGTCGACGCGCAGGGCCGCGCGCTGGCCAGCAGCAACTGGTATCGCGTCGACACGCACACCGATCGCAAGACGCCGCGCGAGCCCTGCGTCGTCGAGGGACTGGGCAGCGGCCAGCCGGTGCAGCGCTTCGCGCCCAACCTGGACACCGGCGCCCCGGAGGTCTGCTTCGCGCGGCCGGTGCGGCGCAACGGGTCGACCGTGGGCATCGTGATCGTGCGCATCAGCCTGCAGCCGATCGAGGCGACGTGGATCGATTCGGCATTCCGCGCCGAAAGCGAGAAGCCGCTGATCGTCGATTCGCGCGGCGTCGTCATCCTGTCGTCGGTGCCGGCCTGGAAGCAGCAGGCCTTGAGCGCCTTGACCCAGGCGCAGCGCCAGGCCGGCAGCGACGTGGAACTGGTGCGCGTGCCGGCACTCAAGGCCGCCGGCATGGAGATGCAGGTGGTCCACGAGCGGCCGTTGCCGCGCCTGGGATGGCGCCTGCTGATCCTGACCAACGCCAAGGACGTCTGGCGCGAGGCGCGCACCGCGGCATGGAGCGCGGGCGCGATCGCCGCGTCGCTCGGCCTGTTGCTGCTGTTGCTGCTGCAGCGCCGCCGCGTGGCGGTGCAGAAGCTGGCCGCGCGCGCGGCCCTGCAGCGCGCGCACGACGAGCTCGAGACCAAGGTGCTGCAGCGCACCGCGCAGCTCGAAGCCTCCAACGCGTCGCTGCGCCATGAAGTGCTGGAGCGCCAGCATGCCGAGCAGGTGCTGCGCCAGGCCCAGGAAGAGCTCGTGCAGGCGGGCAAGCTGGCCTTGCTGGGCCAGCTGTCCGCCGGCATCTCGCACGAGCTGGGCCAGCCGCTGACGGCCTTGCGGGCGCTGGCGCAGAACGGCTGCCTGCTGCTGGACCGAGAGCGGCCGCTGCAGGCGCGTGACAACTTCAAGGCCATCCTGGGGCTGGCCGAACGCATGGGGCGCATCACCTCCCAGCTGAAATCCGTCGCGCGCAAGGCGCCGCCCGAGGTGCGCTCGCTGCCCATCCTCGGCTCGATCGACAACGCGCGCCTGACCCTGGCGGCACGCTTTGGCGCCGAAGGCGTGGCGTTGGTCACGGACATCCCGCCGGGCCTTGCGGTACGCTGCGACACCTACCGCCTGGAGCAGGTCCTCGTGAACTTGATGGCCAACGCCATGGACGCGATGCGCGCCACCGAGACGCGTGTGCTGACCATCGCCGCCCAAGCCAGCGACGACCGGGTGGTGGTGCGCGTGAGCGACAGCGGCCCGGGCATTCCGCACGAGCTCGACGCCCACTTGTTCGAGCCTTTCTTCACCACCAAGGCGCCCGGCGAAGGCCTGGGGCTGGGCCTGGTGATCTCCTCGCAGATCGTGCGCGAATTCGGCGGCACCCTGCGAGCGGTGCCGTCGTCGTCGGGTGCCGTGTTCGAATTCGACGTCGCACGAGGATAGACATGTTCGATGGCTACAAGGTCGCCCTGATCGACGACGATTCCGCGGTGCGCCGCAGCCTGACGCAGACGCTGGAGCTGGCCGGCTTCGAGGTGAGCGCGTTCGGGTCGGCCGAAGAGGGCCTGGCGACGCTGGAGCCGGGCTTCCTGGGCATCGTGGTGACCGACGTTCGCCTGCCCAACATGGACGGCATGGCGCTGATGAAGCATGCGCTGCAGGTCGATCGGTCGATCCCGGTGATCCTCATCACGGCCCACGGCGACGTGCACCTGGCCGTCGAGGCGATGCGCGCCGGCGCCTACGACTTCCTCGAGAAGCCGTTCGCGCCGGAACGCCTGGTGGAAGTGGCCACCCGGGCGATGGAAAAGCGCGTCCTCAGCGCCGAGGTTCTGTCACTGCGCCGTCAGCTGGCGGCCAAGCGCGGCATCGAGGCGACGCTGCTCGGGCGCTCACCGGCCGTGCAATTGCTGCAGCGCCAGGTGCAGCAGCTGGCGGCCACCACGGCCGACGTGATGATCATCGGCGAGACCGGCACCGGCAAGGAACTCGTCGCCCGCTGCCTGCACGATCACAGCACCCGGCGCGAGCGCCACTTCGTGGCCATCAACTGCGGCGGCCTGCCCGAGGCGCTGCTCGAGAGCGAGCTGTTCGGCCATGAGGTCGGCGCCTTCACCAATGCCTCCAAGAAGCGGGTCGGCAAGTTCGAGCATGCCGACGGCGGCACCCTGCTGCTCGACGAGATCGAGAGCATGCCCATGAGCTTCCAGGTCAAGCTGCTGCGCGTCCTCCAGGAGCGCAAGGTCGAACGCCTGGGCTCCAACGACGAGATCCCGGTCGACGTGCGCGTGATCGCGGCCACCAAGGCCGATCTGCTCCAGCTGAGCGAGCAGCAGCTGTTTCGCAGCGACCTGCACTACCGCCTCAACGTCGCCGTGCTGCGGCTGCCGCCGCTGCGCGAGCGCCGGGAGGATATCCCGCTGCTGTTCGAGCACTTCGTGCTGCAGGCCGCCGCGCGCCATGGGCGCGAGCCCGAGCCGCTGAGCGGGGCGATGTCGCAGCAACTCATGTCGCACGACTGGCCGGGCAACGTGCGCGAGCTGCGCAACGTGGCCGAACGCTTCGTGCTGGGCCTGGCCGACGACAGCCTGCTGACCACAGGAGACACGCAGGCACTGACGCTCGCCCAGCAGATGGACCAGGTCGAGAAGGTGCTGATCGAGCGCGCCCTCAAGCGCCACCAGGGCCGCATGAGCGTGACCTGCGAAGCCCTGGGCATCGCGCGCAAGACGCTCTACGACAAGATCGCCCGCCTGCACATCGACGTGAGCGAGTACCGCGGCGCGTCGGGCGAGCGGCCGTAGATCAGGGATAGCTGGCCGGGTCCGGCGAATCGGTGGGGTGGGCCACCAGGCGCAGCATCGACGGGAAGATCGGGAACGCCAGGTTGATGCCGCGCGGCGGGGTCGGCGACTGGAACCAGCGCCGGTACAGCTTCAGGATCTCGCCGCTCCTGAACAGGCCGATGATCACCTGGTCGGCCAGCCGCTTGAATTCGGGGTCGCCCTTGACCAGCATGATGCCGTAGGGCTCGACCGCCAGGCGCTCGTTCGAGACGACGTAGTCGTCGGGCTGGGCCGAGCGCGCGATCGTGCCGCGCAGCAGCGCGTCGTCCATCGCGTAGGCGGCGGCCCGATCGGTGGCGACCAGGCGGAACGCCTCCGGGTCGTCCTTCGAGGCGAGGATGGTCATGTCGACGCCGTGGCCGGCGTACAGCTCCTGCAGGTGCGCCAGGCTGGTCGTGCCCACCGTGGACGTGACGACCTTGCCGCGCAGGTCATCGAGCCGCCACACCGGCGAGGACTTCTTGGACAGCAGCCGGCTTTCCGCCACGAAGGTGGTGATGGTGAACGCGACCTGGCGCTCGCGTTCGACGGTGTTGGTGGTGACGCCGCACTCCAGGTCGACGGTGCCGTTGGACACCATGGGGATGCGAGTGGCCGACGTCACCAGGACGTAGCGCCGCTCCAGGTCCTTCAGACCCAGCCGCGCCTGCACCGCATCGACGATGCGGTCGCAGATGTCCATCGTGTAGCCGATGGGCCGCTGCGTGTCGTCCAGGTAGGAAAACGGGAACTGCGAGTCGCGGTGGCCCAGCGTGATGATGCCGGACTCGCGGATCTTGCTGAGCGTGGCCGACTCCTGCGCCACGGCGGTGGTCGCCACGGCGGCGCAAACGAGAGCAGGAATCAGTCTGGAAGCGATCGACACGGTGCGCGAAGATAGCATGAGCGAATCCACGGTGCGCGCTCGGGGCACGCGCCGACCCGATGCCGGATGCCGGATGGCGGAGCGCAGGGTCGGATGCGCTCCGCGTCCATCGTCGGCCCTTCCCCGACCGCCGGGCTTGCGCCCGGGGCCAGGCTGGCCGGTCAGAAGCGGTAGCGGAACCCGACTTGCGCCGCGCTGGCCGTCTTGCCGAGCGACACCGCCGGCCCTGCGCCGGTGGCCGTGTCGTCGGAGTAGGCCGTGGCCGAGCCGTTCTTGATGCTGGTCAGCACGCCATAGACATCGACGCTCTTGGCCACCGAATGGATGTAGCCCAGGCTGTATTGGCTGGCCGTGGTGCCCGCCACGTCCTCGGTCTTGCTCGTGCCGGCGCCCAGCCACAGGGTGTCGGCGCCGACCGGCACGTTGACGCCGGCGAAGAACTCGCGCCGGTTGTCGGCCGTGTCGGCCGCGCCGGTGAAGTTGTTCACCAGCTGCACGCCACCCATCACCTTGAGCACGCCGAAGTCATAGGTGCCGCCCAGCGTGACCGCGGTGGCGTTCACGCCGGTGTCGACGGGCTTCTTGACGCCGGTCAGCGTGAGGTTGACGCCCGAGCCGCCGCTGCCGTAGTGCAGGTCGATGGAGGCCAGCGACGAGTTGGTCTGCGAGCCGGTGCTCGACTCGCCGGCCGCCACCATCGCCGTCAGCGCGAAACCGCCGGCGGTCGGTGCCGACCAGACGATGGAATTGTTGGCGCGGCTGGCGAACAGGCTGACGATCCCGCTGGACACCGCGCTGCCCGCGCCGGTGTCGAACGGGTCGTTGGTGTCCAGGGCGATGAACTGCGGCGTGTACTGGCGGCCCGCCGTCAGCGTGCCGAAGCCGCCGGACAGGCCGGCATAGGCCTGGCGTCCGAACAGGATGCCGCCCTGCGTGGACGTGCCGTGATCGAGGGCGAAGCCGGCTTCGAGCTTGGCGACGGCCTTGAGCCCGTCGCCCAGGTCCTTGCTGGCGTCGAAGCCCAGGCGCGAGCCCGAGACGCCGCCCGAATTGAGCGAGACCTCGTGGCGATCGCCCTTGCCGACTTCGGCGTAGATGTCGGCGACGCCATACAGCGTGATGCCTTCGGCGTGCGCGGAAGCCGCGCAGGCGGCGCCTAGCGCGACGCACAGGCCGAGGAGTCGAACAGGGGCGCGGTGGTGGGTCGTGTTCATGTGGAGTCGTGTTCTCAGTGGAGTTGCGTTCACCACCGGCACCTTGCATGGCGGGCGCGGCCAAGCGGTGGCCGCCGCCCCCTGGCGCACCGGAATCCAGTGGCGTGGAGACGTGCCGGTCGGCCCTCACGACACCCTCAGGCAGAGTGACTCTCCGATCCGCCGGCACGGAGAAAGTCTCGTTCGTTGTCCCCTGCGCGACTGACGGATTGCGGGGCGCGAGAACGCGCGAATCGCCGGGATGTCGGGCGTCAATCCGAACGCATGTCGAGCGCACGTAGGGCAAGCGCCATCGCAAATCAGCGGCGCCGCGCGTGTGCGATCGCGGTGACTCCGGGAGCACGCTACAGTCGGCGCGTGAGCTCCCCGACCGCCTCCGCCGCCCTCTGTCTTTCGCAGGTCCGGCGTGTCTACCCCGGTGGCCGCGTGGCGCTTGCCGACGTCAGCCTGCGCATCGCCGCCGGCGAGTTCGTCAGCCTGCTGGGGCCCTCGGGCTGCGGCAAGAGCACGGTGCTGCGCCTGCTCAGCGGCCTGGACACGCCGACATCCGGCACGATCTCGCGCGGCCTGTCGGACGACGCCGTGCCCGGCTACGTGTTCCAGGACGCCGCGCTGATGCCCTGGGCCAGCGTGCGGCGCAACGTCGAACTGCCGTTGATGCTGCGCGGCGAACGCGCCGCGGCGATGCGCGAGCGCGTCGATGCGGCGCTGGACGCCGTCGGCCTGGCCGATTCGGCCGAGGCCGTGCCACGCGAACTCTCGGGCGGCATGAAGATGCGCGCCTCGCTGGCGCGCGCGCTGGTCACTTCGCCCAGGCTGTGGCTGCTGGACGAGCCTTTCGGCGCGCTGGACGAGATCACGCGCTTCGCGCTCAACCAGACGCTGCTGTCGCTGTGCCAGCCCGCGCATGGCGGCACGCCGGCCACCGCCATCTTCGTCACGCACAGCGTCTACGAGGCGGTGTTCCTGAGCCAACGCGTGCTGGTGATGGCGCGGCCCGGCCGCATCGTCGACGAGATCGCGATCGACGAGCCCTACCCGCGGGACGCCGGCTTTCGCGCGACGCCGCGGTTCGCCTCGCTGTGCGCGCGCGTGTCCGACGCGCTGCAGCGCGCCACCGTCGCAGGGGCGCCCGCGTGACGCGTGGGCAGGCCCTCGAGCGCGCAGGCGTGCCGACGCTGTCCGTGCTGCTGTTCCTGGCGGCCTGGGAGACCGCGGTGCGCGTGTTTCAGATCCCCGCCTACCTGTTGCCCGCGCCGTCGTTGATCGCCACGACGCTCGCTGCGAACTTCGGCTCGCTGGCAGCGAGCTGGTGGTTCACCGTGCGCATCACCTTGATCGCGCTGGCGCTGGCCACGGCGGGCGGGGTGCTGATCGCCGCGCTGTTCGCGCTCTCGCGCACCGCCGAGCGGGCGCTGGCGCCATTCGCCGTGGTGCTGCAGGTGACGCCCATCGTGGCCATCGCGCCACTGATCATGATCCTGACCGACAGCCCGCTGGCCACCGTGATCGTCTGCGCTTGGATCGTCGCGTTCTTTCCGATCCTGGCCAACACGCTGAACGGCCTGCGCAGCGTCGACGCCAACCTGCACGACCTGTTCGTGCTGCAGCGCGCGAGCCGCTGGCAGACGCTGCGCCACCTGCTGGTGCCGGCGGCGCTGCCCTCGTTCATGACCGGCCTGCGCATCGCCGGCGGCCTGGCGCTGATCGGCGAAGTGGGCGGCGAATTCGCCGCCGGCGCCGCAGGCCGCGACACGGGGCTGGCCTCGCGCATCCTGGAGTCGGCGTTCCGCACCGAGATCCCCAAGATGTTCGCGGCGCTGACCCTGGTCGCCTGCACCGGCGTCGCGTTGTACCTGTGCACCGCGGCGCTGAGCCGCGCCCTGCTGCAACGCTGGCACGAGAGCGAGCGCGGCGGCTGAACCCCCACATGTCATCCTGCATGCGGTCGGAGGATCCACCCCGGCCATGATGCGTGCCGCCAGGCGTGGATTCCGCGACTGCGCGCGGAACGACGAGGTCCTGGTCAGTGCACCGGCGTGGCCCGCCGCGCGCTCACCGCTGCCCGGCCGCGCGGTGCCGGCGCCGACACCAGCTCGCGCAGGCGCTCGCCCGTCAACGCGCCCAACTTGCCGGCCAAGGCCAGCACCGGCGGCGCCGCGAGCATGCGCGCGAAGGCCTCGCGTACCTGGTCGGCCGACACGCTCTCGACGCGCGCCCGCAGTTCCTCGGGCGAGCGCAGGCGGCCATGCACGAACAGATCGAGCGCCGCGTCTTCCACGCGGCGCACCGGGCGCTCCTGCGCGCGCATGCGGCGCACGGCGATCTGGTTGCGCGCCCGTTCGAGGTCGACCGCGTCGACCGACGCCGCGTGCGACTGCAGCAGCCGGTGCGTCTCGCGCAGCAGCTCGTCGACCTTGTCCGGTGTGGTCGACGCCTCGATCACGAACTGCCCGCAGGCCTCCATGATGTCGGCCGAACACGCGGCGTAGTAGACGAGGCCGCGGCGCTCGCGGATCTCGTTCATCAGCGGCGAGCTCATGCCTTCGCCGAACAGCGCGGCGGCGACGCTCGCGGCGGGCTGGTCGTCCTTCATCGAGGCGATCGGATAGCCCAGCACGACGTGACTCTGGCTGCAGCCGGCCAGGCGCGCGGCCTTGACGCCGCCCAGCCACGCGGGCGCCTGCATCGAGTGCGCGCTGCCGGCAGGCATGTCCCCGAAGGCCGCCTCGGTCTCGCGCACGATGGCGTCGTGGTCGACGTTGCCCGCCACGCCCACGACGACGTTGGCGCCGCTGTACTGCCGGTCGACATAGGCCAGCAGGTCGTCGCGGGTGAAGCGCTCGATGTTGCGGCGCGTGCCGATGACGGCCTGCGCCATCGGATGGGCGCCGTAGCACAGCTTGTCGAACTGGCGGAACGCGGTCGACATCGGGTCTTCCTCGTCCTCGAGGTACTCCTGCAGGATCACCTGGCGCTCGCGCTCGAGCTCGGCGGCCGGGAACGTCGGCCGGCGCACGATGTCGCCCAGCATGCGCACGAATTCGACCGCGTCGCGCGCCATGCCGCTCAGGTGGTAGGCGGTGTGATCCTTGTCGGTGTGCGCGTTGACCTCGGCGCCCAGGCGTTCGGCGTCGATGTTGATGCGCGCGGCGTCGCGCGTGGTCGTGCCCTTGAACGCCATGTGCTCGACGACATGGCTGATGCCGTTCAGGCGCGCGCTCTCGTGGCCCGAGCCGGTGCGCACGAAGACGCTGGCGCTGGCGCTGGCGAGCCAGGGCATGTGGATGGTGACGACACGCACGCCGTTGGCGAGCGTGGTGAGGCGGGTGTCCTGGCTGTCCGGAAACTTCATGCCCCCATTGTCGGCGACCGGCGCCCCCGGCCGTCGGGCAGGGGATTGAGGCTTCCAGAGCTCGGCCGTGGCTCGTATGATGGCCCGCGTCCCTCCGCCCACGGATTCCTCATGCAAACCACCAAGCTCGCCCTGCTGGCCACGCTGCTCGCTGCCAGCGTCGCCGCGCACGCCCTGGACAAGGTCGTCTTCGCCACCAACTGGAAGGCCCAG
>JBJMWF010000278.1:0-28658 GCA_045810265.1 Vitreoscilla sp. | reverse complement strand
GCGCGCTCCGCTGATGTCTGCGCGCGAATGCAGTGCTCGAGCTCACCGGCGGCCGATTCCAGTGCGCTTGCGCCGAGCCCGGCAGCCACACCCTTGAGCGTGTGCACCAGCCGCGCGGCGGTGACGAGGTCACCTGCTTGCATGGAATGCTGGACCTGGACGAGCGTGCCCGCCTGCTGCACGATGAACTTTCGCAGCAGGCCGGCGTAGAACCGGACACTGATGCCGGTGCTGGCCAGCGTGGCGTCGACGTCCAGGCCGGCGACGGTACGCAGCGCGTCGAGCAGCGAAGGCTCGGAAACTTCCGCGCCGTCGACCGCGTCTGCGGCCGCCGGCGCGGGCGGGGAAGAGGGCTGGCGCGACTTGATTGCGGCCAGCAAGGCGCGGCACAAGACCTCGGCGCTGACCGGCTTGCTGATGAAGCCGTTCATGCCGGCGGCCAGGCAGCGGTCGCGGTCGGCGGTGGTCGCGTTGGCAGTCATCGCGATGATGGGCAGCACGTCCGCAGGGTGTGTCTCGCGGATCAGCCGCGTCGCAGTGACGCCGTCCATCGTGGGCATCTGCATGTCCATCAGCACGAGGTCGTACGGACGGCCATCGGCATGCCGCGCGTGCACCTGGTTGACGCCGACCTGGCCGTTCTCGGCCACCTCGACCTGGAAGCCGGCGTCGCGCAGCATCTCGGCGGCGATCTGCTGGTTGATCTCGTTGTCCTCCACCAGCAGGATGCGCGCGCCCAGCAGCGGCGCGAGCTGCGCTTGCAGCGCCTGGCTGCTGGTCTCGCGCTCGGCCGGCGTGGCCAGGTGCGGCGCGTAACCGAACAGCTGCATCATCGCGTCGACCAGCAAGGACGGGCTGACCGGCTTGGACAACACGTGCTCGACCCCCTCCTGGCGCGCACGCGCCAGCAGCTCCTCGCGGCGGTGCGCGGTGACCATCAGCATCAGCGGCATCGCCTGCGGACGCACCGCCTTGATGGCGCGGATCGCCGCCAGGCCGTCCATGCCAGGCATGATCCAGTCCATCAGCAGGAAGTCGTAGGGCGTGCCGCGGTCATCGGCCTGGAGCACGCGCGCCACCGCGAGGCGGCCCGAGTCGACGCTCTCGGCGGCGAAGCCCAGTTCGGTCAGCAGCTCGCAGAGCACCAGCGCGACGGCCTCGTGGTCGTCGACCACCAGCACGCGGCTGCCATGCAGCTCGATGGCAGGGCGCACGACCAGCTTGTCGGCGGAGCCGACGCCCAGCCACGCCGTGAACCAGAAGGTGCAGCCTCGTCCATACACGCTGTGCACACCGACGTCGCCACCCATGGCCTGAGCCAGGTTCTTGCTGATGGCCAGGCCCAGGCCGGTGCCGCCGTACTGGCGCGTGGTCGACTTGTCGGCCTGCTCGAAGCTGGTGAACAGGCGGCCGGCCTGCTCCGGCGTCAGGCCGATGCCGCTGTCGGTGACGGAGAACTTCAGCAGCACCTCGCCCGCCTCGGCCTGCTCGACGCGCACCTCGATGCGCACGTCGCCGCGATCGGTGAACTTGACGGCATTGCCGGCGTAGTTGATGAGGATCTGGCCGATGCGCAGCGGATCGCCCACCAGCACCCGCGGCAAGGCCGGATCCACCACCCACAGCAGCTCCAGGCCCTTGGCGTCGGCCTTCTCCGAGAGCACGTCGACGACGTTGTCCAGCACCGACTCCAGCTCGAACGGCAGCGCATCGACCTGCAGCTTGCCCGACTCGATCTTGGAGAAGTCGAGGATGTCGTTGATGATGCCCAGCAGGTGCTCGCCGCTGCGCCGGATCTTGACCAGATAGTCGTGCACGCGCGGCGGCATGTCGTACTTCACGGCCAACCCCGACAGCCCGATGATCGCGTTCATCGGCGTGCGGATCTCGTGGCTCATGTTGGCCAGGAATTCGCTCTTGACGCGGCTGACCGACTCGGCCGCCGCGCGCGCGTCGCGCAGCTCGCGCGCCTGCAGCGCGTTGTCCAGCGCGATCGCGCCGAAGGCCGACAAGGTGCGGAAGATCAGCCGCTCGCGCTCGTCGTAGGCGAGCGACGTGCGCGACTGGATGGTCAGCACGCCCAGCAGCTTGTTGCCCACCATCAGCGGGCCGAACAGGCCGGTGGACGGCGGCTCGATGCCGGGCACGGGCAGGGTCTGCAGGTCGCCGCGGGCGCGGTCGTACAGCAGTTCCTTGCGTTCACGCGCCGCCCGCGCCGCCAGCGATTGCAGGTTGTCCAGCGGGATGCGCAGGGGCGGCCCGGCGCGGTCCGCGCCCTGGTTCATGCGGAACGCCTCGACCAGGCAGGCCTGCTCGGCGTCGAAGGTGTAGATCATCAGAAGGTCGGAGGTGATCAGCGATCCGACGTGCGTGGCGAGCGCCTCGAACACGCCATCGGGATCAAGATTGCCCGCGATCTCCTGGCCGATCAGCCCCAGCCGGTCCAGCGTGGCAATGGCCTGCTCCAGGATGCGCACGCGGGCGGTCTCGGCGGCGGCCAGCTCCTGCTGCAGCTGGCGCGCGCGCTGCGCGGTCTCGGCCTCGTGGCGCGCCTGCACCGCCTCCATCGCCTGCGTGGCGTTGCGCGAGTTCTCGTTCTCGACGGCGGTCCGGGCCTGGCGCTCGAAGGCCAGCGCGCGCGTCGGGTCGCCGGCCTGCTCCCAGGCGCGCGACGATTGCGACAGGTGCCGGGCGCTCGGCAGGCTGCCTTCCGACACCGCGTTCAGATCGGCCAGCAGCACGATGTAGTGCAGCGCGGGCGTCGGTGCCAGGAGCACGGCCGGCGCTGGCAGCGTGGCCTGCAGGTGCAGCTCGATCAGCGCCTCCAGCGTGTGGCATCGCGTGTCGTGGCCGGGGGCCTGCTCGTAGGCGCGCAGGGTCAGGCGATGCGCAGCATTGAAATCGCCGCGCGCCGCCAGACAGCGTCCTTCGCCGGCCATGGTTCGCGGCAGCAGCACTTCGAAGCGCTGGGCCGAGGCGCGCTCGTGCGCGAGCCGGAAGACCTCCAGCGCGCCCTCGACGTTGCCCGCGGCCAGCCGCGCCTCGCCCAGGTGGATCTGCGCCACCACCGAATTGAACGACGACGCGATCGGGCCCAGGTCGGCGCAGGCGCGTTCGAGCAGTTCCAGCCGCGCGCGCTGGTTGCCCAGCATCTGGTGGTTGCGCGCCAGCGAGGCGAGCGAGTGGGCGACGTACGCCGGCCAGCCCTGCTCGCGCGACGTCGCCAGCGCAGCCTCGCGCAGCGTGATCGCGGCCAGGAGGTCGTTCAGGCTCTCGTGCGCGATGGCGCAATTGAGCGACAGGTGCACGTGCAGGCGCACCAGGCCCATGGTGCGTGCGCGGTGCATGTTGATGCCGACGTGCGAGACGATGTCGGCAAAGCGCCCGGCGTAGAACTGCATCGATCCGCGCGGTACCGAGGCGTAGATCTCCGGGCCGCGCAGCGCGGCGTCGGGGTGCGCCGCGAGCCACGACTCGAGCTGCTCCATGCGCGTCGCCCGCAGCGGGCTGGCGCCGGAGATCGCGGTCGCCGTCTCGGCCAGCGCGATGCCTTCTCGCACCTCGTCGCCCCGGGCCAGCAGCCGCTGGTAGGCGTCCTCGAAGGGCTTGACCGGGTCGCCACGGCCCCAGATGCGGCAGTTCTGCGCCTCCAGCAACAGGCAGTCGCCGACGCCGATGTCGTCGTCAAGATTCTCGAACAGCCCCCTGGCGTTGGCCAGCAGGCGGTCCGCGTGGTCGATCTCGAGCGCCAGCGAGGCCACTTCGGCGAGCGCGAGCTCCAGCCGCGCGGCCATGCGCCGGCCGGAGACATCGGTGCGGCCTGCCAGCACGGGGGCGATGCCGTCGGCGATGGCGCGAACGCGCCGGCCGTCGCGCTGGCGCAAGTGCCAGGCCAGCGCGGCCTGGGGCGCCAACCAGCCGGGGCGGCGCGCGGCGAGGCGTTCCAGGCGGACCAGGTCGTCGTCGTGCAGGCAATGCGCCGGATGGCGCGAAGGAAGCCGCTTCTGCGCGCGGTCGCCGGACATGTCCCAACTCCTTGGCGTTTTCGCATGGGCGCCCCGTCATGCGCCTTCAGTCCACGAACGCAGAATCCCACTGATCCCGCGGCAACTCCATCGGCTTCAACCCGCCCGTGCTGCCGCAATCGATGCCTGGCGCGTTCGCGACGGATGCGGCTGCGGCTAGGCCCTTCGGCAGCTCGCCCAATCCGCCCCATTGGCGATCACGAACTCTCGAAAGGCCGCATTCACGCCGCTGAGGACCGTGTCGCGCCGCTGCACGAAGCACCAGTCGACGTACTTGGGCATGTCCACCACGTCCAGCACCGCGATCAGGCCAGCCAGCAGTTCCACCTGGAAGGTATGTGCAGACAGGAAGCTGATGCCCATGCCGCACATCACGGCCTGCTTGATGGTCTCGTTGCCGGCCAGTTCCATGCCGGCCTTGACCTGGATCGACTGCGATTGCAGCAACTGCTCGAGGAACTGCCGGGTGGCGGAGCCTTCCTCGCGAAAGATGAAATGCTCGTCACGCAGATCCGCCCAGCGCAGGCGCGAGCGGTTGGCCAGCGGACTGTCGGGATGCGCGACGATGCAGTGCGGATTGCGCGCGAAGGTCGTCGCCTCCAGGTCGCCTTCCGACGGCGGGTAGCCGGAGATCGCGATGTCCAGCTGATGGTCCTGCAGCATGCGCAGAACCGCGGGCCGCTTGGCGACCGTCAGCTTCAGCCGCACCTCGGGGTGGATCTGGTTGAAGGCGTGGAGCAGGCGAGGCGCGAAGTAATGGGCGGTCGACACGACGCCCAGGTGCAGCAGCCCGCGCAGGCCGCGCGTGACGCCGGCCGCGGATTCGCCCTGGTGGGCCAGCAGTGCCGCTTCGGCCGCCCGCACCTGGGCACCGATGAGGCGCGCGTGCTGCAGCAGCTCGCGCCCGGCATCGGTCATGCGCTGGCGATGCTTCGGGTCGAACAGGGCGGTGCCCAGCTCGGTCTCGAGCTGGCGGATCTGCATGGAGACGGCCGGTTGCGTCATCTCCAGCTGTTCCGCGGCGCGCGAGAAGCTGCCGCAGCTGACCACCGTCTCGAAGATCCGAAGTGTTCGCAGGTTCAAGTGCTTCATGCAGGCCGGAATTTGATTGGGGGTTTCCCGAGGGCAAAGCGCACGGAAGCACTCGCTCGACGCAGCGCCGATTCAACGACTCCGGCGTGCGGCGCGTGGCGAGCGTCCCTTGGCCGGGTTGTATATCAATTTGCTTATGCCAGCGATCAAATTTCATCAATTGAATCGAAGGCGGTGCGCGCCTACCCTGCAGCCCTGAAATCCACGGCCCCCAATCGGAAAAGTGATGACGAACACGACCGCCCCGCAACCCTTTCCCCGCTGGGACGACGCTCACGCCAACAGCCTGGACGAACCGCATCAGCTGCTGTATCGCTCCAACCTGCTCGGCTCGGACCTGCGCATCACGAACTATGGCGGCGGCAACACCTCGGCCAAGATCATGCAGGCCGATCCGCTCACCGGCGCCCCGGTGCAAGTGCTGTGGGTCAAGGGATCCGGCGGCGATCTCGGCTCCATGAAGCTGGACGGCTTCTCCACGCTCTACATGGACAAGCTGCGCGCCCTGAAGGCGCTTTATCGCGGGCTCGGGCGTGAAGACGAGATGGTGGCCTACCTGCCCCATTGCACCTTCAACCTCAACACGCGCGCCGCGTCGATCGACACGCCGCTTCATTCGTCGCTGCCCTACAAGCATGTCGACCACATGCACCCCGACGCGGTGATCGCGATCGCGGCGATGGCTAATTCGAAAACCATCACTGAAGCGGTGTTCGAAGGCACGGTCGGCTGGATGCCCTGGCTGCGCCCGGGCTACGAGCTCGGCCAGCAACTGGCCGCCTACGATGCGGCGCATCCCGGCCTGCGCGGCATCGTGCTCGGCGGCCACGGGCTGTTCAGCTGGGGCGATTCGCCCAGGAGCTGTTACGAGAACACGGTCGACCTGATCGATCGGGCGCAGCGCTGGCTCGCTGCGGAGCGAAGTGCGCGCAAGGCCTCGGTGTTTGGCGGCGCGCGCGTGGAGGCGATGCCGGCCGGCGAGCGCGATGCGACGCTCACCCGGTTGCTGCCGGTACTGCGTGGCCTGTCCGCCGAAGGCTCGCCCAAGCTGCTGCACGTCAACACCTCCGACGAAGTCATGAGCTTCGTCAACTCCAACGAACTGGACGCGCTGGCGGCGCTCGGCACTTCTTGCCCGGACCACTTCCTGCGCACCAAGATCCGCCCGCTGATCATTCCCGAATCGGTCTACGAGCGCTCGGGCGCCGAGCTGCGCGGCGCCCTCGGCGAGCTGCTGGCCGGCTACCGCGCCGACTACGCCGCCTATTACGAGCGCTGCAAGCGCCCGACGAGTCCGCCGCTGCGCGACCCCAATCCGGTGGTGTTGCTGCTGCCTCGCATCGGCATGATCACCGTGGCCAGGGACAAGGCGACTGCGCGCATTGCCGGCGAGTTCTACGTCAACGCCATCAACGTGATGCGCGAGGCCAATGCCGTGGACCGCTACGTCGGCCTGCCCGAGCAAGAGGCCTTCGACATCGAGTACTGGCTGCTCGAGGAGGCCAAGCTGCAGCGCATGCCCAAGCCCAGGCCGATGGTCGGCAAGGTCGCGCTGGTGACCGGCGGCGCCGGCGGCATCGGCCAGGCGATCGCCCGCCGCATCCTGGCCGACGGCGGCTGCGTCGTGCTGGCGGACATCGACGCGGAGGCGCTGCGGTCCGTGGCGGCCGAGATGTCCAAGTCCTTCGGGCCCGACCACGTGCGCGGCGTCGTCTGCGACGTGACGGACGAAGCCAGCGTCATCGCCGCGTTCGACCGCGCCGCGATGGAGTTCGGCGGCGTCGACATCCTCGTCAGCAACGCCGGCATCGCGTCCGCCGCCCCGCTGGAGGACACCAGCCTCGAGCTGTGGAACCACAACCAGCGCATCCTGGCCACCGGCTACTTCCTGGTCGGGCGCGAAGCGTTCCGCCAGATGAAGGCGCAGGGCACTGGCGGCGGGATCGTCGTCATCGCCAGCAAGAACGGCATGGTGGCCAGCAACCAGGCGACGGCCTACTGCGCGGCCAAGGCGGCCGAGATCCAGCTCAGTCGAAGCTTTGCGCTGGAAGGTGCGCCCCTGGGTATTCGCTCCAACGTCGTGAACCCGGATGCGGTCATCCGCGGCTCGAAGATCTGGACGGGCAAGTGGAGCGAGGAGCGCGCCGCGGCGAACAAGGTCCCTGAGCAGGACCTCGAATCGTTCTACCGGGATCGCTCGATGCTCAAGCGCAGCGTCTATCCGGAAGACATCGCCGAGGCGGCCTATTTCTTCGCGGCAGACCACCTGAGCGCCAAGAGCACCGGCAACATCCTCAACGTGGACGCCGGCAATCTGGCCGCCTTCACGCGCTGATTCCAGGAGAGCCGACCATGGCCCACATCGATCCGAACCTCATCGAGGCCCACAACGACCGTCTGGCCCGCCATGTGCGAAACGACTACGAGCACCTGGGCGAGCAACTGGCCAGGCGCAACGTCGACATCGAGACCGTGCGCGCCAGTGTGGCGGCCTTCGGCGTGGCGATCCCGAGCTGGGGCGTTGGCACGGGCGGCACGCGCTTCGCGCGCTTTCCCGGGCCGGGAGAGCCACGCCATGTCTTCGACAAGCTGCAGGACTGCGGCGTCATCCAGCAACTCGCGCGCGCCACGCCCACGGTGTCGCTGCACATTCCGTGGGACAGGTGCAGCGACTGGTCCGAGCTCCGGCAAGCGGCCGCCGCGCGCGGCCTGTCCTTCGACGCCATCAACTCCAACACCTTTTCCGACCAGAAGGGCCAGGCCCACAGCTACAAGTTCGGCAGCCTGACGCATACCGATGCCGCCACGCGTGCGCAGGCCGTGGCCCACAACATCGAGTGCATCGAGATCGGCCAGAAGATCGGCTCCAAGGCGCTGACCGTCTGGATCGGCGACGGCAGCAACTTTCCCGGCCAGCAGCACTTTCGCCGCGCCTTCGACCGCTACCTGGACAGCGCCCGCCAGATCTACGCCGCCTTGCCGGCCGACTGGCGCATGTTCCTGGAGCACAAGATCTGCGAGCCGGCGTTCTACAGCACGGTCATCCAGGACTGGGGCTCGAGCTTTCTGGCCGCCAGTGCGCTCGGTGCCAAGGCGCAGTGCCTGGTCGATCTCGGGCATCACGCGCCCAACGTCAACATCGAGCTGATCGTCGCCCGCCTGGTGGCGGCCGGCAAGCTGGCGGGCTTCCATTTCAACGACAGCAAGTACGGTGACGACGACCTCGATGCAGGCAGCGTCGCGCCCTACCGCCTGTTCCTGGTCTTCAACGAACTGGTGGCCGCCGAACACGAGCGGGTTGCCGGCTTCGATCCGGCCTACATGCTCGATCAGAGCCACAACGTGACCGATCCGATCGAGAGCCTGATGTCCAGCGCGGCGCAAGTGCAGCGCACCTACGCGCAGGCCCTGCTGGTCGACCGCGCCGCCCTCGATGCCGCGCAGGACGCGAACGACGCCCTGGCCGCCAGCCAGTTGCTCAAGACCGCCTTCGAGACCGACGTGACGCCGCTGCTGCAGCGCGTGCGCATGGACGCCGGCGGCGCTGTCGATCCGGTCGGCGCCTATCGGGCCAGCGGCTACCGGCAGCGCGTGGCCGAGGAGCGGCCGATGGCGGTCGGCGGAGGCGGCGGGATCGTCTGACCGGAACGTGGATCACAGCCGGGACGGGGCGCCGGCGACAGGCCAGCCTCGATGCATGGAAATCAATCAACAAGGACAGGAGACAGACCCATGACTCAACGCAAATTCGCGCTGCTCGCCGCCGTGCTGGCGGCAGTGCTGGCACAGCCGGCGCTGGCGGCCGACAAGATCGCGCTCGTCGTCAAATCGCTGGGCAACGGCTTCTTCGACGCGGCCCACCAGGGCGCGATGGACGCGGCCAAGGAGCTCAAGGATGTCGAGATCATCTACACCGGTCCCGCCAAGGCGACCGCCGAGGGCCAGATCGAGATCATCAACACGCTGATCGCCCAGGACGTCAAGGCCATCGTGATCTCCGCCAACGACCCTGACGCGCTGGTGCCGGTGCTCAAGAAGGCGATGGCCCGCGGCATCAAGGTGGTGTCCTTCGACTCCGCGGTGCGCAAGGACGGTCGCCAGATGCACCTGGCGCCGTCGTCGACGGCGCTCATCGGCCAGAAGCTCGTGACCATGGCCGAGGACGCCGGCGGCAAGAACGCCGAGATCGCCGTTCTCTCGGCCACCGCGCAGGCGACCAACCAGAATGCGTGGATCGCCGCGATGAAGACGGTGATGGCGCAGCCCGGCCACGGCGGCGTCAAGCTCGACGCGGTGGTCTACGGCGACGACCAGACCGACAAGAGCTATCGCGAAGCCCAGGGCCTGTTCAAGAGCTACCCCAACCTGAAGGTGATCGTGGCGCCGACTACGGTAGGCGTCGCAGCGGCCGCCAAGGCGGTGCAGGACGAGAAGAAGGTCGGCCAGATCTTCGTGACCGGGCTGGGCCTGCCTTCCGAGATGGCCGGCCATGTCCACAGCGGCGCGGTCAAGTCGTTCGCGATCTGGAACCCGATCGACCTCGGCTATTCGTCGATATATGCTGCGCAGGCCTTCGTCAAGGGCACCGCCAAGGGCACGCCGGGCGAAAAGATCTCGCTCGGCCGCGTGGGTTCGGTGACCCTGGACGCCGACGGCGAAGCCGCCATGGCCGAGCCGTTCAACTACGACGCGTCCAACGTCGACAAGTTCGCCAAGTTCTTCTGACGTCGCTTGTTCCCGGACGGCGGTCGCCGCTCGCGGCGACCGCGCAGGTTGCGCCCATGAATCCCACGAACTCTCCGCCGTCCCTGCCCGCATCCGCCGAGCCCGTCCTGACGGTGCGCGGGCTGCACAAGCGCTTCGGCGCGACGCACGCCTTGCGCGGCGTCGATCTCGATCTGGTTCCCGGCCAGGTGCTGGCGTTGATCGGCGAGAACGGCGCGGGCAAGTCGACGCTCGTCAAGGTCCTCACCGGCGTGCATCCGCCCACCGAAGGCGAGCTCCTTCTGGGCGGACAGGCGCGGCGCTTCGAAAGCGCCCAGCAGGCCCAGGGCGCCGGCATCGTGGCGGTGCACCAGGAGACGGTGATGTTCGACGAGCTCAGCGCCGCCGAGAACATCTTCATCGGCCGCCAGCCCATGCGCGGCCTGCCCGGCCTGCGCTGTATCGACTGGCGCGCGATGAACCGGCGCGCGCAGGCGGCGCTGGACGAGGTCGGCGCCACGTTCCCCGCCTCGACGCTGGTGCGCGACCTGAGCCTGGCCCAGCGTCACCTGGTGGAGATCGCGCGTGCGCTGTCGCAGCAGGCAAGCGTGGTCATCCTCGACGAACCCACCGCGGCGCTGTCCCAGGCCGAGATCCGCGACTTCTACGGCCTGGTGCGCGGCCTGAAGGAACGCGGCGTGGCGGTGCTGTTCATCACGCACAAGTTCGACGAGCTGTTCGCGGTGTGCGATCGCTATGTCGTGCTGCGCGACGGCGCATCCGTGGGCAGCGGCCGGATGGCCGATGCCGACGAAGCCGGACTCGTCCGTCTGATGGCGGGCCGGGCGATCGACAAGATCTACCCCTCCATTCCAAGCGTGCCCGGCGAAGTCGTCATGCAGGTTCGCGCGCTGAGCCACCCGACGGAATTTGCCGGCGTCGAGTTCGAGCTGCGCCGCGGCGAGATCCTCGGCTTCTACGGACTGGTCGGCGCGGGTCGCAGCGAAGCGATGCTCGCGCTGATGGGCCTGAATCCCCAGGCGCGGGGCGAGGTCACGGTCGAAGGACGACGGCTGCGCCTGAGCGATCCGTCCGATGCGATCGCCGCCGGCCTGGCCTACGTTCCCGAGGAGCGCCAGCGCCAGGGCGCCATCCTGTCGTTCTCGGTGCGCCACAACATGAGCCTGGCGGCCCTGGCCGGGCCGCGAGCAAAGCAGTCGGCCAGCCTGTCGCGCGGCACGTGGCTCTCGCCGCGGCGGGAAGCGGAGCTGGCCGACCGCATGATCAAGCGGCTGTCCATCAAGACCGAATCGCAGGACACGCCGCTGTCGGGCCTGTCCGGCGGCAACCAGCAGAAGGTGGTCATCGGCAAATGGCTGGGTCTCGACCCTCGCATCGTCATCCTGGACGAGCCGACCAAGGGCATCGATGTCGGCGCCAAGCAGGCGGTCTACGAGCTGATCGCCGAGATGGTCGCGCAGGGCCTCGCGGTGATCCTCGTCTCGTCCGAACTCCCCGAGATCACGCACCTGGCCCACCGTGTCATCGTGATGCGGCGCGGCCGCCAGGTGGCCGAGTTCGCGCAGGACGAGATCGATGCCGAGGACATCGTCGCGGCGGCCTCCGGCCTGGCGCGACCGGACGCAGCGCGCCGAAACGACGTCGCCCGCTCGGGCGCGGGCGAGGCGGGCGACGGATCGCTGAGGGAACTGGCCGCATGAAGCCGCTGCCGCGCCGCGCCGCGCGCGAGGGCATCCTCGCGGTCATCATCGCCACCATCGTGCTGGCCGTGGGCCTGCGGGCCCCGGTCTTCCTGACCCTGCGCAACGCGACCGACATCGTCAACGACTCGGCCATCCTGTTCATCCTCGTGATGGGGCAGATGCCGGTGCTGCTGACGCGTGGCGTCGACTTGTCTGTGGCCGCCAACCTCGCGCTCACCGGCATGCTGTGCGCGCTTGCGGGCAAGGCGATGCCCGCCATCGCGCTGCCGGTGTTCCTGCTGATGGCGCCGGGGCTGGGGGCCGTGCTGGGCGCGCTCAATGGCTGGCTCGTCACGCGCTTCTTCCTGCCGTCCATCGTGGTCACGCTGGGCACCATGTCGGTCTATCGGGGCGCGATCTTCCTGGCCAGCCACGGCGCCTGGGTCTCCGACCAGGACATCCATCCGCTGATCAAGGGACTGCCGCGCGACACCTTGCTCGGGTTGCCCGCGCCGTGGTGGGTGGCCGCCGCCGTCGTCGCGGCGATGGCCTGGCTGCTGCGCTGGCGGCCCGAAGGGCGCGAGCTCTATGCGTACGGGGGCAATGCCGTCGCGGCGAACTATGCGGGCGTTCCGGTGCGCCGGCGGCTGATGATGGCCTACACGCTGTCCGGTGCACTCGCGGGCCTGGCCGGCCTGCTGTGGGTCGGACGCTATTCGATCGCATTCACCGAGCTCGCGTCAGGGTACGAATTGACCGTCATCGCGGCCTGCGTGATCGGCGGCGTGAGCATCGGCGGCGGGGTCGGAACGGTGGGCGGCGCGGTGTTGGGCGTGCTGTTCATCGGCGTTGTCAACGGCGCGTTGCCGGTGATCCAGGTGTCGCCGTTCTGGCAGCAGGCCATCGCGGGCTTCGTGATCCTGGTGTCGGTGGCCCTGAACTCACGGGCGCAGCGGCAGGCCGGGCGCCAGATCCTCGAACGCGCCAGTGCATCGACGGGAGCTGCCGCATGAAGGCCATCGACACCTGGGAGCGCGTGCTGATCGGGCTGATCGTGCTGGTCTATGTCGTGTTCGGGCTCGGAGTCCACGGCTTTGTCGCGCCATATGCGATCGCGGACAGCACCACCAACATGTCCGAGAAGGCGATCATCGCGCTGGCGATGGCGTTGCTGGTGGTCGCGGGCGAGATCGACCTGTCGATCGCCGCCACGATGGCGCTCTGTTCGCTCGCGATGGGCCTGGCGATGAAGCAGGGCGCCGGGCTGCCGCTGATGCTGCTGGCCGCCACGTCGACCGGTATCGCCTGCGGCGCGCTCAACGGCTGGCTCGTCACGCGCTGGCAGTTGCCGTCCATCGTGGTGACGATCGGCACGCTGTCGCTGTATCGCGGGCTGGCGCAGGTGCTGCTCGGCGACCAGGCGATCACCGGCTACCCGGACCAGCTCAGCAACTGGGGCAATGGAACGCTGGGCGACCTCGTCGGCCTGCCGAAGCTGATCGTGCCGATCGAGTTCGGCGTGATGGCGACCGTTGCCGTCCTGGTCGGCCTGCTGCTGCATCGCACGGTGCATGGCCGGCGCATCTACGCCATCGGCGCCAACCGGATCGCCGCCCGGTTCTCCGGCATCTCGGTCGATCGCTATCGTTTCGCCTTGTTCGTCTTCGCGGGCCTGATGGCGGCGCTGGCGTCCGTGCTGCTCACCGGCCGCATCGGCAGCACGCGGCCCAACCTGGCGATGGGATGGGAGCTCGATGCGGTCACCATCGTCATCCTGGGCGGCGTGGCGATCGAGGGCGGGCGCGGCAGCATCGTGGGCACCATCCTGTCGGCTGTCCTGCTGGGCAGCTTCACCTTCGGCCTGGGCATGCTCAACGTCTCGGGCATCGTGATGTCGCTGATCGTCGGTGCCCTGTTGATCGTCTCCATGGTGTTGCCGCGCTGGCTGCGCTACGGCGCGTTGCTGCGACGGGTCCGCGTGGCATGACAAGTGCGGATGCACTGCAGCCGCCGGGCCGCGACTCCATGCCTGGCAGCACGCTCGTCCTGGACATCGGCAAGAGCAACGCCAGGCTGGTGCTGATCGACGCGCAGGCAGAAGTGCTTCGAGCGACCTCCATTGCGAACGCCCCCGAACAGGACCACGAACACGGCTATCTCGCCCTGGGCGTGAAACGCCTGGAGAGCTGGCTGCTTGACGGCGTGCCGGCGCTGCTGCAGGGTTTCGAACCGGATCGCATCTCGGTGACCACCCACGGCGCCGCCTTCTGCGCTCTCGGCGCCGACGGCCTGGTCCTGCCGCCGATCGACTACGAATGGGATGGCTACGGCGACACCACGGCGGCCTTCGACGCTTCGCTCGCCAACTTCGCTCACCATGGCACGCCGCTGCTCGGGCAAGGCCTGAACGGGGGTCGCCAGATCGACCATGTCCATCGCCGCTGGCCGCGGATCGCCGAGCGGATCCAATACTGGGTGCCCTATCCGCAGTACTGGAGCTGGTGGTTCAGCGGCGTCGCCTGCACCGAGGTCTCCTCGCTGGGATGCCACACCGGCCTGTGGTCGCCGAGCCGCCAGCGCTACAGCGACTGGGCCATCGCGCGCGGGATCGCCCGGCGCTTTGCACCGATGCGTGCCGCCTGGGATGTCATCGGCGTCCTGCGCCCGGAGCTGGCCCGGCGCTGGGGCCTGCCGGCGGGCGTCGAGATCGTCGCCGGCGCCCACGACAGCAACGCCTGCCTCGCGCGCTATCTGCCGCAGCACCCGAGCGCGACCATCCTGTCGACCGGCACCTGGTGCGTGGCGATGGCGCCCGGCGGCATGACCAGCCGCCTGGCGCCGCAGCGCGACGAACTCGTCAACGTGGCGGTGGACGGACGGGCGGTGCCGACAGCCCGATTCATGGGCGGCCGGGAGTTTGCACGTTTGAGCGAAGGATGCGATCCCGCCCTCGCCACCCTGCCGGCGCTGGGCGAGGTGCTGCAGGGCGGATGGACGGCCTTGCCCTCGTTTGCGACCGGGTCCGGCCCGATGCCTGATCGACAGGGCCGCATCGTGTTGCGGGGACAGACGGTCCCCGGCGGTGTCGCCGCGGTTCCGGTCGGTCTTCGGGCCGCTCTGGCGGCTCTGTACTGTGCCGACATGTCGGCGCTGCTGATCGAGGACATCCGCCCGGCCGAATCCGCCGAGGCGCCTGTCATCGTCGAGGGGCCGCTGGCCGCCAACGCTGCCTACCTGGCCGCGCTCGCATGCGCCTTGCAGCCGCGATCGCTGCACAGATCGGCCGACCGGCTGGAAGGCACGGCCAGGGGCGCCTGGATGCTCGCCTGGTGGCCAAGGGCAGCCACGGCAAACGTCGACATGCTGCAAGCCGTCACAACGCCGGGCGATGAGCTCGAGAACCTGTTGCGCCAGCACCGTCAGCGGTTCCGCGAGGCTCTTGCATCGACGTGAATCCAGCCAGGCTTGTCGAGGCGATCCACCGGTGCATGCACCGCAGCCCTGGCGCCGTCAAGGTGACCGAACGGTCATCACGGGATCATGACTTGCTCACTGCGGCATGGAACCATGGAGCCCGAACTGACGTTACCCCGGCACCCAGGTGGTGCTCCTCGACGAACATGTCGACTCGTGCCAATGCCCCTTCGAGCAAGCGCTTCCCAGGATCCCTTGGCGCCGATTTGCGCAGTCTTGCGTCGCCTGCACAAGGTACTCACTCGTCGCGTCAGCTGGCGTGGTTGCCGGTGGTCGCTGCGCCAGGCGCTCTCCGGTCGCGACGCCGGGCCGTCAGGGCGCCATCTGCTCACGGCCCCGAAACCCGGTGAGGTATTGCCGGCCATGCCGCCTTTCCAGTTGCGAGCCGCGCGCAAGGATCTGGCTGACATACTGGACGAGGTGTCGGGTGCCCGCCGGGTCTTTCCCTCGCTGGCGTTGCTCGAGCGCGCCCTGGCCACGCCTGGCGGCGAGGGCATCCATGAGGTCGAGGCCTGCATTCTTCGTCATGCGGCTCAATCGCTGGACAAGCTGGGCGACGACTGGTTCAGCCCCGGCATCGTCGTGCTGCGGCGCAGGGTCGAGCTGATCCTGCGGCGGCGTCACGACGCCTTGCCCAGCCAGCAGCACGGCACCAGGCGCAGGGATTTCAGCGAAGCCCTGACCGAGTTCATGGACATCGACAGACCATTGCGTGGCCACCCGCCCGCATTCGTCGAGCGTCGAGATAGTAAAGTCTGAAGCTGGTCGCGTGGTGGTGCTTCGCGATCGGTCTTTCGGATCCCGTATGTTCTTTGGAGACCCCATCAGCTTCGACCCTTCGACCATCTCCGCCGCCATCGTCGACCTTGACGGCACCATGGTGGATACCGTGGGTGACTTCGAGCAGGCGCTGGCGCGCACGCTGGGTGATCTTGCGCTGCCGCCGGTGGACCGCGCGTTCATCGCGCGCACCGTCGGCCGCGGCAGCATGCACCTGCTCAGGCAGACGCTGGCCCGGGCGGGCGGCGCGCCCGAGCTGCTCGACGCTGCGTGGGCGCATTACCAGCGCCACTACGCGGACATCAACGGCCTGCACGCCGATGTCTACCCCGGCGTGCCCGAAGGCCTTCGCGCGATGCGCTCGCACGGCTGGGCCCTGGCCTGCGTGACGAACAAGCCGCGCGCATTCGCACTGGCGCTGCTGGAGTCCAAGGGCTTGCTGCCCCTGTTCGAGCACGTCTTCGGTGGCGACTCGTTCGAGCGCCACAAGCCCGATCCGCTGCCGCTGATCCGCACCTGCCAGGCCCTGGGCACGGCGCCGGCGCGCACCTTGATGGTGGGCGATTCGAGCAACGACTGCGAGGCAGCGCGTGCCGCGGGTTGTCCCGTCGTGCTGGTGAGCTATGGCTACAACCACGGCGAGCCGGTGGCCGACGCGCGGCCCGACCGCGTGATCGAGCGGCTGGACGCCTTGTTCCAAAGGCCCGTGGCGCGATGAAAAAAGGCGGCCCATGGCCGCCTTGCTTCGACGCCGCCAGGCTTTCAGGAATCGAGGTTGAAAGCCAGGTCGACCAGCGCCGTGTGGCCCTTGGGCGTGGCCTTGAAGCGCCACTGGCGCACGGCCTCCACCGCGGCGGCGTTCAGGCTCGGGCTGGTGGTCTTCATCACGGTGACGACGTCGACGATGCCGTCCGGGCCGACCTCGAACTTCACCTCGACCTCGCCCTTGCGCAGGCGACGCATGGTGTTGATCGGGAACTGCGGGTCGGCCGACTTGACCATGATCAGGCCGGGATCCGGCTCTTCGTCGGCGACCGGGATGTCGATCTGCGGCGCCGAGGCGTTCGGCGCGACCAGCGATCCGGCGACGCCGGCCGACGACACACCGCCATCGACGCCCGCGGTGCTCATCGCACGCGCATTGCCGGTGCCAACGGCGCCCGTGGCGGCTGCCAGCGACGGTGCGGCGGCGACGACCGGCGCGGGCGAGGCATTGGCCACATCCGCCGAAGTCGGCGCGGCGGCGGCCACCCTCACGCGCTCGGGCGCCGGCGCGGCGGCGGGCTTGGGTGGCGGTGCGGCGGCGGCGGCAACGGTCGGACGCGGCGAGGCGGGTGCCTTCGGCGCCGGAGTGGTGGCCAGGACGCGGATCCAGTACATCGTCCGGTCGCTTTCCTTCTGCGCCCGTTCGGCAGCAGCGGAAGCGGCGGCGGACGGCGCGATCACCTGGGCCGTCGTGGCCATGCTGGCGGTGATACCGGCCAGCAGCAGGACGCAGCGCGCGATGATTCTCAAGTCGGTCATGGCGGTCGTGCTCGGGTGACGCGTCGTGGTTGCGGGGACAGGACGAGCCCGCCGCGCGCGATGGTTAGGAAAAGGCCCACCGCGTCCCAACGACGGAAATCGCAGCGAGCTCGCGGAGTTTAGCGACAAGTAACCGCATGCAAGCCTCATGCCGTGGAAAAGGTATTGCCAAACCGGCCGGAATGCGCAATACGTCACTATGGAACAGGCGTTCCGGGATCGAAGGGCGCGCCGGGGCCTCGGCGCGTCGGGCCGTCCGCCGCCGTTCATCCCAAGAACCGGCTTCGTATAACTCGAAGCCACGCCGCTCCAACGGCGTCGGCCCGGCGCCGATTCCTTCGGCTAAACTGGGTCGCATGTCCGAAGGCTTCCTCCTCTCCTGCACCGCCGCGAAAGCGTGCGCGGTGCGGTCGCACGACCAGGGAGCCTGGGTCTGGCGACGCCGTTCGTGACGCACGCGCGCGCCCGCCGCCGTTGACCTGCCCGCCCCCGGGCACCGTCGCGGTGCCGGCGCCGCACCGCGACGGCACAGCGCCCTCGCGTGCCCCTTGGACGACGTCACGCTTGCGCGCCGCGCAGCGCCGTCGAGAATCTTCGCCGCATCGCCCCGCGACCCCACCATCCACGCTATCGCGGCGTGCGGCCAACGGAGTCTTCCCACCGTGATCACCGAACTCGAATTCAAGAGCCTCGCCGCCCAGGGCTTCAACCGCATCCCGCTGATCTTCGAGGCTTTCGCCGACCTCGAGACGCCGCTGTCGCTGTACCTGAAGCTGGCTGGCGGACAGCCGCAAAGCTTCCTGCTGGAGTCCGTCGTCGGCGGCGAGCGCTTCGGGCGCTACTCCTTCATCGGACTGCCGGCGCGCACGCGGGTGCAGGCCACCGGCCTGCGCACCGAGGTCGTCACCGACGGCCAGGTCGTCGAGACGCATGATGGCAACCCGCTCGAGTTCATCGAGACCTTCCAGCAGCGCTTCAAGGTCGCGCTGCGCCCGGGCCTGCCGCGCTTTTGCGGCGGCCTGGCAGGCTATTTCGGTTATGACGCCGTGCGCTACATCGAGCCGAAGCTGGCCGGCACGACCAAGACCGGCGGCCTGGACACGCCCGACATCCTGCTGCTGCAGACCGAGGAGCTGGCGGTCATCGACAACCTCTCGGGCCGCCTGTACCTGATCGTCTACGCCGATCCGGCGACGCCCGACGCGTTCTTCGCCACCAAGCGGCGGCTGAACGAGCTGGCCGACAAGCTGCGCTATTCGGTGACGGCGCCGGCCGTCCGGCGCGGGCCGTCGTACGCGGTGCAGCGCGAGTTCTCCAAGGAGGCCTACATCGAGGCCGTGCTCAAGGCCAAGGAGTACATCGCGGCGGGCGACATGATGCAGGTGCAGGTCGGCCAGCGGCTGCAGAAGCGCTATACCGAGTCGCCGCTGAGCCTGTACCGCGCGCTGCGCTCGCTCAATCCGTCGCCCTACATGTATTTCTACGACATGGGCACGTTCCAGATCGTTGGCGCGTCGCCGGAGATCCTGGTGCGCCACGAGCATGTGGCCGAAGGCGAGAAGATCACCATCCGCCCGCTGGCCGGCACGCGCCCGCGCGGCGCCTCGCCGGAGGCCGACCTGGCCACCGAGCAGGAGCTGCTGGCCGATCCGAAGGAGCGCGCCGAGCACCTGATGCTGATCGACCTGGCGCGCAACGACATCGGCCGCATCACGCAGACCGGTAGCGTCAAGGTGACGGATGCGTTCGTCGTCGAGCGCTACTCGCATGTGATGCACATCGTCAGCAACGTCGAGGGGCTGCTCAAGCCGGGCCTGAGCAACATGGATGTGCTGCGCGCCACCTTTCCGGCCGGCACGCTCAGCGGCGCCCCCAAGATCCGCGCGATGGAGATCATCGACGAGCTCGAGCCCGTCAAGCGCGGCATCTACGGCGGCGCCTGCGGCTACCTGAGCTTTGCCGGCGACATGGACGTGGCCATCGCGATTCGCACCGGGATCGTGCAAAACAACACGCTATATGTACAGGCCGCGGCCGGCGTCGTGGCAGATTCGGTCCCTGAGATGGAATGGCGCGAGACCGAGGCCAAGGCGCGTGCGCTGCTGCGCGCGGCCGAGCTGGTGGAAGAAGGTTTCTGACGTCTTGCCAACGCTTGCCAAACGCGCATAGTGTGGTTGTGCGGCGCCCGTGTCCGCGGGCGTCGTTGTCGAGGAGGTCATCATGTTCCCGCAACGCTCGTCAGCCATCCGTGCAGGCCGTCCGCCGTCCCGCCTGCTGCGCCTGGCCTGCCTGGTCCTGCCGCTGGCCCTCGGTGCCTGCGCCAGCCCGGACACGGCCCAACTGGTCGCCGCGGCGCCCAGCTTCTTCGACGACGCCAGCTTCGCGCCCTCCACCGAGCCGCTCGATCCGGCCGACGTCTTCAAGCTGACGCCGGCCATGCTTTCCTACATCGACGAGCAGATCCTGCCGGTCTCGCGCTCCAAGGGCCTGCAGGCCGGCCTGACTGACGCGCTCTACACGCGCAGCAAGCTGCAGCTCGAATACGAGGCCTCCAAGACGCGCAACGCGGCCGAGGCGTTCGAGGCGCGCCAGGGCAACTGCCTGTCGCTGGTGATCATGACCGGCGCCTTCGCCAAGGCGATGGGCATGACGGTCACGTTCCAGCAGGTCACCATCGACGACATGTGGACCCGCAGCGGCGACATGTATTTCATGAGCGGCCACGTCAACCTGATGCTCGAGCGCCCGTTCAGCGACAGCGTCGCCCGGGTCGATCGCTATCGCGCCTACACCATCGATTTCCTGCCGCCGCCCGACACGCTGGGCCTGCACGTCCATCCGATCAAGGAGAACACGGTGCTGGCGATGTACATGAACAACCGCGCGGCCGAGGCGCTGGTGGCCGGCCACGTCGACAACGCGTACTGGCGCGCCCGCGAGGCGATGCGGCTGGATCCGAAGTTCCTCAGCGCCTACAACACGCTGGCCGTGATCTACATGCGCCATGGCGACCCGGCGCGTGCCGAAGCCGTGCTGCACGCGGCGCTGGCGCTGGCGCCCGAGAACCCGCGCATGCTGGCCAACGACGCCCAGTCGCTGCGCCGCCTGGGCCGGGTGGCGGAGGCCGACGCGATCGACAAGCGCCTGGCGGCGGTCGAGCCGTATCCGCCATTCTTCTTCTACAACCAGGGCGAAGCGGCGCTGCGCGCCAACGACTTCGCGACCGCGCGCGCGATGTTCAAGCGCGAGATCGATCGCGAGCCGGACTACCACGAGTTCCACTACGCCCTGGCGATTGCCGACTTCGGCCTGGGCAAGGTCGACGAGGCCCGCCGCGAGCTGGGCATCGCGCTGGAGAACTCCGTCAAGCGCACCGACCACGACCTGTACGCGGCCAAGCTCGACAAGCTCAAGGCCTATCGCCAGTCGACCGCGCCCACGGTGCAGTGATGCTCCGAACCCGTGAACGAACCGGTGCAGTTCGTTCGCGGGTTGTCAGGCGTCCGCGCGCCCCCGCACCAGCTCCAGGCGCACCGTGAGCGCATGGGCGCGGGCGTCCGACTGTGCGATCAGCAGGCGCTCGCGGATCTGCGCCGACTCGCGGTAGCTGTCGAGCGCCGCGCGCCAGTGCTGGCGCTCCTCGTTGAGCAGGCTGTTCTCCAGATGCGCCTCGGCCAGTTCCTTGAGCAACGCGCTTTCGGCCAGCAGCTCCAGCGCCAGGCCGATGTGCGCCGAGGCGCGCCGGTACTGCCCGGCCAGGCGCTCGATGCGGCCCAGGCGCAGCTCGAGGATGCCGCGATCCGGCCCGGCCTTGGCGGCGTCGGCCGACTTCACGCCGATCTGCAGCGCCTCGCGCGCCTTCTCGTGCTGGCCGAGCGCGATGTAGGCGTCGGCGACGTCCTCGCAACCCTTGGCCACCGGGTAGTGCTGGCCCGCGGCCACCAGGCGCTCGACCTGGACGGGAAACGCGGCCAGCAGCTCGGCCAGTTCCGGCGTCTCGACCCCGTGGCATCGGCCCACCGCCAGGATGAGGCGCTGCAGCAGCAGGTTCATCTTGGTGGCGCCGTGCAGGTAGGGGTCCTCGAACTCGGGCAGCAGGCGCTCGGCCTGCATCGAGTGCTCGACCGCGCGTTCCAGGTCGCCCAGCGCGTGATAGGTGCTGCCGCAGTTGACCCAGAACAGGCAGCGATCGCGCGGGCTCTGCACCAGCGGCAGCTGCTGCTTGGCGCGCTCCAGCAGTTCCAGCGCGCCGGCGGCGTCGCCGGTGCGCGCCACGGCCGAGGCCAGCATGGTCAGGCTGCGCATCAGCCGCGTGCCGGGCGCCAGCTTGGCGATCGCGCGATAGCCGGCGATCACCGCCTCCTTGGCACGGCCCGCGTTCAGGTGGCTCAGCGCCAGCACGAAATCGCACCAGCCCAGGCTTTGCGGGTCGCCGTTGAGCACCAGCGAGGGCCGCAGGGCGTTGCAGATGGCGATCGCCTCGTCGATGCGCCCGGAGCGCGAGCAGATCTCCGCGCGATCGAGCTGCTCGTCCATGGGCCGCGGCGGTGCCGGCGGCGTGGCGTCGTTCGGCTCGGGCTGGCCGCGGCGCGCGCGCAGCGACGGGCGGGCGCGCAGAGCGGCAACCAATGGCGAAGGGTCGACGCGGGCCGGGCCGTTCTTGGGAGTGAGCGGATCGTCGTGGGAGGACATGGGGGTGATTGGGAGTTGCCTCATCCTAGCCACCTGGTAGCCAGTGTGCGATGCGGACTGTCCACTATCGCACGGTCGTGCTTCTTCAATAGCACAGCATCAATTCATAGCGCGTGCTGTGCTCGCACACGACGTGCCTGGACGGTGCGGAGGCGGCCGCAGCTGGGGGCGAGCCGGGGGCCGCGCGCCGGCGGGCAGCCGCGGCGACCACGCTGCCGCGGACGGGGACCGGTCCTGTTGCCGCGGCCGCGGCCAGGTCGTCGCGCTGCCAGACCTGCACCGCGTCGATCAGCAGCGCGGCGCCCGTATCGTCAGTGCCCGCGCGCCCGTCGCCATCCGGCCGGACGGACAGCTCGAGCGCCAGCGGCCTCTGGGCGAAGGCGTTCCAGGTCGTCGCCAGTTCGTCGGCGCGCTGGCGTTCCTGCACCAGCGCGCCGTCGACGAACCAGCGAATGCGATCCGGTTCCCATTCGCAGCTGACCGTGTGGAAGCCTCCATCGGGCGGCATGGGCAGCGCTGCGCGGATGTGCGTCGCCCGTGCGCGACCGCCCGCGGCGTCCAGGCCTGCCGCCAGGGCGCCGCCCCCCGGCTCGCCTTCCAGCAGCACGATGGCGCCGGCATCGCCGACCGTGGCTTGCAGTGCCAGGCGCAGCGCGGCGCCGGGGGCGCCGCCGGCCGACGCGGGCAAGCGCAGCCGCACGTCGATGCGGCCATACACAAGCGCGTTGGCCGCTGTCGCATGCAGCACGGCGCGGGCAGGCTTGCCATCGCTTCTCATGCGGGCGTGCAGCGCGAGATGGCCGCGGCCGTCCTGGACGACGTCGCCCTCGGTCTGCCAGCGGGCGGGCGAGGGCGATGCGCCCGGCGCGCCATCGAAATCGTCGCCCCAGGCCAGATGCCAGCGCCCATCGGGCTCGGCGACGGGCGGCTCGGCGAGGAAGTCGATGCGACCGACCCGGAAGTCCACCGCACCGGCCGGGGCGTCGTTGGCCGTCACCTCGACGCGCTCGACGGCCGGCAGCGTCTGTTCGACCGTCGCCGCGTTGGCGCCGCACCATCCCGGCGTGCCGAACGCCGCCAGCGGGATGGTGTAGTCGACCGGCGTCGGCGTCGCCTGCTGGATGACCACCGGGTAGCAGCCGGCGTTGGCGATCCGGGGGTCGCCACCCTTCAACCGCACGCGCAGCATGCGGGGCACCGCCGAAGCGAGGCGGATGCGCAATGCCGTCGAGCCGCGCAGATCGACGGCGCCGGGGCCGGCCGAAGGCGAGATCTCCGCGCCCAGCGTCGTCCAGCGGCTGCCGTGATCGGTGCCGAGCGTCCCGGTGACGACCAGCAGTCCGCCTTGCACGTCGAGCGACGAGAGTGCAGCGTCGCCTGGCACGTCCGAAGCGACGATGGGGTGGCTGGGCGCCGGGCCGGCGGAGTCTTCGAACCGCGCCCAGGTGCGGTCCGCGAGGTTCGGCTCGGCGGGCAGGGCGGACGTCGCTGCCGCGATGGCCAGCAGCGCGGGCAGGAGCGAGCGACGGTGCATGGCGGCAGGCTTTAGGGCGTGACCCGGATCGGGCCGACCGTGAAGTCGACCTCCCGTTTGCGGCCCTGGACGACGGTCGCATCGGCCACCTCCACGGCGGCCAGCGCGGATGCGGTCGCTGCGCCGCCAGGGGCGTTCGGTGGGCAGAACGTCTCCGGTGCAAAGGAGGCGACAGGCACCGTGTAGTCGCGCAGCTCAGGCGTCACGTGGACGATGGCCACGGGGTAGCACCCGCTGTCGCGCGTGGCGGCGTTGGCGCCGACGAGCCGCACGCGCAACGTGTCCGCGCCGTTGGCCGCGAGCGCGATCACCAGGGCGCGCGCCGCAGAGATGTCCACGGTGTGCGTGCTGCGCGCGACCGAGGTCGTCAGGCCGATGCCGCCCCAGCTGCTTCCGCGGCGCGGCTCGATCTGGCCGGTGGCGTGCGCCGCGCCGCCGCCCACCGTCATGCGCCCCAGCGTGACGTCACCCGGCTTCTCGGCGTAGGCGAAGGCGTCGATGAAGCCGCCTTCGGCGGTGCGGCTGCCGGCCAGCGGCGTGGCCAGGGCGCGCAAGCCGTCGGGAGCGCTGGCAACCGGCGCGCCGGCAGGCGGATTGGCGCCGGGGCTGGCGCACGCCGCCAGGACGAGCGCTGAAAGAGCGGGCAGCAAACGTGTCGGGATTCGCATGGGTTGTCTCCGGGTGCCCGGCCGCGAAGGGCCGGTGTCGTTGTGGTTGGCCAGACGATGCCACCCGCTCCCTGGCAAGGCTTGACTCTTCTTGCGAATCTGGCGGCGGCCGGACGGCAGCGGCGGGATGCCCCGCCCGGCTGTGCGAAATCGCACGGATGCGGCAGCTGCAGGCCCGTTCAACGGATCGCGGTCGCTCGCCAGATGCTGGCTTGCCGCGCCGCGAAGCGGCCTGGCCGGCAATCGGCGCGCGACGCGCTTAGAATGGCCTGACATGAAGCAGCTCTCGACCATCTTCCGCACCGGGCATTGGCGCTGGTGAAGATCCCGGCCCGGGTCGCGCCGCCTCCGGCGCGCGTCCCGTTCGACCGAGCCGCGGGCCACCGCGGCTGACGAGAGACCCCGATTGACCTTCCGCGCCATGCGGATGCCCCGAGTCAGTCAAAGCCAGACCCAGGAACGCTCATGCTTCTGATGATCGACAACTACGATTCCTTCACGTTCAACCTCGTGCAGTATTTCGGCGAGCTCGGGCAGGAGGTGCGCGTGGTGCGCAACGACGAGATCAGCGTCGAGGAAATCGGCGCGATGAAGCCGGATCACCTGGTGCTTTCACCCGGGCCCTGCTCGCCCGCCGAGGCCGGCGTGTGCGTGCCGGCCATCCAGGCCTACATCGGCAAGCTGCCCATCCTGGGCGTGTGCCTGGGCCACCAGAGCATCGGCGCCGCGCTGGGCGGCCGCATCGTGCGCGCGCAGCGCCAGATGCATGGCAAGGCGAGCACGCTGACCACCGACGGCGAGGGCGTGTACGCCGGCCTGCCGCGCGAATTCAGCGTGATCCGCTATCACTCGCTGGCCATCGAACCCGAGACCTGTCCGTCGGAGCTGGTCGTCACATCGCGGTCGGAAGATGGCGAGATCATGGGCGTGCGCCACCGCGATCTGGCCGGCACGCGCACACCGCTCGAAGGCGTGCAGTTCCATCCCGAATCCATCCTGTCCGAGCACGGGCACGCGATGCTGCGCAACTTCCTCAACCTGAGCCAACCTCAATGAGCCATGTGATCGATCTGCGCAGCGATACCGTCACGCGGCCGACGGCCGGCATGCGCGACGCGATGTTCGCCGCGCCGCTGGGCGACGACGTCTTCGGCGACGACCCCAGCGTCAACGCGCTGCAGCAGCGCATCGCCGCGCTGCTGGGCAAGGAGGCGGCGCTGTTCATGCCCACCGGCACGCAGAGCAATCTCGCGGCGCTGATGAGCCATTGCCAGCGCGGCGACGAATACCTGGTGGGACAGATGGCGCACACCTATCGCTGGGAGGGCGGCGGCGCCGCGGTGCTGGGCAGCATCCAGCCGCAACCGATCGCGCACCAGCCCGACGGTTCGCTGGCGCTGGCCGACATCGAGGCCGCGATCAAGCCCGACGACGCACATTTCGCCCGCACCCGGCTGCTGTGCCTGGAGAACACGTTCGGCGGCCAGCCGATGGCCATGAGCTACCTGCGTGACGCGACCGCGCTCGCGCGCCGGCACGGCCTGGCCACCCACCTGGACGGCGCGCGCGTGTTCAACGCCGCGGTGGTGCAGGCCGCCGCCAACGGCAGCGACTCGACCGTTGAGGCGCGCGCCATCGCCGACCTGTTCGACAGCGTCTCGGTGTGCTTCAGCAAGGGGCTGGGCGCCCCGGTGGGTTCGGCGCTGGTCGGCTCGCGCGAGCTGATCGCGCGCGCCAAACGCGTGCGCAAGATGGCCGGTGGCGGCATGCGCCAGGCCGGCCTGCTGGCGGCGGCGGCATCGTACGCGCTCGATCATCACGTCGCGCGGCTGGGCGAGGACCACGCCAACGCGCGTCGCCTGGCCGAGGGCCTGGCCGGCATCGACGGACTGACGTTCACGCCGCCGGCCAGCAACATCCTGTTCGTCGACCTCGCGCCTGCGCTGGTGCAGGCCCGCACGGCGGCGCTGTGGGGCGGCGAGCACGACTCGCTGGTCGACCAGCTGCGCTCGCGCGGCGTGCTGTGCACCGGGCTGTACAAGCTGCGCTTCGTGACCCATCTCGATGTCGACGCGGCCGGCGTCGACCGCGCGATCGCCGAAATCCGCCGTGCCCTCGGCGCCTGATGCAGGACCTCCCCATGCCGATTTCTGACATCGAGGCGCTGACCCGCGTCATCGAACACCGCGAGATCTTCCACGACGAGATGCTCGCGCTGATGCGCCGCATCATGAGCGGCGAGATGTCGCCGGTGATGATCGCGGCAATCGCGATCGGGCTGCGCGTCAAGAAGGAGACGATCGGCGAGATCACGGCCGCCGCCACGGTGATGCGCGAGTTCGCCACGCCCGTGCCGGTACTCGATCGCACGCACCTGGTCGACATCGTCGGCACCGGCGGCGACAGCTCGCACACCTTCAACATCTCGACCGCTTCCGTGTTCGTCGCCGCCGCGTCCGGCGCGCGCGTGGCCAAGCACGGCGGGCGCAGCGTGTCGTCGACTTCGGGCAGCGCGGACGTGATGGAGGCGCTCGGCGCCCACATCAACCTGTCGCCCGAGCTCGTGGCCGCCTGCCTGCAGGAGACCGGCATCGGCTTCATGTTCGCGCCCAACCACCACGCGTCGATGAAGCACGCCGCGCCCGTGCGCAAGGAGCTGGGCGTGCGCACGCTGTTCAACATCCTGGGCCCGCTGACCAACCCCGCCGGCGCTCCCAACCAGCTGATGGGCGTGTTCCATCCTGACCTGGTGGGCATCCAGGTGCGCGTGCTGCAGCGCCTGGGCTCGGAGCACGTGATGGTCGTGTACGGGCAGAACGGCATGGACGAGGTGTCCCTGTCGGGCGAGACGCTGGTGGGCGAACTCAAGGACGGCCAGGTGCGCGAGTACACCGTGCATCCGAGCGACTTCGGCCTGCCGGTGTACGACTCGCGCGTGCTGCGCGTGGCCAACCAGCAGGAATCGGTGGCCTGCATCCGGCGGGCGCTGTCCAACGAGGACGGCCCGGTGCGCGACGTCGTGCTGCTCAATGCGGGCGCCGCGCTGTACTGCGCCGGCGTGGCCGGCTCGGTGGGCGAGGGCGTCAAGCGGGCCCGCGAGGCCGTGGCGTCCGGCGCGGCGCAGGCCAAGCTGGATCAATTCGTGGCCGTCACCCAGAAGCTCAAGCCGAATGTCTGACATCCTGCAACGCATCGTCGAAGTCAAGCGCGAGGAGATCGCGGCCGCCCGACCCAGGCGCGGCGCCGCCGACCTGCGGGAGCTGGCGCTAGCCCAGTCCGCGCCGCGCGGCTTCGCCGCGGCGATGCGCGCCAAGCTCGCGCGCGGCGACGCGGCCGTCATCGCCGAGATCAAGAAGGCCAGCCCCAGCAAGGGCGTGCTGCGCGAGCAGTTCGACCCGGCCGCCATCGCCGCGAGCTATGCGGCGCATGCCGCGGCCTGCCTGTCGGTGCTGACCGATGTCCAGTTCTTCCAGGGCCACGCCGACTACCTGCAGGCCGCGCGTGCCGCCTGTGCGCTGCCGGTCATCCGCAAGGATTTCATCATCGACCCGTACCAGGTGGTCGAGGCGCGCGCGATGGGCGCCGATTGCATCCTGCTGATCGTGGCCTGCCTGGCCGACGGCCAGATGGCCGAGCTCGAGCATGCAGCGTTCGAGCAAGGCATGGACGTGCTGGTGGAAGTGCATGACGGCGCCGAGCTCGATCGCGCGCTTCGGCTGCAGACCCTGCTTGTGGGCATCAACAACCGCAACCTGCGCAGCTTCGAAGTCACGCTGCAGACGACGCTGGACCTGATGGCCGCCGTGCCGCCCGAGCGCCTGCTGGTCACCGAGTCCGGCATCCTCGCGCGGGCCGACGTCGACAGGATGCGCTCGGCCGGCGTGCATGCGTTCCTGGTCGGCGAGGCGTTCATGCGCGCCGCCGACCCTGGCGTCGCCCTCGAGGCCTTGTTCGGGCCGCGCCAGTCGTGAGCGGGCAATCGGACCTGCCGTTCGGCGAGCCGGCTGACGGCGGCGGCGTCCCGCAGGTGCATCGCGCCGACGACCTGCCGGCCGCCTTCGCCCACCTGCCGCCGGCCTGGCGCGCCGTCCTGACCGGCTGGACGCCCGCTGCCGAGCAGGCAGTCGCCGGGGCCGTCAAGGCGGTCTCCGCCGACCGCGAGATCGCGCCGCCGGATCCCTTTCGCGCCCTTCGGATGCTTGCCCCCGATGACGTGAAGGTGGTCGTGTTCGGCCAGGATCCGTACCCGCGCCCGGGTCATGCCACCGGGCTGGCGTTCTCGGCCGGACATGGCAAGCCGGTGTCGCTGCGGCGCATCTTCGACATCCTCAAGGCCGACCGGCCGGGCTGGCAGCCGCCCGAGCGCTGGGTGCTCGACAGCTGGGCCCGGCAGGGCGTATTGATGCTCAACACGGTGCTGACGGTCGAGGTGGGCTCGGCCGGCGCGCACATGAATTGTGGT
>JBJMWF010000277.1:0-14832 GCA_045810265.1 Vitreoscilla sp. | reverse complement strand
GCGCGCACCATCGCCGAATGATCCCAGGCCGCGCCGCCGTGTGCGGCGCAGGCGTTGAACAATTCCTGCGCCGTCGCGGTGTTGGGCAGCGAGACGCCCAGCGCGCGCGCGCTGGCCAGTGCGAGGTTCAGATCCTTCTGGTGCAGCCCGATGCGAAAGCCCGGGTCGAACGTGCGCTTGATCATGCGTTCGCCGTGCACCTCCAGGATGCGGCTGGCCGCGAAGCCGCCCATCAGCGCCTGCCGCACGCGCGCCGGGTCGGCGCCGGCGCGGGCCGCGAACAGCAGCGCCTCGGCGACCGCCTCGATGTTGAGTGCCACGATGATCTGGTTGGCGACCTTGGCGGTCTGCCCGTCGCCGTTGCCGCCGACCAGCGTGATGTTCTTGCCCATGCGCTCGAACAGCGGCTTGACGCGCTCGAACACCGCCTCGTTGCCGCCGACCATGATGGACAAGGTCGCGTTCTTCGCACCGACCTCGCCGCCCGAGACGGGCGCGTCGAGGTAGTCGCAGCCGATCTCATTGACGCGCCGGGCGAACAGCTTGGTGGCGATCGGCGAGATGGAGCTCATGTCGACGACGACCTTGCCCTTGGACAGCCCCGCCGCGACGCCGCCGTCGCCGAACAGCACCGCCTCGACGTCGGGCGTGTCGGGCACCATCACGAAGATGATGTCGGCGCGCTCGGCCACACCGCGCGCGTTGACGCACTGCGTGGCGCGCGTCGCGGTGATGGCGTCGGGCATCCTGCCCTTGGTGTGGACGAACAGCTGGTAGCCGGCGGCGATCAGGTGGCCGGCCATGGGCGCACCCATGATGCCGAGTCCGATGAAGCCGATCCTGGGGTGAGCGAGGGTCATGGTGGTGGGGTTCGTTGAGGAAGTCATGCGGTTCACTTGGCCAGGCGGCGGATCCAGTCCAGGCCGATCTCGGTCGAGACGGCCGGCTTGTATTCGCAGCCGATCCAGCCGGTGTAGCCAAGGCGGTCGAGGTGGCCGAACAGGAAGGGGAAGTTGATCTCGCCGGTGCCCGGTTCGTTGCGGCCCGGGTTGTCGGCGATCTGCACGTGCGCGATGCGCTTCAGGTGCCGGCGCAGCGTGTCGGCCAGCTCGCCCTCGGTACGCTGGGCGTGGTAGATGTCGTACTGCAGGAACACGTTGTCGCCACCGACCTCGTCGATCAGTGCGAGCGCCTGGTCCGTGCGGTTCAGGTAGAAGCCGGGGATGTCATACGCGTTGATTGGCTCGATCAGCAGCCGGATGTTCTCCGCCTTCAGGCGATGCGCGGCGTGGTACAGGTTCTCGACCAGCGTCGCGCGCAATACGTCGCCGTGTATGCCGGCCGGCGCCTTGCCGACCAGGCAGTTCAGTTGCGGCACGCCGAGCGCGGTGGCGTATTCGACCGCTCGCTCGACGCCCTGACGGAACTCGGCCGTCCGATCGGGATGGCAGGCGATGCCGCGCTCGCCGGCGTCCCAGTCGCCCGCCGGCAGGTTGTGCAGCACGAGCTGCAGGTCGAACTGCTCGAGGCGCGCGCGGATGTCCTTGGCGGCGAACGCGTACGGGAACAGGAACTCCACGCCGCGGAAGCCGGCGCGCGCGGCGCGCTCGAAGCGATCGAGGAAGGGGAACTCCGCGAAGAGCATGGTGAGGTTGGCGGCGAAGCGGGGCATGGTGTCTCCGGGGTGTCTTGGTGGCTTGGGCATCAGTCGAGCAGGCCCGCGGTCTCCAGGCCTTCGCGGCCTTGCGGATGGCGGCAATCGATCTCCTCGAACTCCGCGATGCGGTCGATCTCCGTGCCCATCGCGATGTTGGTGACCTTCTCGAGGATCACCTCCACCACCACCGGCACGCGGAACTCGCGCGCCATCGCCTGCGCCTGCGCGAGCGCGGGGCGGATCTGCTCGGGATCGGTCACGCGCAGCGACTTGCAGCCCAGGCCGGCGACGACCTGCTGGTGGTCGACGCCGTAGCCGCGCAGCTCGCCCTCGTCGGGGCTCACGTTCTGGTTCTCGAACGCGAGCTGGACGCAATAGTCCATGTCGAAGTTGCGCTGCGCCTGGCGGATCAGGCCGAGGTAGCTGTTATTGACCAGCACCTGCACGTAGGGCAGTCGGAACTGCGCACCGACGGCGAGCTCCTCGACCAGGAACTGGAAGTCGTAGTCGCCGGACAGGCCGACGACCGTGCGCGTCGGATCGGCCGCGACCACGCCCAGCGCCGCGGGAATCGTCCATCCGAGCGGGCCGGCCTGGCCGCAGTTGATCCACTGGCGCGGGCCGAACACGTTGATGAACTGCGCGCCGGCGATCTGGCTCAGGCCGATGGTCGAGACGTAGATCGTGTCGCGCGGAAAGACCGCGTTCATCTCCTTGTACACGCGCATCGGCTTGATCGGCATCTCGGTGTAGTGGCTCTTGCGATGCATCAGCCGCTTGCGCTCGGCGCAGCGGAAGGCCCAGTCGCGGCGATCCTTCAACCGTCCCGCGGCCGCGCGCTCCTTAGCAACTTGGACGAACAGTTCCAGCGCGGCCTTCGCGTCGCTCACGATGCCGAAGTCGGGATCGAAGACGCGGCCGATCTGCGTCGGCTCGATGTCCACGTGCACGAACTTGCGGCCCTTGGTGTAGACCTCCACCGAGCCGGTGTGGCGATTCGCCCAGCGGTTGCCGATGCCCAGCACGAAGTCGCTGGCCAGCATGGTGGCGTTTCCATAGCGATGGCTGGTCTGCAGGCCGCACATGCCGGCCATCAGCGGGTGGTCATCGGGAATCGTGCCCCAGCCCATCAGCGTCGGGATCACGGGCACGCCGGTGAGCTCCGCGAACTCCTGCAGCAGCGCACTCGCATCGGCGTTGATGATGCCGCCGCCGGCGACGATCAGCGGCTTGTCGGCGGCCTCCAGCATGTCCAGCGCCTTCTCCACCTGCCTGCGCGTGGCCGCGGGCTTGTAGGCGGGCAGGGGCTCGTAGGTGTCGACGTCGAACTCGATCTCGGCCATCTGCACGTCGAAGGGCAGGTCGATCAGCACCGGCCCGGGGCGGCCCGAGCGCATCAGGTGGAAGGCCTGCTGGAACACGCGCGGCACCAGCGCGGGCTCGCGCACGGTGACGGCCCACTTGGTGACGGGCTTGGCGATGGACTCGATGTCGACGGCCTGGAAGTCTTCCTTGTACAGCCGCGCGCGCGGCGCCTGGCCGGTGATGCACAGGATGGGGATGGAGTCGGCGCTGGCCGAGTACAGGCCGGTGATCATGTCGGTGCCGGCCGGGCCGCTGGTGCCGATGCACACGCCGATGTTGCCGGCGCGGGCGCGCGTGTAGCCCTCGGCCATGTGCGAGGCGCCCTCGACGTGGCGCGCCAGGATGTGCGAGATCGACTGCCGCTCGCGCATCTGCGCGTACAGCGGATTGATGGCCGCGCCCGGCACGCCGAACGCCTGCGTCACGCCTTCGCGCTCCATCACGAGCACTGCCGCCATCGCGGCCTTGATCTTCGCCATCGTCGTCTCCGTCGCCAAGTGGGTTCGGACGAATGGTCGACGAGCACGTGCTTTCGCTGAAGACCGTTGACAAGCATGACGCTTATTCCACAATGGAATACATGGATCGAATCCAGGCCGTCAAGCTGTTCCTGCGCGTCGTCGAACTCGGCTCCTTCAGCAAGGCCGCGGCGGAGCTGGGCGTCGGCCAACCCGCCGTCACCAAGCAGGTGGCACGCATGGAAAAGCAGCTCGGCGCGCGCCTGTTGCATCGCTCCACGCACGGCGTCACCGCCACCGAGATCGGCGCGCTGTACTACGAGAAGTGCCGCGTCATCGCGCACCACGTGGAGGAGGCCGATTCGGTGGCCGCGCTGATGCAGTCGCAGATGCGCGGCGCGATGCGCATCAGCACCTCGGTCGCCTTCGGACGCCGCGTGCTGGGGCCGCTGTTGATGCAGTTCATGCGTGCCAATCCCGACCTGCAGGTCGACCTGGGCGTGGAAGACCGCTACGTCGACATGATCGAGCAGGGCGTCGACGTGGCCATCCGCATGGGCCGGCTCGCCGACTCCACGCTGGGCGCGCGCTTCCTGGGCCTGAACCCCTGGGTGCTGGTGGCCTCGCCCGCCTTCGTCGACCGCCGGGCGCCCCCTTCACGGCCGCAGGATCTCGCCTCGCGCGACTGCCTGATCTACAGCACGGTGCAGGGCGACGCGCGCTGGCATTTCGCCGGGGCGAACGGCAAGCCGGAGTCGGTGGCGGTCAAGGGGCCGCTGCGCTCCAACAGCCTGTCCATCCTGCTGGAAGCCGCGATCGAGGGACTGGGCGTCGCCGCGCTGCCGCGCTACGTGGCGCAGGGCGCGCTGGCGCGTGGCAGCGTGGTGCCGCTGCTGGAGACATGGTCGCTGCCGGTGCAGGAGATCCACGCCGTCTACCCCTCGCCGCGCATGCTGCCGCTCAAGGTGTCGGCGCTCGTGGGCTGGCTGCAGGCGCAGTTCGAGGGCGAGTGGTGGACTCGCCTCGACCCTCCGGTGCGAGCTCAGTCCGACGACTTGAGCAAATCGTAGAGTGTGCGCGCGACCACCTTGGTCGCCTTGCGAAGGTCCTCCAGCACGATGTGCTCGTCGGCCCGCTTCGCGTTCGACTCCAGCACCGTGCGCGGCCCGGCACCGTAGATCACCGCCGGGATGCCGCGCTCGCTGAACAGGCGCGCGTCGGTGTAGAGCGGCGTGCCGCAGGCCTCGACGGGCTCGCCGAACAGCTGGCTCGCGTGCGTGCACAGCGCGTCGACCAGCGGCGCGTTGCCTGGCAACGGCTTCATCGCGTGGGCCAGCAGCAGGCGCTTGATGTCCACCGTGATGCCGGCCTGTCCGGCAGCCGCGCGTTCGATCAACGCGCGCAGCCCGGCTTCGACCGCCACCGGATCCTCTTCGGGGATCATGCGGCGGTCGACCTTGAGCACCACCTTGCCGGGTACGACGTTGGTGTTGGTGCCGCCGGCGATCTGGCCGACGTTGATGTAGCCGTGGTTGATGCCGCGCACTGCGCTGCGGCGCGTCTTCAGCACTCCGTTCTCTGCGTAAAGCGCGGCCAGGATGCGGGTGGCGGCCTGCAGCGCGTCGACGGCGGTCTCGGGCACTGCGGCGTGGCCCATCTTGCCGTGCACGGTGATCTCCAGCTGCAGGCAGCCGTTGTGCGCGGTCACGACCTGGTAGCTGAAACCGGCGGCGATCTCCAGGTCGGGCTTGGTCAGGCCGTGTTCGAGCAGCCAGGCGGGTCCGAGTTCGCCGCCGAACTCCTCGTCGTAGGTGAACAGCAGGTCGACGCCGCCGGCCAGCGGCGCTCCCAGCGCCTCGAGCGCGCGCACGGCAAAGGTGAAGGTGGTGAAGTCGCACTTGCTGACGGCGGCGGCGCGGCCGTAGAGCCGGCCGTCGACGACTTCGCCGCCGTACGGATCGTGCGTCCATCCTTCGCCCGGCGGCACCACGTCGCCGTGGGCGTTCAGTGCCACGACACGGCCCGCCCCATAGCGGCGCTGCACGACCAGGTTGACGATGGACTGCAGGCCGTGCTCCTGCACCGTCTGCACCGGCACGGCGTGCGCCTGGGCGTCGAAGCCGAAGGCCTTGAGCAGTTCCTGCGTGCGCAGCGCGTGCGGCGCATTGTTACCCGGTGGGGTATCCGTCGGAACGCGCACGAGCTCCTGCAACAGGCGCACCTGCTCGTCGAAGTGTTGGTCGACCCACTGGTCGAGGCGGTCGTAGGGCGGGCGGTCGGTCATCGGGTCTCCGAGGCGAGTTGTTCGAGCAGGCGTTGGAAGGCGCGCACGGCCAGGTCGATGTCGTGCGCGGTGCTGGATTCCAGCGGGTTGTGGCTGATCCCGGCGTTCTCGCCACGCACGAACAGCATGGCCTGCGGCAGCAGCGTGTGCATCTTCATGGCGTCGTGGCCGGCGCCGCTGGGCAGCCGGTGCACCGGCAGGCCGAGCGCGTCGACCGCGCGCTCCCAGCGGGCCTGCCATTCCGGCGCGCTCGGCGCGGCCGAGGCGCGCATGGTCTCGTCGACGCGCACGCGGGTGCCGCGCCGCTGGCAGATCGCCTCGAGTTCGGCCAGGATGTCGGCGGAGCAGGCGTCGCGTACCCCGTCGAGAGGGGCGCGCACGTCCAGGCTGAACTTGCAACGGCCCGGCACGACGTTGATCGAGCCGCCGGGTACTTCCAGCATGCCCACGGTGGCGACCAGGTCGGGCTGCGACTGCGCGCGCTTCTCGACGAACAGCGCGAGCTCGGCGACCGCGGTCGCCGCGTCGCGCCGGCGGTCCATCGGCGTGGTGCCCGCATGGCTGGCCAGGCCGGTGACCTCGCCGACGTGGCGCACGCTGCCGTTGATGGACGTGACCACGCCCAGCGGCAGGTCGAGCTCGTTGAGCACCGGGCCTTGCTCGATGTGCACCTCGACGAAGCCGAGATAGCGCGCGGCGTCGCGCTTCAGGGCGGGGATGTCCTCGGGATGCAGGCCGGCCGCGGCCATGGCCTCGCGCATGCGCACGCCGCCGGCGTCGACCTGGTCCAGCCAGCGCGTGTCGAAGTGCCCGGTCAGCGCGCCCGAGCCCAGGAACACGGCTTCGTAGCGCTGGCCTTCCTCTTCGGCAAAACCGATCACCTCGATGCCGAACGGCAGGCGCTCCCCGCGCCGGCTCAGCTCGCGCACGCAGGCCATCGGAACGAGGACGCCAAGGCGGCCGTCGTACTTGCCGCCGTTGCGCACGGTGTCGTAGTGGCTGCCGGTGATGAGCCGCTTGGCCGCGCGGTCGCTGCCGTGATAGACGCCCACCACGTTGCCGACCGCGTCGATGCTGACGTCGTCGAAGCCGCACTCGCCGCGCATCCAGTCCGCGAGCCGGGCCGCGGTCGCGCGATGCGCATCGGTGAGGTAGGTGACCGTGAGCTCGCCGCGCGCGGCGTAGTCGGGCTCGCTGAAACGGGCCAGCGATTCAGCCCAGTCCCACGCGAGGTTGCCAAGCGCCGGCTCGGTGGCGAACTTGTCATCGAGCCGGATCTCGGCGATGCGGTGGATGTTGCGCAGCGCCTCGGCGAATTCGAACTCGGGGTGATTGGTGGCGCGCCGCTCGAAGGCGGCGATGATCTGCCGCTTGGACAGCCCGGTCCCGCGCGGCCCGCGCACCGCGAGGATGAACGGGAAGCCGAACTTCGCGTTGTAGGCGGCGTTGAGCTCGTTGATGCGCGCGAACTCCTCGGGCGTGCAGGCGGTCAGGCCCGCCTTGCCTTGCTCGTTCGTGCTCTCGGCGGTGAGCGTGTTGGCGACCATCGCCTTGCCGGCCAGTTCCGGGTGGGCGCGGATCAGCGCCAGCTGGGCCTGGCGTCCGCCCGCGCGTGTCGCGCGCACGAGGGCGTGCTTGAGCGCGGCCAGGCTCGCAAAGGGGCGCGCGTCCCAGGCCGCCTCGGCGATCCAGGGCGAGTGCTCGTAGGTGCCATCCAGCAGCGTGGCGAATTCGGCGCGCGAGGCGGCGTTGAGCCGTTCGAGCGTGAGGGGGGTCGAGGCCAAGATCACTCCCAGACAAAGGCGGTGTTCGGATCGAACGGATGCGCCTGCTTCCAGTGCCGCGCGATGTCGATGCGACGCGCGATCCAGACGCGGTCGTGGCGCTGCACATGATCGAGGAAGCGCTGCAGCGCGCGCATCCGGCCGGGGCGTCCGAGCAGGCGGCAGTGCATGCCGATGCTCATCATGGACGGGCGCTCGTCGCCCTCGGCGTAGTGCACGTCGAAGGCGTCGCGCAGGTACTCGAAGAACTCGTCGCCATGGCTGAAGCCTTGCGGCAACGCGAAGCGCATGTCGTTGGTGTCCAGCGTGTAGGGCACGACCAGGTGCGGCGCCAGCGCGCCGTCGGTGCGCCGCACCTGCAGCCACAAGGGCAGGTCGTCGCCGTAGTAGTCGCTGTCGTACTCGAAGCCGCCGGCGTCGGCCACCAGGCGGCGCGTGTTCGGGCTGTCGCGGCCGGTATACCAGCCCAGCGGCGGCTGGCCGGTGAGCTGGCGGATCGCCTCGATGCCGGCCTGCAGGTGCGCGCGCTCGGTGGCCTCGTCGACCTGCTGGTAGTTGATCCAGCGCCAGCCATGGCAGGCGATCTCGTGGCCCAGCTCGACGAAGGCCGACGCCACCTCGGGGCAGCGTTGCAGCGCCATGCCCACGCCGAAGATGGTCAGTGGCAGCCCGCGCCGCTCGAACTCGCGCAGGATCCGCCAGACGCCCACGCGCGAGCCGTATTCGTAGATCGACTCCATGCTCAGGTGGCGGTCGGCGAAACCCGGCGGATTCGCCATCTCGGACAGGAACTGCTCGCTGCCGGCGTCGCCATGCAGCACGCTCATCTCGCCGCCTTCCTCGTAGTTGAGGACGAACTGCACCGCGACCCGGGCCTGCCCCGGCCAGTGCGCGTGCGGTGGGTTGCGGCCGTATCCGGTCAGGTCGCGCGGATACCGGGTGGGGGATGTCGGAGTGGTCATGGCGTTTCAGGTCTTCGGTCGAAGCACGCTCGCCAGGTCGGGCGTGCGCGGATCCAGACGCAGGTTGCGTTCGACGGCCTCGATGTGCTGCTCCATCAGGCGCGCCGCGGCGCGCCCGTCGCGCCTGGCCAGCGCCTCGACGATGTCGACGTGCTCGTCCTGCGAATGCTCAGCCGAATGGCTGGACTGGTACATCAGCGCGATCAGCTGCGAGCGCGAGAGCAGGTCGGCGATCAGCTCGGCCAACACCTCGTTGCCCAGCAGGCGCGCGAGGACCACGTGGAAGTCGGCCAGCAAGCGCGTGCGGCCCGAGACGTCGCTGCGCGCCACGGCCTGGCGCTCGTCGCGCAGGTGCAGCCGCAACTGCTCGACCTGGCGATCAGTGATCTGCGCGGCGAGCTGCCGCACCATGCCGGCCTCGATCAGGCGGCGCACCTGGAACACCTGGCGCGCCTCGTCGATGCTGGGGGTGGCGACGAACGCGCCGCGCGCCGGCTCCAGCGTCACCAGGCGATCGCGGCTGAGCTGGTTGAGCGCCTGCCGAACGACAGTGCGCGAAACCTCGAAGATGTCGGCGATCTGCTGTTCGACGAGCTTGGTGCCGGGCATCAGCCGGCGCTCGACGATCGCGGTGGTGACCGCGTCGACGATGCCGTCGGTGACGCTCGCGACGCTGCGGGGCAGGTTGGCGGTGGCGACGAGTTGCAGCTGTGCCGCAGGCTTCTTGGCCATGGAGGAACGAATCGAGGATTGGATTCAAAAGTGTATACAGTTCAATCCGTCGATGCAACACTTTGGGGCTGCGAGTGCGCCGTTCCGAGGCGTACGGGCGCACCGTCGTTGGGAGGCAAAGGGTTATCCCGCGTTTGCACTGGCATCTCCAACTGTATACAGTTGATCCTGGTCGCCGCGGGTGCGGCCGTCCTTCGCGAGCCGATCCGCCCGCGCAGTTCGGCTGTGAACACGCGACCTTCCAGCCTCACAGAACCCGCCGTGGTGAGGGGATCCTGCGGTGTCCCGCTCAGCCCGGACGGCCGCGCCCCTCACTGGACACTCGGATGGGTTCGTACTTCCTGGACTGGGCCAACCTGCTGCTGCGTTGCGCCCACGTCGTCACCGCGATCGCCTGGATCGGCGCGTCGTTCTACTTCGTCCTGCTGGACAACAGCCTGTCCAAGCCCGAGAGCGACGACCTCCAGGGCAAGGGCGTCGACGGCGAGATGTGGGCCGTGCACGGCGGCGGCTTCTACCACTCGAACAAGTACATGCTCGCGCCGCGCTGGCGCCCGCTGCCGCAGAACCTGCACTGGTCGTACTGGGAGAGCTATTCGACCTGGCTGACCGGTTTCGGGCTGCTGACGGTGCTCTACCTGTTCAACGCCGGCAGCTTCCTGATCGACCGCAACGTGCACGCGTGGGAGCCGAGCGCCGCCATCGCCGCGGTGCTGAGCTTCCTGGTCGTGTTCTGGCTGCTGTACGACACCATCTGCCGCACGCTGGGTCGCGGCAAGCATGGCGACCTGCAGGTGGGCCTGCTGGTGTTCTCGCTGGTCGTGTTCGCCGCCTGGGCCGCCTGCCACCTGTTCGCCGGCCGCGCGGCCTTCCTGCTGGTGGGCGCGATGATGGCCACGGCCATGACAGCCAACGTGTTCTTCTGGATCATCCCGGGCCAGCGCAAGGTGGTGGCGCAGCTGCGCGCCGGCCAGGAGCCGGACCGCATCCACGGCATCCGCGGCAAGCAGCGCAGCGTGCACAACACCTACTTCACGCTGCCGGTGATCTTCGCGATGCTGTCCAACCACTACGGCTGGCTGTACCAGGGCGCGAACAACTGGCTGGTGCTGGTGTCGGTGATGCTGGCGGCCGCGCTGATCCGCCACAGCTTCGTGTCGCGCCACAAGGCGCATGTGCTGGGGCAGCGCACGCCCTGGGAGCATGCGATCGTGGGCGTGGCGCTGGTGCTGAGCGTGACGATCTGGCGCATGCCGGTGCCTGCGATCGTGCCGGTGGGCGAGGTGGGCGTCCCCACGACGCCGGCTGCCGCCGCATCGACGGCGACGGCCTCCGCCGAGCCCAAGGCGCCGACCTTCGCCAACGTGAAGGCCGTCTTCGACCAGCGCTGCGTGCTGTGCCACAACGCGCAGGTGCAGAACAAGGGTGTCGAGCTCGATCGCCCGGAGCTGATCAAGCAGCACGCGCAGGAAGTCTTCCAGCAGGCGGTGTTGCTCAAGCAGATGCCGCTCAACAACGCCACCAGCATCACCGACCAGGAGCGCGACCTGATCCGCCGCTGGTACGACGCCGGCGCGCCCGTCCAATAGCCGCCGCCGCGAGCCATCCCCTTTCTCAACGACGCATGGAACCCACGATGTCCACTTTCGACCGTCTGCTTGCGATCACCCTGGTCTGCGCCTCGCTGCCCGCCGCCGCCCAATGGAGCGACACCTCCATCGGCGTGCGCTATGGCAGCAAGTTCCGCGAGCCCTACAACGACGCCGACATCACCAAGACGATCGTCGACCTGCAGCACGCGAGCGGCTACGCCTACGGCACGAACTTCTTCAACGTCGACCTGCTGATGTCCGACCACAACGACCCCGCGAGCCCCGGCTCCAGCGCCGGCGCGCAGGAGGCCTACGTCGTCTACCGGACCTTCCTGGACGCCGGCAAGGTGTCGGGCCGCGAGTTCAAGGCAGGTCCGATCCGCGGCTGGGGCCTGACCGCCGGCTTCGACTGGAACACCAAGAACGACGCCGGCTACAACTCGCGCAAGCGCATGCTGGTGCTGGGCCCCACCGTCTCGTTCGACGTGCCGGGCTTCCTCAACGTCGGCGTGCACGAGCTGTGGGAAAGCAACGCGCCCAGCAACGACTACACGGGCACCAGCGTCCCGCGCTACCACTACCGTGCGCACCCGATGCTGGCCGGTTCCTGGAGCGTGCCGATCGGCTCGCTGCCCTTCAGTTTCGAGGGCTATGCCGAGTTCATCGCCTCCAAGGGCAAGGACGAATTCGGCGGGCAGACCGCGCCCGAGACGCACTTCGACGCCCAGGTGATGTGGAACGCCGGCGGACTCCTGGGCGCCAAGCCGCAGACCTGGCGTATCGGCCTGGAGTACGAATACTGGAAGAACAAGTTCGGCAACAGCTGGCACGGCCCCGCCGGCCACGGCGCCTTCGCCGAGACGCCGATGGTGCGCGCCGAAGTCCACTTCTGACGATCTCACCGGAGCCCGCCATGGGACACCTCAGCACCCACGTCCTCGACACCGCCCACGGCCGTCCGGCCGCCGGCATGAAGGTCACGCTGCAGCGCCTCGACGCCGATGGCCGCGCGCACACGGTCAAGGCCGTCGTGCTCAATGCCGACGGCCGCAACGACGGCGGCCCGCTGCTGGACGCCGCCGCGATGGCGGTCGGCCGCTGGCGGCTGCTTTTCGAGGTCGCGCCGTACTTTCGCGCGCTGGGCGTCGCATTGCCGGAGCCCGCGTTCGTCGACACCGTGCAACTGGACTTCGGCATCGCCGATGCGGCCGGCCACTACCACGTGCCGCTGCTGGTCAGCCCTTACAGCTACAGCACGTACCGCGGTTCCTGAGCGGGGCGGTGCCGTGCGTCTCGACCAGCGCATGGCCCGCCGCGGGCAGTGGCAACTGCAGCAGCTGCGCCACCACCGCGATCGCGATGACTTCGGGCTCCTTGCCCTCGATGCCCGCTACGCCGATCGGGCAGGTCATGCGGGCCAGCGTCTCGGCGGCGATGCCGCGCTCCCCGTAGCGATGCAGGAAGCGCGCGCGTTTGGTCTTCGAGCCGATCATGCCCAGATAGCCGAAGTCGCCCCGCCGCAGGATCGCCTCGGCGATGCGCAGGTCGAGGTCATGGCGATGCGTCAGCACGAGATAGCACGCGCCCGGCGGCGCGAGATCCACTTCGGCCTCGACCTGGTCGACGCAGACGCACTGCACATGCGGTGGCAGGGTCTCGTCGACCGGGAACTCGCTTTCGCGCTCGTCGATCCACTGTACCTGGCACGGTATGCCGGCGAGCAGGCGAACGATGGCGCGGCCGACGTGGCCGGCGCCGTACAACTGCAGGAACAAGCGTGGCGCCGCTGCCGGCCACTGCGCAGGGCTTTGCGCTTGGAGGCGCGCGAAGCGCAGCGTGACGGCGCCGCCGCAGCACTGCCCGAGTGCCGGGCCCAGCGGGTAGTGGCGGTCGACGGCTTCGAAGTCCGGCAGCTTGGCCAGCAGGGCGCGCGCGTTCGCGATCGCCATCAGCTCCAGGTGGCCGCCGCCGATGGTGCCCGCCGCCTGCGTGGCCGAGACCAGCATGCGCGTGCCGGCTTCGCGCGGCACCGAGCCCGCGGTCTTGACGACCTCGATGACCACGCCGGGCTCGGCCGCGGCCAGCCAGCGGGCGGCGGTCGCGCGCAGGTCGGCGTTCATGAGGCGTCCCTTTGCGCCAGGCCGCGGCGCACGGCGTCGACCGCGTCCAGGATGGCCTCGCCGGTGGCCGGCGCGCGCAGCGGCGGGTCGACGCGATGATCGCCCACGGCCGACACCGCATCGCGGATCGCGAGGAAGACCGAGAACGGCAGCAGCAGCGGCGGCTCGCCGACCGCCTTGCTGCGGTGGATGCTGTCCTCGGCGTTGGCGTTGTCGAACAGCGCCACGTTGAAGACCGGCGGACAGTCGTTGGCCGTGGGGATCTTGTAGGTGCTGGGCGCATGCGTCATCAGCAGCCCGGTCTTCGGATGCCAGACCAGCTCCTCCATCGTGAGCCAACCCATGCCCTGGATGAACGCACCCTCGACCTGGCCGACGTCCAGCGCCGGGTTCAGCGAGCGCCCGGCGTCGTGCAGCACGTCGGCGCGCAGCAGCTTCCATTCGCCGGTGAGGGTGTCGACGACGACCTCGCTCAGCGCCGCGCCGTAGGCGAAGTAGAAGAACGGCCGGCCCTGCAGCTTGTCGCGGTTCCAGCTCAGGCCGGGCGTGGCGTAGAAGCCGTCCGACCACAGTTGAACGCGGCCCTCGTAGGCGCTGCGAACGACCTCGGGGAAGGGGATGCGCTTGCCATTGACGCTGACCACGTCGTTGGCGAAGCGGACCTCGCCGGCCTCGCCGCCGTGCGTCTCGGCGGCGAAGGCGGCCAGGCGTTGGCGGATCCGGCGCGCGGCATCCTGCGCGGCCTTGCCGTTGAGATCGGCGCCGGTCGAGGCCGCGGTGGCGGAGGTGTTGGCCACCTTCTGCGTGTCGGTGGCGGTGATGCGCACCGCCTCGAAGCTCACGCCCAGCTCGTGCGCCACCACCTGCGCCACCTTGGTGTTCAGGCCCTGGCCCATCTCGGTGCCGCCATGGTTGACCAGCATCGTGCCGTCCGCATACACGTGCACCAGGGCGCCCGCCTGGTTGAAGTGCTTGACGTTGAACGAGATGCCGAACTTGACCGGCGTCAGCGCCAGGCCCTTCTTGAGCACCGGGCTGGCGGCGTTGTAGGCCTCCACCTGCGCCCGGCGCGCGACGTAGTCGGCACGGGTGGCGAGCTCGTCGACCAGCGGCCGGATCACGTTGTCGGTGACGCGCTGGCCGTAGGGCGTGACGTCGCGTTCGCCGATGCCGTAGAAGTTGGCGCGCCGCACCTCCAGCGCGTCCTTGCCGAGCATGCGCGCAATCGAGTCCAGCATGAGCTCGGAGGCGATCGCGCCCTGCGGGCCGCCGAAGCCGCGGAAGGCGGTGTTGCTCTGCGTGTTGGTGCGGCCGCTGTAGCCGTGGATGGCGACGTCGGGCATCCAGTAGGCGTTGTCGAAGTGGCACAGCGCGCGCGTCATCACCGGGCCGGACAGGTCGGTGGAAAAGCCCGCATTGGAGATCATGTCGATCTCGACGCCCAGCACGCGGCCCGCGTCGTCGAAGCCCACTTCCCAGGCGTACTCGAAGCCGTGGCGGCGGCCGGTGATCATGAAGTCGTCGTCGCGGTCGGGGCGCAGCTTGACGGGGCGATCGAGCTTGCGTGCGGCCACGGCCGCGATGCAGGCGAAGATGCCCGACTGCGATTCCTTGCCACCGAAGCCACCGCCCATGCGCCGGCACTCGACGTGCACGTGGTGCGACTGCAGCTTCAGGGTGTGCGCGACCAGGTGTTGCATCTCGCTGGGGTGCTGCGTCGAGCAATGCAGCTTGATGCCATCGTTCTCGGTCGGGATGGCGTACGAGATCTGGCCTTCGAGATAGAACTGCTCCTGGCCGCCGACGCTGAGCGTGCCCTTGAGGCGATGCGGCGCGGCGGCGATGCCGGCCTGGGCATCGCCGCGCCGCAGGTGCATC
>JBJMWF010000276.1:0-5396 GCA_045810265.1 Vitreoscilla sp. | reverse complement strand
TGTTCGGCACCAAGATCTTCATCACCTGGGGCGAACACGACATGGCCGAGAACATCGTCCATCTCGTGCTCGCGCGCGTGACGGGCGCGCCCGAGGGCGTCAAGGGCATCTCGCTGTTCATCGTGCCCAAGTTCCTGGTCAACGCCGACGGCTCGATGGGTGCGCGCAACGATGCGCACTGCGTCAGCATCGAGCACAAGATGGGCATCAAGGCCAGCCCGACCTGCGTGCTGCAGTTCGGCGACCACGGCGGCGCCATCGGCACGCTGGTGGGCCAGGAGAACCGCGGCCTCGAGTACATGTTCATCATGATGAACGCGGCCCGCTTCGGCGTGGGCGTGCAGGGCATCGCGGTGGCCGAGCGTGCGTACCAGAAGGCCGTGGGCTATGCGCGCGACCGCGTGCAGTCGCGCCCGGTCGACGGTTCGATGAACACCGCCGCGCCCATCATCCATCACCCCGACGTGCGCCGCATGCTGATGACGATGCGCGCCTACACCGAGGCCTGCCGCGCGATGGCGCTGGTGGCCGCCAGCGCGTTCGACGCCGCCCACGAGCATCCCGATGCGTCCGTGCGGGCCGAGAACCAGGCCTTCTACGAATTCATGGTGCCGCTGGTCAAGGGCTATTCGACCGAGATGAGCATCGAGGTGGCCAGCCTGGGCGTGCAGGTGCATGGCGGCATGGGCTTCATCGAGGAGACCGGCGCCGCCCAGTACATGCGTGATTCGAAGATCCTGACGATCTACGAAGGCACGACCGCGATCCAGGCCAACGACTTCGTCGGCCGCAAGACCGCGCGCGACGGCGGCACCACCGCCAAGGCGATCGCCTCCCGCATCGAGGCGACGGAGAAGGCGCTGGCCGCCTCGGCGAACGCCGATGCGCAGGCGTTCGGCAAGCGACTGAAGGCGGCGCGCGAGGCCTTCCTCGACGCCGTGGCCTTCATCGCCGGCCACACCAAGGCCAGCCCCAACGCGGCGTTCGCCGGCTCGGTGCCCTACCTGATGCTGGCAGGCAACCTGGTGGGCGGCTGGCAGCTGGGCCGCGCGCTGCTGGTGGCTGCAGACAAGCTCGGCGCCGGCGAGGACGCCGCCTTCATGGCGGCCAAGATCGCCACCGCGCGCTTCTACGGTGACCACATCCTCAGCAAGGCCGCAGGCATCCGCGACTCGATCGTCGACGGCGCCGAAGGCTGCCTGGCCATGTCCCTGGAAGCCTTCTGATCATGAACATGTCCATGACCCACCGTCCGCTTCCCGCCGCCCTGAGCAAGCTGCGCCTGCCCGTCATCGGCTCGCCGCTGTTCATCATCAGCAATCCCAAGCTGGTGATCGCGCAATGCCAGGCCGGCATCGTCGGCTCGATGCCGTCGCTCAACGCGCGGCCGGCCGAGCTGCTCGATGACTGGCTCGCCGAGATCACCGAGACGCTCGCGGCGTACGACAAGGCGCATCCCGAGGCGCCGTCCGCGCCGTTCGCGATCAACCAGATCGTGCACAAGAGCAATGACCGCCTCGAGCACGACATGCAGGTGTGCGCCAAGTACAAGGTGCCCATCGTCATCACCTCGCTGGGAGCGCGCACCGACGTCAACGACGCCGTGCATTCCTGGGGCGGCATCGTGCTGCACGACATCATCAACAACACCTTCGCGCACAAGGCCATCGAGAAGGGCGCCGACGGCCTGATCGCGGTGGCCACCGGCGCCGGCGGCCACGCCGGCGTCAAGAATCCGATCGCGCTGATCCACGAGATCCGCGAGTGGTTCGACGGCCCGGTCGCGCTGTCGGGCGCGATCGCCACCGGCGACGCCGTGCTCGCCGCGCAGGCGATGGGCGCCGATTTCGGCTACATCGGCTCGGCCTTCATCGCCACGGACGAGGCGCGTGCGCCGGACGCCTACAAGCAGATGATCGTCGACTCGACCAGCGACGACATCGTCTACTCGAACCTGTTCACCGGCGTGCTGGGCAACTACCTGCGCGGCTCGATCACGGCCGCCGGCCTGGACCCCGACAACCTGCCCACCAGCGACGCCAGCAAGATGAACTTCGCCGGCGCCGGGGCGGCCAAGGCGTGGAAGGACATCTGGGGCGCGGGGCAGGGCGTGGGCGCCGTCAAGCAGGTGATGCCGGCCGCGCAGCTCGTGCGGCGCCTGGCCGACGAATACGCCGCCGCGCGCGCGCGTCTGGCGCTCGCGTGAGCGACGTTCGACAAGCGCTGCGCGGCTGAGGATCCTGCCGCGCACTCAAGGCCGGGAGGCCGCGCCCAGGCGGGTCAAAGGCGGCTGGGTGGCTAGCCAGCGCCGCGCGGCGGCCTCGTCGGCGAACGCGCAGGTCTCGTAGAGCCCGCGCAGGAACGAGCTCGCGTCCGGCCGGGTGAGCGGCGCCAGGCGCGGATCCGTGGTCAGCAGGATCACGTAGATATTCGGGTTGGTGTAGCGGGCCCCATAGCGGATCGCGGCGATCGGCTCGATGGCGTCGCGGTCGATCGAATGGTCGTCGATCGCGAGCAGGTCCTTGATGACGAAGCGCAGATCGTCGAAGCGCGGGTCGGCACAGATCTCCTGGGCCGACAGCACGTACTCCGCGGCACTGACGAAGCCCGAGAAACGCGTGCAGACGCCGCGGCATTCCCAGAGGTTCGAATACGGCATCGCACCCCCACTCCGAACCGAGGCCGGCGCGGCTCCCGTCATCTTGATCCCGGCCGGCCAGGCTTGCAAGAAGGCGCGCGCTAGCGTGATTCGACGACCAGGTTGCTGTCGCACCCGCTGGCTGCCGAGATCCAGCGGCGAGCCAGCCTGCTCAGCAATGGCCCGAGGGCTGCCGGCAACCACGGCAGCACCGATTGCGGCGCGCCGACCAGGCCACAGCGGTACAGCCCGCCGTCCTCGTTCCACGACAGCGCGGCGCAGGCGCCGGTGCGGCGGCCGCTGACGAGCACGCCGATCGGGCAGGGCTCCGCCGAGCAGCAGACGCCACAGCCGTTGCACGGCGCGGCTTGCGCAGGCTTGGCCGGGGCGGCGGGATGGAGTCGGATGACCTGGCGGGACATGGCCCGGCCACTGTGACAGACAGCCGCAAGGGCGGGTCTGCGGAGAAAGTCCACGTTTCCGTGGCAGACCGTCAGGGGCACCATCTCAGGGTAAGTGCTACATTCATGGTCTGAGAAGTACCCCTAGTCCTTCTGTGTCCCCTTGCTGGCCCCCGATCGGCAGCAAGGCGTTTGCAATCCGCCAACCGGCAGAGCCGGGCCGCGGAAGGTTGATCAACCCATCGTAGTCCTGGAAACCAGGGCGAAAGGTGAGCGAAAGATGATGGAACAAAACAGGTCCAATTCCTACCTGTTCGGCGGCAATGCGCCCTACGTGGAGGAAATGTACGAGGCCTACCTCGAAAACCCCGGCTCCGTGCCCGACACGTGGCGCGCCTATTTCGACGCGCTCCAGCACGTGCCCGCCGCCGACGGCTCCGATTCCCGCGACGTGCCGCACGCGCCGGTGATCGAGTCCTTCGCGCAACGCGCCAAGGCCAATGCCTTCGCCGTCAAGGCCAGCTCGACCGACCTGGCCATCGCGCGCAAGCAGGTCCACGTCCAGTCGCTGATCGCCGCCTACCGCTTCCTCGGCTCGCGCTGGGCCGACCTCGATCCGCTCAAGCGCACCGAGCGTCCGCGCATCCCCGAGCTCGATCCGGCGTTCTACGACCTGACCGAAGCCGACATGGACATCACGTTCTCGGCGACGAACACGTATTTCTCGACCAACGAGAACATGACGCTGCGCCAGATCCTGCAGGCGCTGCGCGAAACCTACTGCGGCACCATCGGCGCCGAGTTCATGCACATCACCGACCCCGGTGAGAAGCGCTGGTGGCAGGAGCGCATCGAGGCGATCCGCAGCAAGCCCACATACAACGCCGAGGAAAAGAAGCACATCCTCGACCGCCTGACCGCGGCCGAAGGCCTCGAGCGCTACCTGCACACCAAGTTCGTCGGCCAGAAGCGCTTCTCGCTCGAAGGCGGCGAGAGCTTCATCGTCTCGATGGACGAGCTGGTGCAGCGCGCCGGTGCCAAGGGCGTGCAGGAAGTCGTCATCGGCATGGCCCACCGCGGCCGCCTGAACGTGCTGGTCAACACCCTGGGCAAGATGCCCAAGGACCTGTTCGCCGAGTTCGACCACACGGCGCCCGAAGACCTGCCCTCGGGCGACGTCAAGTACCACCAGGGCTTCTCCAGCGACATCACCACGGCCGGTGGCCCGGTGCACCTGTCGCTCGCGTTCAACCCGTCGCACCTGGAGATCGTCAACCCGGTGGCCGAAGGCTCGGTCAAGGCGCGCATGGATCGCCGCGGCGACACCAAGGGCCTGCAGGTGCTGCCGGTCATCGTCCACGGCGACGCGGCCTTCGCGGGCCAGGGCGTGGTCATGGAGACGCTGGCGCTGGCGCAGACGCGCGGCTACTACACCGGCGGCACGGTGCACCTGGTCATCAACAACCAGATCGGCTTCACCACCTCCGACCCGCGCGACACCCGCTCCACGCTGTATTGCACCGACGTCGTCAAGATGATCGAGGCGCCGGTGCTGCACGTCAACGGCGACGATCCGGAAGCGGTCGTGCTGTGCACGCAGCTCGCGCTCGACTACCGCCAGCAGTTCAACAAGGACGTGGTCGTCGACATCGTCTGCTTCCGCAAGCTGGGCCACAACGAGCAGGACACGCCCAGCCTGACGCAGCCGCTGATGTACAAGAAGATCGCCGTGCATCCGGGCACGCGCAAGCTGTACGGCGACAAGCTGGTGGCGCAGGGCGTGCTGGGCGAGACGGGCCCGGACGACATGGTCAAGGAGTTCCGCGCCGCGATGGACGCTGGCCGCCACACGCGCGACCCGGTGCTGACCAACTTCAAGGGCAAGTACGCCGTCGACTGGTCGCCGTTCCTGAACAAGAAGTGGACGGATGCGGCCGACACCGCCATTCCCGTGGCCGAGTTCAAGCGCCTGGCCGAGCGCATCACCACGATCCCGGGCAACTTCAAGCTGCACCCGCTGGTGGAGAAAGTCATCGCTGACCGCGCCGCCAAGGGTCGCGGCGAGATCAACGTCGACTGGGGCATGGGCGAGCACCTGGCCTTCGCCTCGCTGGTGGCCTCCGGCTACCCGGTGCGCCTGTCGGGCGAGGATTCGGGCCGCGGCACGTTCACGCACCGCCACTCGGTGCTGCACGTCCAGAACGGCGAGACGTTGGACACCGGCACCTACATACCGCTGGAGAACGTCACCGACAAGCAGGCCCCGTTCGTCGTCATCGACTCGCTGCTGTCCGAAGAGGCCGTGCTGGCCTTCGAATTCGGCTACGCGTCGTCCGACCCCAACACGCTGGTGATCT
>JBJMWF010000275.1:0-5351 GCA_045810265.1 Vitreoscilla sp. | reverse complement strand
GGTCGCCTCGACTCGCTCCGAGCGCCAGCCGTAGGCCCGCGCGAGCTGCACGAAGTCGGGGTTGCTCAGAGACGTGCCGCTGACGCGCGCCGGAAAATCACGTTCCTGGTGCATGCGGATGGTGCCGTAGGTGCCGTTGTCGACGACCACCACCACCAGCCTGCCTGCCCCCTGCCCGGCGCCGTGCGCCGTGGCGGTGGCCAGCTCCTGGCCGGTCATGAGGAAGTCGCCGTCGCCGGCGATCGCGATGGCGGTGCGGTCGGGAAACAGCAGGTTCGCGGCGATCGCGGCCGGCACGCCGTAGCCCATGGCGCCGGCGGTGGGAGCCAGCTGGGTGCGGCCTTCACGTTGCAGGCTGGTGTACTTGTGGAAGCGATGCAGCCAGCCGGCGTAGTTGCCGGCGCCGTTGGTGTAGATCGCCCCGGTCGGCGCGAGCGCCTCCATGGTCTTGACGACGACGGCCAGGTCCATCGGCTCGACCGCGCTGGTCTTCAGGTTGGCCAGGTACTCGGCGTGCGCCTGCGCGCCGGCGGCGGCCGGGCGCGGCGTCGGCGGATCGACCTCCTCGAGCGCGCAGCCGATCGCCGCCATCGAGCATTGCAGCGCGACGGTCGGCTGATAGACGCGGCCGAGCTCTTCCGCGCCCGCATGGATGTGCACAAGTGGCTGCCGAGGCACAGGCGCCTCGAGCAATGTGTAACCACCGGTGGTCATTTCCCCGAGCCGGACGCCCACCGCCAGGATCAGATCCGACTCCCGGATGCGCTGCGCCAGCTTCGGGTTGATGCCGATGCCCACGTCGCCCGCGTAGAGCCGATGGCGGTTGTCGAACACGTCCTGGAAGCGGAAGGCGCAGCCCACCGGGATCTCCCAATCCTCGACGAAGCGCTCGAAGTCGCAGGCCGAATCGGGTGTCCAGCCGCTGCCGCCGACGATGGCGAACGGACGCTGCGACTTGATCAGCAGCTGGCGGAATTGCTCCACCACCTGGGGGTCGGGATGCGCATGCGCGGGCTCGACGCGCGACAGCACCGGCACGGCCGTCGGCGCCGACAGCATGTCCTCGGGCAGCGCCAGCACCACGGGGCCCGGCCGTCCCTGCATCGCGGTGCGAAAGGCCCGCGCCACGTACTCGGGCAGCCGGTCGGGCGAGTGCACTTCGCCCACCCACTTGGCCAGGCCCAGCGTGCCGGGCCCGAACATCTGGCGGTAGTCGATCTCCTGGAAAGCCTCGCGATCGCGCTGGTCCGACGCCACCTGGCCCACCAGCAGGATCATCGGCGTCGAGTCCTGGAAAGCGACGTGCACGCCGATGCTGGCGTTGGTCGCGCCCGGCCCGCGCGTGACGAAGCAGACGCCCGGCCGGCCCGTCAGTTTTCCATGCGCCTCGGCCATGAAGGCGGCGCCGCCCTCGTGGCGGCAGGCGACGAATCGGATGCGGTCGCGGTGCTCATGAAAGCCGTCCAGCGCCGCCAGGAAGCTCTCGCCCGGCACGCCGAACACCGTGTCGACGCCCTGCGCCACGAGCGCTTCGACAAGGGCGTGGCCGGCGAGTCGGACGGGGGCCACGGAGGCGGGTGAAGACATGGCGTGCACCGCAGGAATCGTGAAAGGAATGCGATGGTAGCCGTGTGAATGCGAGTGCATGAAAGCGCTTCGGGAACAGCCATTGCCGTCACCGGGATGCAGGCAAAAAAGTAAAAGCCGATCGCGACAAGGAAGTCACATCCTTAAACAACTTGGACCCGGTCGCGAACGGGTCTCCGAGTAAGCTCATCCTCCATGTCGCGCCCGTCCGTCATCCCCTTCCCCGCACCTCTGCGCAAGCTGCGCGCGCAGCTGGCGCCGTTGGTGTTGCCGGGCAAGGAACGTTCGGGCCCGGCGTCGATGTTCGACTCGGCGGGCGCCCTGGGCGTCACCGTCGAAGTGCCCGAGAGCGAGCAAGGCGCGCTGGCGCTGCACGCGCACCTGGCGTCCTCGCCCGAGGTCAGCGCCATGCTGGTGATCGACCCGGCCGGCGTCTGGGCCCACGGCATGATGCAGACCCTGTCCGACGCCACCGGCTCGCCGGTCGACCGCCTGCGCGTGCATTCGCGCGGCGGCCTGCAGATCCGCGCCGTCGTCGACGAAACCCTGTTGCCTGCCGGCAACGGCCCGCATCGGCTGGTGCGTTGCCTGCACGGCGATGCCAAGCCGGTCGACCGCCGCGCCATCTTCGGTGCGCTGCTGTCCCATTCCCAGATCTGCTCGGTGCTGATCGGCCCGATGCCCAGCCATGAGGCGGTCTCGCTGATCGACGAGATGCACCGCCTGGCGCAACTGCCGTTCGCCGGCCGCGTGCGCTGGCAGTTCTACCTGAGCCCGGAGCACCGCGGCCTGGAAGACCTGATCGAGGCGCGCGACTGGCCGGTGCGCCCGACGCTGCTGCACGCGCGTCCGCTCACGCGCTCGGTCACCAACGTCTGGAACCAGCTCTACGAGGCCTGGATCGGCGGTTGAGCCCACGGCGTCGCCCCGATTGGCAATGGTGCCCCTGACGCCCGGCGTCCTTCTGCCCTTGGGCTACGATGGCGTGCCGCCCTCCCGGCGGATGCAGCCATGACGACACAAGCCACGTACGAATACTCCCTGCAGGACGCCTCGGGTGCCACCTGCACCGCCAACGCCTGGGCCAAGGTGATGCCCACCCCCAGCACCGACGAGCGCGCCCGGCTCAAGGCCCGCGCCAGGCAACTGCTCCAGCAGCACGACGCCGTCCTCGTCGCCCACTACTACGTCGACGGCGACCTGCAGGATCTCGCGCTCGAGACCGGCGGCTGCGTCGCCGATTCGCTCGAGATGGCCCGCTTCGGCCGTGACGCACCGCAAAAGACGCTGGTCGTCGCCGGCGTGCGCTTCATGGGCGAGACCTCCAAGATCCTGTCACCGGGCAAGCGCGTGTTGATGCCCGACCTGGACGCCACCTGCTCACTCGATCTGGGCTGTCCGGCCGACGATTTCGCCCGCTTCTGCGACGCCCACCCCGACCGCACCGTCGTCGTCTACGCCAACACCAGCGCCGCCGTGAAGGCGCGCGCCGACTGGATGGTGACCAGCTCGTGCGCCCTGGCCGTCGTCAATCACCTGAAGGCGCAGGGCAAGAAGATCCTGTGGGCGCCCGACCGTCACCTGGGCCGCTACATCCAGGAAGAGACCGGCGCCGACATGCTGCTGTGGAACGGCGCCTGCATCGTGCACGACGAGTTCAAGGGGCTGGAGCTCGAGCTGCTGAAGGAACAGCACCCCAAGGCGATGATCCTGGTGCATCCGGAGTCGCCCAAGGGCGTGGTCCAGATGGCCGACGTCGTCGGCTCGACCTCGCAGATGCTCAGCGCGGTCGTCAACGGCGACGCGCAGGAATACATCGTGGCCACCGACAACGGCATCCTGCACCGCATGCGCCAGCTGGCGCCGGGCAAGACGCTGATCGAGGCACCGACGGCCGGCAACTCGGCCACCTGCAAGAGCTGCGCGCACTGCCCGTGGATGGCGATGAACAGCCTGCAGGGGCTGGTCGACTGCCTGGAGACCGGCAGCGGCGCCATCGAGGTCGAGGAAGCCATCCGCGCCGAGGCGCTGGGCTGCATCGACCGCATGCTGGACTTCGTCGCCGCCAACCCGGCCGCGATCGCCAAGCCTGCCAAGGACAACCGCAGCGCGCCGGGCCTGGTGCCCGGCATCGGCGCCGCCTGATCATGACAAGCCGGAACGGGCCACGAGCCCGGCACATCGGCCACGGAGACAAACCATGTTCGACCACGACGAGACCCTGGCTGAGGCGCGCGCGCGCAACGTGCGCGACGCGCTGTTCGAGGACATCGGGCGCCAGGACTGGACCGGCCGGCTGATCCCCGCCGGCAAGCGCGTGCGCGCCGCCGTGCGCGTGCGCGAGAGCGCCATCCTGTGCGGACGCGACTGGTTCTGCTCGGTGCTGAGCACGCTCGATCCGACCAACCGCATCGACTGGAAGTACGGCGAAGGCGCGACCATGACGGCCGACACCGACGTCTGCCACATCGAGGCCAACGCGCGCGCGCTGCTGTCGGCCGAGCGGCCGGCGCTGAACTTCCTGCAGTTGCTGTCCGGCACGGCCACCGTCACGCGGCGCCACGTCGAAGCCATCGAGGGCGCCGCCACCAGCCCGCGCGGCTGCGCCGTGCTCGACACCCGCAAGACGCTGCCCGGCCTGCGCCAGGCACAGAAGTACGCGGTGCGAGTGGGCGGTGGCCGCAACCAGCGCATCGCGCTGTGGCACGGCATCCTGATCAAGGAAAACCACATCGCCGCGGCCGGCGGCATTGCGCCGGTGATGGCGCAGGCGCTGGCGCTGAACGCCGGCGTCGAGATCCAGATCGAGGTCGAAACGATTGCCCAGCTGCGCGAGGCGCTGGCTGCCGGCGCCACCAGCGTGCTGCTGGACAACTTCACGCTGGACGACATGCGTGAGGCGGTCAAGATCGCCGCCGGCCGCGCGATGCTGGAAGTCTCGGGCGGCGTCACGCTGTCCGCGCTGCGCGACATCGCCGCCACCGGCGTCGACCGCGTCTCCATCGGCAAGCTCACCAAGGACGTCGTCGCCACCGACTTCTCGCTGCGCGTCCTCGAGTAGCGAAGTTTGTCGCACTCTTGCGGCCCCGCGCGGGGCCCGGGCGCGGCACACTCGGAAGAATGAACGCCCGGTCAAGCCGCCCGGCGCCCTCGCCTCTTGGGGACACTTCCATGGACATCGCGTCGATCCACAACAACCACGAGAACGCGGTCTTCGCCTGCGTGCAGGAGATGGCGGAGCACTTCCCGCACATCAAGGACAACGCCGACATGCTGGCCGACATCGCCTGCGTCGCCCTGAACCGCCTGCCGCCGCGCTACATCCGCCACGACGTCGACTTCGCGTTCTTCCAGACCGACCGCGAGCGCACCGAGACCGAACGCTCGATCTGCGAGGCGGTGGAGTTCGCCTTCGGCTTCGTGCAGGCGCGCAACGCGATGCGGGCGCGCGCCTGACGGGTGGCCGAGCCCGCAGCCATCACCCGTAAAAGCGACTCCGAACCGGGGCGCCAGGACGTCCCACGGCAGGCCCTCGATTTGCCGCACGACGGGCCTTGTCATCGGCAACTGGAGTCCCCATGAAATTGTCCCATCTCACCTCGACCGCCGCGGTGTTCACCGCACTCGCCTTCAACGCGTCCTGCTTCGCGCAGGCCTCGGCAGCGGGCGCCGGCACCGCCACCGGCACGAATACCGACTCGGTGTCCGCCGGCACCGGCAACGCGGGCGACAAGACCCAGCAGCCGGGCACCTCGACTTCGGCG
>JBJMWF010000274.1:0-5867 GCA_045810265.1 Vitreoscilla sp. | reverse complement strand
GACGTGCTGCTGCTCGCCGAGATCCTCGTGCTGAGCTGGGTCGTGACGGCGCTGCTGGCGCGCAGCCGCGTGCTCGCGACACGCGCACGGCGCAGCGCGCGCCACGCCGACCAGATGCGCCAGCTGGGCGACGCCTTGCGCGACTGCGAGGATCCGCTGCGGCGCGGCGAGGCCTTGCGCGAATCGCTGCGCAACCTGCTGGGCGAGCCGCCCAAGCTGCTGCTGCTGCGCAACGAGACGCCGTCGCCAGAGGATGACCGCGCGTCGACGACGCTTGGCGAGCCAAGCGCGGACGATCTCGTCGGCCTCTGGCATTGCGTGCGGCTATGCCGCCAGTTCGGACCGGGCACCGGCCACGAACAGGAGCTGCCGGCGCTGTACCTGCCGCTGCGCGGCGCCGAGGACGAGGCCTTCGGCGCTGCCATGATTCCGGTCAATCCGGCCGACGCCGCTGACCACGAGCTGCTGGTCCAGGCGCAGGCGCTGTGCGACCAGATGGGCCAGCTGCTGCATCGCGCCCGCACCCAGCGGGTCGCCGAGTCGGCGCAGGCGCGCGCGCAGGGCCAGGCGGTGCGCAACGCGCTGCTGGCCGCGATCTCCCACGACTACCGCACGCCGCTGGCCGCCATCATGGGCGCGGCGTCGTCGCTGCGCGACCAGGGCGCCAAGCTCGCGCCCGAGCAGCGCGAGCGCCTGGCGCAAAGCATCGTCGCCGAGACGCGCCAGCTCAGCCGCCTGACCGACAACACGCTGCAGCTGGTACGCCTGGACGCGCCGGGCGTGCAGCTGCGGCTGGATTGGGAATCGCCCGACGAACTTGCCGGCGTGGCCATCGACCGTGCCCGCAGGCACCACGATCCGGAGCGTCGCATCAAGGTATGGGCCGAGCCCGGCCTGCCGCTGGTACGCTGCGACGCCGTGCTGTTCTCGCAGATGCTTGAAAACCTGATCGACAACGCGCTGAAGTACAGCGATCCGCCCGCACCGGTGGAGCTCACCGTGCGTCGCCACGGCCAGCACATCGTGTTCGCCGTGCGCGACAACGGCCCGGGCATCGAGCCGCAATGGCGCGAGAAGATCTTCGACGTCTTCCAGCGCGGCGACTGGCGTTCCGGCAGCAGCAACAGCGCGGCCCAGCGTGGCGCCGGCGTGGGGCTGGCGGTGTGCCGCTCGATCGCGCTGGCGCATGGCGGCGAGCTGAAGCTGCGCCAGCCGGCGCAGGGCGGCTCGAGCTTCGAGTGCTGGTTGCCGGAGGCTGTTGCGCCCGGCGTGGAAGAGCGCGACGCGACGATGGACGGAGCACGCCCATGACGCTGCGTGTGCTGCTGGTCGAGGACGACCGCGAGCTTTGCCGGACGCTCAAGGAGGCGATGAGCGCCGAAGGCTACGAGGTCTTCACGGCCGCCAGCCTCAGCGAGAGCTTCGCGCTGCTGACCGGGCTGGGCGCGCGGCCGGTGCCGGGCGGCGCGCCCGTCGACATGGTGCTGCTGGATCTGGGCCTGCCCGACGGCGACGGCGAACAGCTGCTCGCGGCGCTGCGCCAGAAGCACACGGTGCCACTGATCGTGATCTCGGCGCGCGAGAGCGACGGCCAGAAAGTGCGCCTCCTGGACGCCGGCGCTGACGACTACCTCGTCAAGCCATTCAGCATCCGCGAGCTGCTCGCGCGCATGCGCGTGGGCCTGCGCCATCGCGGCACCAGCGTCCAGCCGGCCGTCACGCGCTACTGCGTCGGCGCGCTCACCATCGACCTGGGAACGCGCGAGGTGACGCTCGCCGGCGAGCAGGTGCACCTGACGCCCACCGAATTCAACCTGCTGGCGCGGCTGGTGCGCAGCGCGGGCCAGGTGGTCACGCATCGGCAGCTGCTGCTGGATGTGTGGGGGGCCGAGTTCACGGAGCACACGCACTACCTGCGCCTGTACATGGCGCAGCTGCGCGGCAAGTTGGAGGACAACCCGGCGGACCCACGCTTGTTGATGAACGAGCCGGGTGTGGGCTATCGGATCGTCGAGTCGCAGAGCTGAGGGCGCGAACCCGTCGCGCCGTTGAACCCAGCCCCTGATCGACTGCGCGCAAGACCACCGGGAAACACGCCAATCCGCGCCGGGCGGTTTGGTGCGAGCCCCGCAGAATCGTCTCACGGGTGCCGGGGCCACGACCCGTTCGCTGCCGCCTCGGATTGACGATTCTTCGAGGGCTGGTGGTCATGTCGATTCAATTCAGGGCCTTGTATCGGGTACTTTGCATGGCGCTGCTCGCACCTTCGGCGGTCCATGCGCAGACGGTGGAAGGAGCGCGTGTGCGGCCGAGTGACTGCAGGCCACGGGATGCGGACAGCACGTGTGCGACGGCGGTGGCGGGGGCACCCATTGCTTCTCCGCCTACTGGCGAATTGGACCCCATCCTGTATGACGGGCCGCTTGGAGGCGTTCCTGCACGCGGGTACGCTTACTGGGGCTTCGATTTCTTCGCGGACGAGACGGGGACTCCCAGTCCGGTGCGGCCCGACGAATACATCAATCGCAGCAGAGTGCCCGTCACCATCAAGCTGACCTTCAACTGGCCGATCGGTCGCTCCTGCGGCAAGGACTGCCTGCCCGGCGTGCAATTCCAGACGGGCGTCGGCTGGCGCACGATCGGGCCGCTGTTCACCGTCGCCGGGGACAAGGCTTGGGTGACAGGGACGTTTGCCCCGGGGCAAGGCTATGGCTGGGTGATCGGCCTGTGGGATTCGTGGAATACGCAATTGACCGTCACGGTCCCCAAGGGCGCCGTCACGACACTCCAGGAAGTCGGCCTGTCGCCGTCCCCCGGAGTCGCCACCGAGATTGCTGCGGTCACTGCCCTGTGCAGTTGCTGGGATGGCGAGATCCTCCCTTGCTCGGACGGCAGCCACTTTTCAAACGGCATGTTGGGCCCCTGGTACGTCAGGTGGGACAACTATTTCCGGGCCGGCGCTTTCAGTGATTGCCCGCTCGAGCGCTAGCTCGGCTCACTGGGCGCCCGTCGTGAAGGACCAGGTGCGGCTCACGGATTCCGCCGCACCGGAGCCGAACTGGACCGCGCTGCCGACAAAGACGACTTGATAAATGGTGTTAGGCGAAAGTGGGGCCAACGGAACGGCTGCGACGAACGATTCCGGGATCAGGAAATTCGGGTCGTTCTTGTTCGTTAACAACTGCGTCGACACGACCGCACCTGTCGCCGTGTTGGTCAGCGTGAACTGAATGGCGGATATCGTTCTGGACTCCTCGACGCTGACGGAGGCTGGCGTCCCCAATGTCGAGACGTCCTGAGTTGGTACCGGATTGGGAACCTCTCGGCCGAGCCGGAGAGGGACATCGCGTGCGCCGTCGAGAGGCCAGATGCACGCGCCGTGGATAGCCGATTGAGCGACTTGGCCCAACCCACGAACCGCATCGGTGCCAGGTCGGGTGATATCGACGACGAGTGGCGTCGACACCTTGGCCGATGCCTGGCCAAACCATCCGATGCCCACATCCACGGGCCCGAAGGCCAATATCGCAGACCGATGAGACACCATGTTGACGAGTGCATCGACGCCCGCCCCACCTGAAGCGCCAGAAGACATGACCTCGCCGCCTTCGACCGGCACATACCCGAACACCTCATCTCGCCTCGCCCAGTTCTCGCCCGTAAACCCCGGCGTTCCAGCCACCTCCGCATGCGTGAATGAATCATTGACAACCATCCACTCCGCATGCGCCTGCGCCGCCTGGTCCATCATCGTGTTCTGCGCCAGCATCCCCAACCCGGCTGACAGCCGGATCTGGTTGAGGCGATTGAAGGCCGCGAGCCGGTCGGCGTCGTAGCCCACCGGCGTGGGCACCGTGAGCTGCGCGGCGATGGGCGCCGTCGGGCTGGGCGCGGGCGCAGGTGAGGGCGCGGGTGCCGGCACCGGCGCGGGCGCGCCGCCGCCGCCGCCACCGCAGGCCACCAGCGCGCCCGCCATTGCGCCGGCCGCGGCCACCGAGAACAGCGCGCCCAGCGAACGCCAGCGCGCCGCATCGCGCCCCAGCGGCTCGAGTTCAGCGAACGAATCCATGCATACCCTCCAGAGTCGACGAGGTGTGACCCAGCACCGAACAAGCTCGACGCCAAGGACACCGCCGAGGCATGCTTCCACGGCACCCGCCGTCCACCAAGCCGCCAAGCCCCCTCATCAAGGGATAGCCGCGCCACCCGGTGTAATTCGGTTGGTTAATCGGCCATTCGGCGCGCCACGCGGCCTGGCACCGCACAATCGGCGCCATGCGAACGTCCTCCTGGTGGCTGCCGGCCGGTGTCGAACCCGCGGCGGGCTGGCTGCTGGCCAGCCGGATGCTGCGCGGCTTCGCCGACGGGTATGTCGCGGTGCTGCTGCCCGCCTACCTGCGGGCGCTGGGCATGGGCGTGGTCGAGATCGGCGTGCTGAGCACGCTCACGCTGGCCGGCTCGGCCGCCGCCACCATTGCCGTGGGCGCGCTGGGACATCGCTTCCCCGCTTCGCGCCTGATGCTGGCCGCGGCCTGGACGATGGTGGCCACCGGCCTGGGCTTCGCCGGCCTGCATGCGTTCTGGCCGCTCGCGCTGGTGGCCTTCGTCGGCACCTTGAACCCGAGCTCGGGCGACGTCAGCGTGTTCCTGCCGCTGGAACACGCACGGCTCGCGCGTGCGGCGGCCGACAGCGGCGCGCGCACCGCGCTGTTCTCGCGCTACGCGCTCGCCGGCGGCCTGAGCGCCGCCATCGGCGCACTGGCGTCGGCCTGGCCCGCGTGGTGGAGCACACACATGGGCGGCGCCGCCGTCGACGCCATGCGGGCCATGTTCGTGCTGTACGCCGTGATCGGCGGGGTCGTCGCGCTGCTCTATCGCGGATTCATCGCGCACGAGCGCCGCGACCTCGCGGTGGCCGGCCAGGACGCGAGGACTTCGAGCAATCCGGACGCGCCGCAACCGCTGGGCCCATCGCGCGGCATCGTCCTGCGGCTCGCCGCACTGTTCTGCATCGACTCGTTCGCCGGCGGCCTGCTGGTCAACTCGATCCTGACGCTGTGGCTGTTCCAGCGCTTCGGCCTGTCGCTGGCGGGCGCCGGCCAGTTCTTCTTCGCGTCCGGCCTGATGATGACCGCCTCGCAGCTGCTCGCCCCGCTGCTGGCGCGCCGCGTCGGGCTGGTCAACACCATGGTGTTCACGCACATCCCGGCCAGCCTGTTCCTGATTGCCGCGTCGGTCGCGCCCTCGCTGCCGGTCGCGCTCGTCTGCCTGTTGCTGCGTGCCGTGCTGTCGTCGATGGACGTGCCGGCGCGCAACGCGTTCGTGATGGCCGTGGTCACGCCGCCCGAGCGCGCGGCCGCCGCCAGTTTCACGGCCGTGCCGCGCAGCCTGGCCTCGGCGCTGGGCCCGACCATCGGCGCGTCGTTGCTGGCCAGCGGCATCCTGGCCGCGCCGCTGGTGGCCTGCGGCGTACTGAAAATCGGCTACGACCTGCTGTTGCTGGCGATGTTCAGGCGACACCCGGTCGACTGAACGCTCCGCCTCACGCGGGCTCGGCCAGCAGCGTCTCCAGGCAGTGCTCGCGGATGCCGTAGAAGGCCTTGAGCTCGGCCACCTGCGCCAGCACGTCGGCGCGTCGGCGCTGGGCCTGTGGCGTGTCCTGGCGGCCCTGGCGCCGCACCGCCAGGATCATCTTGTTCTTGCTGGTGTGCTCCAGCGCGACGAACTCGAACACCTGCGCGTCGTAGCCATGTGCCTCCAGCAACAGCGCGCGCAGGCCGTCGGTGACCATCTCGGCCTGCTGGCCCAGGTGGATGCCATGCTGCAGCATCGGCTTGAGCAGCGAGGGCATCTGCATCTGCGGCCGG
>JBJMWF010000273.1:0-5200 GCA_045810265.1 Vitreoscilla sp. | reverse complement strand
CGTCGACAGGTAGCGATCGCCGCGATCGCAGACCACGAACACGATCGTCGCGTTCTCCAGCCGTTGCGCGACCTGCAGCGCCGCCCAGCAGGCACCGGCCGCCGAGATGCCCGCGAACAGGCCTTCCTCGCGCGCGAGGCGGCGCGCCATGTCCTCCGCGTCGTCCTGGCGCACCAGGATCAGCTCGTCGACCCGCGACGGCTCGTAGATCCTGGGCTGATAGGCCTCGGGCCACTTGCGGATGCCCGGGATGCGCGAGCCCTCGGCCGGCTGCGCGCCGAGGATGCGCACGGCCGGGTTCTTCTCCTTCAGGAAACGCGAGACGCCGGTGATGGTGCCGGTCGTGCCCATCGCGCTGACGAAGTGCGTGATCTTGCCGCCGGTGTCGTGCCAGATCTCGGGGCCCGTGGTCTCGTAGTGCACGCGCGGGTTGTCGGGATTGGCGAACTGGTCGAGCACCAGGCCCTTGCCGTCGGACTGCATCTGCAGCGCGAGATCGCGCGCGTACTCCATGCCACCCGATTTCGGCGTGAGGATCAGCTCGGCGCCGTAGGCCTTCATGGTCTGCACGCGCTCGATGGACAAGTCCTCCGGCATGATCAGCACCATGCGGTAGCCCTTGATCGCCGCGGCCATCGCCAGCGCGATGCCGGTGTTGCCCGAGGTGGCCTCGATCAGGGTATCGCCCGGCTTGATCTGGCCGCGCTGCTCGGCGCCGCGGATCATCGAGATCGCCGGCCTGTCCTTGACCGAACCGGCCGGATTGTTGCCCTCCAGCTTGCCCAGCACCACGTTGCCGCGCGCCGCCATCTCCGCGCCGACCACGCGCTGCAGCCGCACCAGCGGCGTGTGGCCGATGGCTTCTTCGAGGGTCATGTACGTCGGCATGGGGGCGCTTGTTCCGGGCGGGTGAGCTGGACAGGAAGCCATCATTGTCGCAGCGCACCACAAACCTCGCCTTCGTCATGTGATAATCCGGCCCCTGCGCAAGCTCTTGCGCCCTTGCCTCGGTGGTGTAATCGGTAGCCACGCCAGACTCAAAATCTGGTCTCGAAAGGGGTGTCGGTTCGAGTCCGACCCGAGGCACCAGCCGGCTCTGTTCGCCGCAACTGCATCCGCCCTCGCGAGCGACGGCCTCCCTGTCCACATTCCGGCTTTTCCTGTTCCTGTGAGCAGCAGGTGGACCTCGCCGTCCGCCAACGCTGAGGCTTCAGGAAGGGTCGTGCGAGTTTGAGGAGAGCGACCGGGCCGAGTGTCGTCCACGGGGCCATGGCACACTGGGTGTTCACTGCCTCGACAAGCCATGCAACCGCCGCCACCCATCACCCGCGCCCTGCTGATCGCCTGCACCATCCTGCTGTTCGTGGCGCAGGTGCCGCCGCTGCTGCTGCCCATCGGCCAGTGGCTGGCGCTGCACCCGGTGCTGTCGGGGTTCTGGCCGTGGCAGGTCGTCACGTATGCCTTCGTGCACGTGCAGGTGCTGAACTGGCTCTTCAACATGATGATGCTCTACTACTTCGGCGCACAGCTGGAGGAGATCTGGGGGCAGAGGCGCTATATCCAGTTCCTGCTGGCCTGCGCACTGACGGCCGCGGCCACCTACCTGCTGCTGTCGCTGATCCCGACATTGCTCGGTTCGTACTACGGCGTCGCGCCGCTGATCGATGCCTCGGGCGTCGGGCTGGGCATGCTGGTGGCGTTCGGCGTGCTGTTTCCGCAGCGCCGCATCCAGCTGTTCTTCGTGCTGGACGTGACGATGATCAACGCTGTCTGGATCTTCCTGGGCATCGACGTCTTCCTGATGCTGGGTGACCTGTTCAACGGCAGTGGCGCCTGGGTGCGCGACCTGTCGCAGTTCGGCGGCGCGCTCGGCGGCTACCTGATGATCCTGTACTGGCGCTGGCGTCCGCCGTCGTTCAAGCGCAAGAAGCCGCCGTCGCACATCCGGCGCGTGCACTGACTCGCTAGTCCTGCAGGCCCTCGCGCACGGTGGGCCGGTTCAGCGCGAGCCGCAGCTCGCGCTTCATGCGGTCGTTCGACAGCCGGCGCGACTCGTTGAGAAAACTCCATTGCGCGGCGCTGAAGTGCTCGCCCGCCTGCGCCCGCGTCACGCGCGTGGGGCGCGCGAGGCCGCTCAGGTCGGCCACGAGATCGTAGTAGTCGGCGGTCTTCATGTCCGAGTCGTCGCACACCTGCACCACGCGCTGGGCCCGGCCGCGCCACAGCGCCGCGATGCAGGCGCGTGCCAGGTCGTCGGCGTGGATGTGGTTGGTGTAGCCGTCGTCCTCGGCTGCCAGCACCGGCGTGCCACGCCGCACGCGCTCACGCGGATCGCCGCCCGCGCGATCGTTCGCGTAGATGCCGGGGATGCGCAGCGTCGTCACGCGCACGCCCGTCGCGCGGCCCCAGGCGCGCAGGTGCGACTCGGCGTCGACGCGGCGGCGCGCGCGGTCGGTGGTCGGATTGAGCGGGCGCGTCTCCGTCACGAGTTCGCCGCGGCAATCACCGTACACGCCGGTCGTGCTGGCGTAGACCACGCGCGTGGGAAGCGTGCGCCGCCAAAGCGCCGCCAGCAGCGCGCCCAGCCGCGGATCCGTGTGCCCGCTGGCCGGCGGCGGTGCGAGGTAGAGCACCGCATCGGCCAGGCCGGCGAGGCGGCCCATCGTGGACGGGTCGTCCAGATCGCCCACCAGCGGCCGCACGCCGGCCGCGCGCAGCGCCGCGCAGCGCGCCGGCGACGACGTCAACGCGGACACGCGCAGGCGCCCGCCAAGCGCGCGCACGACGCGCAGGCCGACGTCGCCGCAGCCGATGATCAACAGGGAGGATTGATGCGCCATCAAGCCGCCATTGTCAGCGCTCTCCGCGCACCACCAGCGCGAGTCCCGCCAGGATGGCGGCGATGCCCGCCAACCCGCTCGCGCGCAGCGGCTCGCCCAGCAACAGCACTGCCAGCGTGAACGCGGTCAGCGGCTCTGCCAGTGCGAGCGCCACGCCGGTGGCCGCCGAGATGAAGCGCAAGGCGCTGCTGAACAAGAGGTAGGCCACGCCCGTCGCGACCACGCCCAGCCAGGCGACGACCAGCCAGCCGCCGCTGCCGGCGGCGACCAGGTCGGCGGCGCCGGACGGCGCGATGACCCAGGCCGCCGGCAGTGCGATGACGGCCGCCGTGCCGAACACCCACAGGCTGGCGCGCGCTGGCGAGGCGTGGGTGGACAGCGACTTGGCCGTCAGCGTGTAGACGGCGTAGGACAGGCCCGCGGTCAGGCACAGGGCCAGGCCCACCACATCGGTGCCCGCCACCGTACCGCCACCCAACGCGATGGCCGCGCCGCCTCCGATCGCCAGGCCCGTGCCCAGCCACCACGACACGGCCGGCGGCCGCCGCGTGACCAGCGCCTGCAGCGCACCGGCGAACAAGGGCCCGCTGCCGATGGCGATGGTGGTGCCCACCGCGACACCGGCCAGGCGCACGCCCGCAAAGAATGCGAGGTTGTAGACGGCAACGGCAGCGCCGGCCAGCAACTGACGGCGCCAGAGCCCCGGCGCCGCGGCTCGCGCATCGCGCGTCCGTTCGGTGGCGGCCACCAGCGCGCCAAAGAACAAGCCGGCGATCGCCAGCCTCAGCGCCCCGATCCAGTACGGCGACACGCGTGACGGCGCGAAATGCTGGGCGGTGCCCGTCGTGCCCCACAGCACGGCGGCGGAGAGCGCCAGGACGATGCCCGGCCAGGAAGCGGTCTTCATGCGTCCATCGTGACGCTGCCGGCAGCGTGCCTTTGTCGAGAGACTCTCGACTTCAGACTTCCCGGACGCCGCGCACGCCCAGCGCCCGGTCGCGCCGCATCGCGTGCGCCAGCGCGCTCGCCGACGCGTAACCCACTCGCGCGGCCGCGGCCTCCAGGGTCAGGCCACGTCGCAACAGGCGCTGGGCCTCGTCCAGCCGCAGCGTGCGCAGCCAGGCCTGGGGCGCCAGGCCGGTCAGCTCCAGCAGCCGCGCATGGAAGCGCTGCGGGCTCAGCAGGCAGCGTTCGGCCATGCGCGCGGTCGTCCATGGTTCGTGCAGCGCGCCGGTGAGCGCGGCCTGCAGGCTGTCCAGCGCGATGCCGCGCCGTACGCCCACGCGCGGCGTCTGCAGGATGGCGTCCAGCAACTGGCCCGCGCGCGCGCCGGTCGCGAGCTGGCGCACGCCCGGCGTGACGGCGAAGCGGCGCGCCCGATCCAGGCCGCGTTCGGGCGCCACGTCGATCACCACCATGCGCAGATCGGGCGAGGCGGCGTACGCGTGCGTCATGCCGGCCGGGATGATCAGGCCGCAGGAGTTGTCGGAGAAGTCGGCAGCCGAGCCGACCTCGATGTCCATGCGGCCGCGCCAGGCGAACAGCACCTGCGCATGCTCGTGCGAGTGCACGGTCTGCTCGCCGCTGTACGAGCGGATGCTCAGCTGCGGCTCCAGAGGCGCTCGGTGGTCGGACATGTCCGCAGTCTAGGGCGAGATCCGGATGGCGCGGGATAATCCGCCATTCGGTGCCGCCCGGCACTGTCGTGCAATCACCGCGGAAACACCGCGTTTCCGCCCGCCTTCGTCGCTCCCAGCCCATGACCTTCACCGTCACCCTCCACCCCGCCGAGCGGGCCTTCGATGTCGCACGCGACGAGACGATCCTGTCCGCCGCGATCCGCGCCGGCGTCGGCCTGCCCTACGGCTGTCGCGACGGCGCCTGCGGTTCGTGCAAGAGCAAGCTGCGCGACGGCCGCGTCATCCACGGCGCGCACCAGCCCAAGGCGCTGTCGCCCGAGGAGGAGGCTGCCGGCCTGATCCTGACCTGCTGCGCCACGCCGCAGACCGACTGCGTCGTCGAGGCCCGCATGGTGGTGGGCGCCGGCGAGTACCCGATCAGCAAGATGCCGGGCCGCGTGCTGAGCATCGCTCGCCCGACCGCCGACGTCGCGATCGTCCGCGTGCAGCTGCCGGCGACGCAGCCGTTCCGCTTTCGCGCCGGGCAGTACGTCGAATTCATCCTGCGCGACGGCGCGCGCCGCAGCTACTCGATGGCCAACGCGCCGCACAACCTGGGCACGCCCGCGTCCATCGAGCTGCACCTGCGCCACATGCCCGGCGGCAAGTTCACCGACCACGTGTTCGGCGCGATGAAGGAAAAGGACATTCTGCGCATGGAAGGCCCGTTCGGCAGCTTCT
>JBJMWF010000272.1:0-11361 GCA_045810265.1 Vitreoscilla sp. | reverse complement strand
GCCCATCCTGTTCATGAAGACGGCCAACGCCCTGACCGGCCCCAACGACCCGGTCGTGCTGCCGCAGGACTGCGCCAAGGCCGACTGGGAGGTCGAGCTGGGCGTCGTGATCGGCACCCGGGCACGCTACGTGTCGGAGGCCGACGCCCTGTCGCACGTGGCCGGCTACTGCGTCGTCAACGACGTCTCCGAGCGCGCCTTCCAGCTCGAGCGCGGCGGCACCTGGGACAAGGGCAAGTGCTGCGACACCTTCGGTCCGGTCGGCCCCTGGCTGGTCACCGCCGACGAGGTGCCCGATCCGCAGAAGCTCGCGCTGTGGCTGGAGGTCAGCGGCGAGCGCATGCAGGACGGCACGACGTCCGACATGGTGTTCGGCGTGGCGCAGCTGGTGAGCTATGTCAGCCGCTTCATGACGCTGGAGCCGGGCGACCTGATCGCCACCGGCACGCCGGCCGGCGTCGGCATGGGCCGCCAGCGCTTCCTCAGGCCCGGTGACACGATGCGCCTGGGCATCTCCGGACTCGGCGAGCAGTCGACGACGGTCCACGCTTGGGACGCCGCGCTCATCGACCGGGCCCACGGCGCGCACGACTCGCATTGAGGCTGCGGCGATCCGTGCGAACCGACGGGCGTTCCACCTGTCGCGTCGCACGCCACCCACAATCCCGTGAATGACGCCCGGATGCAGGCGAAGTCGTCGGCCATGCGCGGCATGCCCATGGAACACTTCAGGCTCTCGCCGAATCGACAATGACGACATTCCGGAGGCCTCATGAACACCCCGCTGCGCATCGCGCTCGCAACCCTTGCCGCCACGCTCAGCCCCCTGGTCTTCGCGCATGCGGCGATGGTCGACTCCTTTCCCGCCAAGGGCCAGGTGCTGACGGCGTCGCCCGCCGAGATCCACATCACCTTCAACGAGCACGTCGAGGCGCGCTACTGCCGCATCAAGCTGGTGAGCGACGCGGGCAAGAACTTCGACGCCGATCGTCCCGTCGCCGACAAGACGCGCGCCAACGCGATCATCGCGGCGGTGCCGGTGCTCAGGCCCGGCATCTACCGCGCGGTGTGGACGGCGGTCGGCAGCGACGGCCACAAGACGCGCGGCGATTTCTCGTTCACCGTCTCGAAGTAGGAGCAGGCGCCGCGCGCCGCGCGCATGGATGACGCCACGCTGGCGGCGCTGCGCACGGCGGCAAGCGCATTGTTCGACATCGGGTTCGCCACCATGGTCGGCGCGCTCGCCGTGGGTGTGCTGGTGGCCGACGTGCCGTCCGTCCAGAGCCTGCGTTGCCTGCGCCGCTGTCGCCGCTTGTTCCTGGCTGCCTGCCTGGGCGCGCTCGCGGCAAGCCTGGCGTGGCTGGAGGTGCAGGCCATCACGATGACCGAGCTGCCGCCGGGCGCAGCGCTGCTGGCCAGCGGCGACCTCGTCGCCCACACGCAGTTCGGCCGCGCCTGGGCGCTCGCCACGCTGGCCATGGCCGCTTGTGCCGTGCTCGCCTTCGCAGCAAGGCACCGCCCGCTGCCGCTGCGCCGGCTCGCGCTGGCGCTGGCGCTGGCGGCCACCGCGCATGCCGCGGCGGGTCACGCGGGCGCGAACGGATTGGACTGGCTGCTCGCCGCGACCGCGCTGCACGTGCTGGCCACCGGCGCATGGGCTGGTGGCGTGCTGGCCGCGGCCGTGGTGCTCCGCGACCCGATGAAGGCGCCGGAGGGTAGGCGCACCGCGGAGCGCCTGTCGACGCTGGCCACCGCGGCGCTGGCGGTCGTCGTGGCAACGGGCATCGCCTGCGCCTGGCACGGGCTGGGCGGCTCGGTCTTGCCGCTGCATCCCTCGAGCGGATCGCCGTGGGGACTGGTGCTCGACGCCAAGCTCGCGTTGGTCGCGATCGCCGTCGCGCTCGGCGGCTTCAACCGCCTCGCCGTGATGCCGGCCCTTCCTGGCGCGTGGCCGCGCTTCGCGCGCGTGCTGCGGGTCGAAGCGGTGGTGCTGCTGGCCGCGCTGGTGGCGGCTGCGTTGCTGGCCAACGGCGCCCCGCCGGCCCCGTGATCAGGCGGCGCCGTCGCCCTCGGGCTGGGCCACGGCACGCTTGAGCTCGTCGACCGTGTAGCCCTGCTTCAACAAGGCCTCGCGCAGCCAGGCCGGATGCTCTCCCTGGCCATCCCAGGTCTGGCCGCTGACCGGATGGCGATAGCGGATCGGCGGCGTGCCGGCGGCCGGCGCAGGCGCCGCCGGAGGCAGCGGGCCGCGCAGCTCCTGCGGGCTGATGTTCCAGAATTCGACGAGCTTGCGCACGGTGCGCAGCGCCGCCAGCTTCTCGGGGGGATAGTCGTCGTCTTCGAGTTTCATCGGCCGGAGGCTGCAAGCCCTGGAGGTCGGCGATCCGGATTCGTGCGCGGCACGGCCGGTCGCCGAAAGGCAATGGTAGCGCCCCCGGGGTGACCGGACGCGAACAGGCTCTAGACTGCGATGTCGCACCAAGCGGCGGGCCCGCCGCCATCCCGCATGAGACAAGCCGCAATCCGCTCATCGATCGCGCTGGCCGCCATGGCGATGGCCAGCCCGGTCGCACTCGCGGCGCCGCAGGCGCCGGCGCCTGCGGCTTCGGCCGCCGCGACCTCAGCCGCGCCCGCCGCCTCGGCCGCTCCGGCAGGCCCCTCCAAGCCGCTGGCCGATGCCTGCCCGGCGCAGTTGGCGGTCAAGCAGACGGTGTCCGAGACCATCGCCGGCTGGACCCCGCTGAACCAGCAAGGCAGCTATCCCTTCGTGCGCGTGGCGTTCTATCCCGGCCCACCCGTCGATGGCAGCCTGATCGTGCCGACCCTCGAGTACAAGGGCCAGGCCGGCCTGCACGACAGCTGGGACCTGCCGCACCGCGAGGGCGGGTACTGGATGACCTGTTCCTACGCCAACACCACCGCGACCGTGTCACGCAAGCTGGCCGACGACACCGACTACTGCCGGGCCGACTACGACGGCCGCTTCCTGACGCTGGTCGTCAAGCACTGGGCCTGCGGCGTCAAGCGCACGATGCCGGCACCGGCGTGGACGCGCCCGGTCACCCGCAGCGGCACAAAGCCGGCCGGCCGGCCGCCGATCAAGCGCGTCGAGTGAACGCCAGGGCCAGCGCCTGGTCCGCGCCGATGGGCGCGACCTGGGGGACGGCCACACGGGCGACGTCGCCCAGCATCTCCTTCAATTCGTCGCCCTGCAGCACCTCGCAAGTGAGCAGCGCCTGCGCCATCGCGTCCAGGCGAGCGCGCTGGGCCGTCAACAGCGTGCGGCAGGTGGCCTGCGCCTGCTCCAGCAGCACGCGCGCCTCGCGCAGCACCGCGGCCTGGATATCCGGCCCCAGCAGTTCCTTGGGGATGCCGCCGACGCTCAGCAGGCCGAAGGTCTCGGAAAAGCCCAGCGAACCCACCATCTCGATGGCCAGCTCGGACGCGCGCTTCAGGTCGTCGGAGGCACCGCTGGAGACGCTGTCGAGCACCAGCAGTTCGGCCTCGCGACCGCCCAGCATCATCGCCAGCCGGCTCACCAGCTCGTTCTGCTTGTAGAGCGGATCCTCGGTGCCGCGCGTCATGTAGGTGACGCCCAGCGCCTGGCCGCGCGGCTCGATGGTGACGCGCTCGACCAGGCCCGCGCCGGTCCAATGGCCGATCATCGCGTGGCCGGCCTCGTGGTAGGCCAGGCGCACTCGGGTGCCTTCGGTCAGCAGATCCTTGACGGGCGAGATCTCGCCGCCCAGCAGTTGCGTCTCGATGGCGCGCAACACGTGATCGGAGGTGACGGACGCGGCGCCGGCCTCGGCCGCGCTGGAGGCGGCCTTGTTGACGATGTTGGCGATTTCGGCCGGGGTCAGGCCCGGGGTCATGCGCGCCAGCGCTGCCGTGTCGGCGGAGCCGTCGGCGGTGACTTTATTCAGGTACAGGTCGAACAGCTTGGCGCGATCGGGCAGCGTGGGCTTGCCCAGGCGCACCAGCATGTCGAAGCGGCCGGGGCGGCGCATCGCCTCGTCGATGTTGTTCTCGTGGTTGGTGGCCGCGACGACGACGACGTTGTCCATCGGCTCGAAGCCGTCCATCTCCACCAGCACGCGGTTGATGATGCGGTTCATCTCGGACTCGGCACCGCCGCCCTCGTTGCCGCGCGAACGCTTGCCGATGCCGTCGACTTCGTCGATGAACAGCACGCAGGGCGCGTTCTTGCGCGCCAGCCGGAACAGCGCCTTGACCTTGGCGACGCCCGCACCATAGAAGGTGGCGGTGAAGTACGAGCCGTCGACCGCGATGAAGTTGGCCTTGCTCTCGCCAGCCAGCGCCTTGGCCAGCAGCGTCTTGCCGGTGCCCGGGGGGCCGACCAGCAGCACGCCGCGCGGCGCGGCGGCGCCCAGCTTCACGTAGGACGAGGGATCGTGCATGAAGGCCTTGACGCGGTTGAGGGCAGCCTTGGCCTCGTCATTGCCGATCGCGTCGTCGAACTTGATGGCCGGACGCTCGGACAGCGTCGAGGCGGAGCCACCCGAGCTGGTCTGCATGCGCATCAGCACGAAGAAGCCGATGCCCATGGTGGCGATGATGAGCAGCGGCGAGACGATGGTGCCCAGCAGGTCGAGCAGGTGCTGGCTCTTGGTACGCGGGTCGACGTCCACCCCCACCAGCGCGACGCCTTGCGCGGCGCCGCGCTCGGCGAGCTTGTCGAGCGCGGTGCCGGCACAGCCAAGCACCGTGCAGCCCGGCACCGTGACGCTGGCCTTGGCGCCGTTCTTGAGCGTGTAGAGCACCAGCCCCGGATGGCCGTTGGCCAGTGCGACCGTCGCGACCTGCCCGCCATCGACCGACTTGATGAGCTCGGACACGTTGCGCTGGTTCGCCAGCCATGCGTCGGGCGTCTTCTCGAACTGCAGCATTTCGGGGCTCTTGCGCGCATCCGTCTCGCGCGCGGCTTCCTGGGTCAGCAGCGCAAAGCCCCCGACGACGAGGATCACCGACAGAATGGCGACGGGGACACGGGAGTTGGCGCGAACGCGCTTGAAAAGCTTCTTGAGGGCGGTCATGAGGGGATGTGCCGTGAGGCAAAAGCAGGCCTTGATATCTTCCGATACCGAGCCTCCATTGGAGCGCGCGCGGCGCCAAAGTTCCAGCCCAATAAGCGGCTGTTCCGCCCCCCAGATCGATCGCGAGCACGCGCATGAAACAGTGGCTGCTCGACAGTGGGTGCGCGACGGCACGTCGCACAGCCGAGCTGTACCGCGCCACTCAACGAATCGCCCCTCGATGCCGCGCTCGCGCTACATTCGACGACATCGCCCGCTCTCGAAGCGGACCTCCCTCCACTTTCAGGAGAACGACATGGGTTTGCTCGATTCGATCGCGGGACAGGTCAAGGGCGCGCTGGAAGGCAGCGTCCCGGGCGGGCAGGCGCATCCGGGGTTGCTGGAGGCGGTGTCCTCGTTGATGACGCAGGGCGGCGGACTGCAGGGCCTGGTCACCCAGTTCGAGCAGCAGGGACTCGGGCACGTCGTCTCGTCGTGGATCGGCACCGGCCAGAACCTGGCGATCAGCCCGGAACAGGTGCAGGCCGTCCTGGGCGAGCCGCACATCGCCGCCATCGCCGCCAAGCTGGGCCTCTCGCCCGCGGACATCACCAATCAGCTTGCCGGGCTGCTCCCGCAAGCGGTGGACTCGGTGACGCCGGCCGGCGCGGTGCCACAGGGCAACCTGCTCGACGAGGCGCTGAACGCCTTCACGTCGCTGCGCCGCTGAGGACCCGCTAGCCGAACTTCGCCGCGAGGTCGACGCTGTCGCGCCGGCCTACCGCGTCGGCGTGGTCCGCCAGCCAGCGGCGCGCGCTCTCGCGTCCCAGCAGGTGCAGGGTTTCGAAGAACTTGCCGCTGACGGCCAGGCGCGTCTCGCCGGCCAGGTGATCCAGCGCCGGGCCGGCCTCGATCAGGTGGAAGCGGGGTTCCGGCGGTTCGCCGCGCCACGTCGGCGGCAGCCAGCGGTGCCACGCGCGCGGCGCGCGTTCGGCGCGCTCGCGGCGCTCGCGCACGAGGGCCTGCATCTCGCGCCGGAACGCCGCAGTGAACGCGATCTCGGCGACGCGCGCATGCAGCTCGCGCGCGCTGTCCGTGGCTTGCGTCGGTGGCCATTCGAGCGGCGAGAGCAACACCAGCAAGGTGTCCAGCGAGCGGCCGCCGCGCAGCAGCGGGAACACCGCCGGATTGCCGGCGTAGCCACCGTCCCAGTACGTCTGGCCGTCGATGCGCGGCGCGTGGAACACGGTCGGCAGGCAGCCCGAGGCCAGCACCGCATCGACACTCAGCTCGCGCGCGTCGAACAGGCGCAGGCGCCCCGAATCGGCGTGCGTCGCCGCGACGAACAGCCGGAACGGCGCCGCGCGGCGCAGGCGCTCGAAGTCGACCTGGTCGGCCAGCAGCAGCCGCAGCGGATTGAGGTCGAGCGGGTTGAACTGCGCCGGCGTCACGTAGTGCGACCAGGCCATCCACAGCTTGACCATCGGCGCCAGGCGCACGCCACCGTCGCTGTCCTGGCGCGTCACGTCCAGCGGCATGGTGTCGCCCAGCGCCGTCCAGAAGCGGCGCAGCGAGGCGCGCGCGCCGTCGCGGCCGCCATCCATCCAGCCCTGCGCCAGCACCACCGCGTTCATCGCACCGGCGCTGGTGCCGCTGACCCCATCGAAGGCGACGCGGCCGTCCTCGAGCAAGGCATCGAGCACGCCCCAGGTGAAGGCGCCATGCGCGCCGCCGCCTTGGAGCGCCAGGTTCAACAAGCGTGACGGCATCGATGACGGGAGCAGGGGTGCATGCGGCCCATCTTCGACGAGCAGCGTGTGCCCGCGGGTTTGTTCGGGTATTTCCGTGACTTGTGGCCACCATCGCGATGTTGCGCAACACTGCGCTCGGGAACCCTGAATGGAAAACCCTTATAACTGAGCCCGATTCTTGCTGGCCCCTGACATCTGCTACGCTGCGCCCCGCGTTGGTGCTATCAAAACAATGGGAACGTCGATGTTCGTCTCCTTCGTCCGCAGGTTTTCAATGCTGACGATCGCCACCGGCCTGGCTGCGGCCGGCCTGCATGCACAACCCGGCGGCGCGACCGGCCCGCAGGTGATGGGATGGGTGCCGGCCTACGGCATCGACGCTTCGATGAAGGCGCTCGCCGCCACGCCGGCCATCGGCCAGGCCATGACGCGCATCGGCCTGCAGTTCTGGAATCCCAGCGCGGATGGCACGGGCGTCGTCCTGGCGCCCGTCGATGCCACCGGCAAGCCGGTCAATGCCGCCAGCGTCAAGCAGCTGACGCGCTGGGCGCGCAGCCACGGCGTGCAGCCGCTGCTGACGGTCTACAACAACTCGCAGGTCATCAACCGCTGGGATTGGCAGTGGGCACGCCGCGCGTTCGCCGAGCATCCGGACGAATTCGCCGCGGCGCTGGTGGCCGCGGTCGACAAGTGGGAGCTCGACGGTGTCGACCTCGATCTCGAAGGCGAGGGCGACCTGGCGGCGGATCGCGCAGCCTATGCGGCCTTCGTGCACCAGCTGGCCGCGGCGCTCAAGGCCAAGGGCAAGCTGCTGACCATCGACAGCTTTCACAGCCCGTGCGACAACGCGCCCAACATGCGCTGGTGGAGCGACTGGGTGGGCGACGTGGCCACCATCCACAGCATGGGCTACGAAGACCTGTACGAAGGCAGCAAGGCGACCTTCACACCCGAGGGCCGGTCGATCTGCGAGAACGGTGCCACGCTGTTTCGCTACAGCTGGCAGCTCGACTACGGCGTCAAGGCCGGCTACCGGCGCGAGCAGATCGTGATGGGCATGCCAACATGGGTGGACAGCTGGGGCTCGGGCGGCATCGGCCCGGGCGTCGTCGACCACTTGCGCGAGCTGCGCGCCCTGGGCGCCGGCGTCGGGCTGTGGGACATGCAACTCGCCGCCGCCGGGTGGGCCAAGCCCGCCACCTGGGACGCCGTGCAGGCGCTGCGCCGGCCGGGCACCTCGCTGGAGCACCACCTGCCCGTGGTCAATCGCACCACCCAACGCAGCATGGCGCCGTCCATGACGACGGTCTCGGAGCGCACGATGACCGGCGCCCGCTTCCATTCGACGCCCGCCCAGGGGCGCTGAGCCGCCCCCCAAATGGAAGACGGCGCCCGCGAGGCGCCGTCATCGTTTCAGCACGCTGCCGTATCAGCGGCGGTCGTGATCGTGGCCATGCTCGCCGTGGCCATGGTCGTGGTCGTCGTGGTCGTGGTCGCCATGTCCATGGTCGTCATGGTCGTGGTCGTGGCGCTCGCGGCGGTCGTCGCGGCGATCGTGGTCATGCCCGCGCCCTTGCCAACCCGGGCCGTAGCCATGCTCGCGATCCCAGTGGTCGAAGCGGTGGTCGTGCGGGTAGTGCTGCACATAGCGGTCGTGCACCCACTCTTCCCTGACGAAGTAGACCGGCTGGCCGCAGGCGCCGTAATACGCGCAATGGTGGCGCCAGTCGCGCTGGTGCGCCTCGGGCACATACAAATAGATCGGGCGCTGATGGACGGCAACCGGCGTCGGCTCGATCACCACGGGCTGCGCGTAGACCACCGGCGGCGCCACGTACGCAACGCCCGGGGCGCCGATGTCGACGCGACCGTAGACGCCCGGCACGTTGATGTTGACGCTGGCACCGACGGAAACCTGGGCCTGGGCGGCGCCGGCGGCGATCGCCACGAGGGCGGCAACGGCAAGGTGGATCTTGTTCATGATGTCTTTCCTTCTGGCGGCTCGGGAGAGCGGGACACTTGCTTCAGCCACCTGAACGGGCGCTGAACTGCGAGCTTGCCACTAGAACGGCCTGCACGACTGTGTCGTTGACGCTCACAAGGTAATCGATCTTTACAAAGCACCCGGTGGCGCCGGGCTGCTGCCGGGCAGACGCGCAGCGGCTTTCGCGTCTGGCCGGCCTTATTTGGCAGCCCGCTCGAACGCGACAGGTGGCAATTTCCGCGGTTTGTGGGAGAATGCTGGGTTCGACCCCTTACAGCTTTCAAGACCGGATCCAATCATGGGCAACAAGATCGTTACCGAAGCCGACCGCAAGGCCACCCCGCGTCCGGCGCTGCCGATCGGCGTCACCGCCACCACCGGCAAGGGCCAGAAGCGCAGCCTCGAGCGCGGCGCCCACACCCGCAGCAAGAAGAACCCGGGCAAGCGCGCGCGCCAAGGCTGATCGCCGGCCGGCCCTCGTGGCTGGCCCTGGTCTGGCATCCACGGCCTCGGCCCGGGTGCACTTGACGACATCGCACCGCATGCGTGACCAGGAGCCTTCGGGCTCCTTTGTTCGTTCTGCCGAAATGCGCCGCGTCGCGCGTCGGTTCTCGGTCGCGCACTGAGAATCCGCACCATGCTCCGAATCACCGAACTGCGCCTGCCGCTGGATCATCGCGAGGACGCCCTGCGTCCCGCGATCCTCGCGCGCCTGGGCCTGCCGGAAGCGGAGCTGGCGTCGTTCACCGTCTTCAAGCGCAGCTACGACGCGCGCAAGAAGACGGCCATCGTGCTGATCTACACCGTCGACTGCGAACTGGCGGTCGATGAATCGGCCGTGCTCGCGCGCTTCGCAGGCGACCCGCACGTGCGCGTCGCGCCCGACACGAATTACCGCTTCGTCGGCCACGCCGCCGACGGCTTCTTCGAGGGCGCCGCCGCGCGCCAGCGCCCCATCGTCGTCGGCTTCGGGCCGTGCGGCATCTTCGCGGCGCTGATCCTGGCGCAGATGGGCCTGCGTCCCATCGTGCTCGAACGCGGCAAGCCGGTGCGCGAACGCACCAAGGACACCTGGGGCCTGTGGCGCCAGGGCAAGCTCGATCCGGAGTCCAACGTGCAGTTCGGCGAAGGCGGCGCCGGCACGTTCTCGGACGGCAAGCTGTGGAGCCAGATCAGCGATCCACGCCACCTGACGCGCAAGGTGCTGGCCGAGTTCGTCAAGGCCGGCGCGCCCGACGAGATCCTCTACGTCGCCAAGCCCCACATCGGCACCTTCCGCCTCGTCAGCATGGTCGAGAAGATGCGCGCCGACATCGTCGCGCTCGGCGGCGAGATCCGCTTCGAGCAGCGCGTCGTCGACGTGCTGATCGAAGGCCGTGACGAGCATCGGCAGGTCCGCGGCCTGACGCTCGCCTCCGGCGAGGAACTGCGCAGCGACCACGTGGTGCTCGCACTCGGCCACAGCGCGCGCGACACCTTCGCCATGCTGCACGAGCGCGGCGTGCGCATGGACGCCAAGCCCTTCTCCATCGGCTACCGCATCGAGCATCCGCAAGGCCTGATCGACCGCGCGCGCTTCGGCCCGAACGCCGGCAACGAAATCCTGGGGGCCGCCGACTACAAGCTGGTGCATCACGCGAGCAATGGCCGCTCGGTCTACAGCTTCTGCATGTGCCCGGGCGGCACGGTGGTGGCCGCGACGTCGGAAGAGCATCGCGTCGTCACCAACGGCATGAGCCAGTATTCGCGCAACGAGCGCAACGCCAACGCCGGCATCGTCGTGGGCATCTCGCCGGAAGACTATCGCCAGGACGGCAGGACCGGCGGCATCGTCAATCCGCTGGACGGCATCGCGTTCCAGCGCTTGTGGGAATCGCGCGCCTACGAACTCGGCGGCGGCGGCTATCTGGCGCCCGGCGCGCTGGTGGGCGACTTCGTCAAGCGCCAGCGCTCGAGCGCCCTGGGCGACGTGCAGCCCTCGTACAAGCCCGGCGTACACCTGACCGACCTGCAGGAGAAGGGCCGCGGCAGCCTGCCCGAGTACGCGCTCGACGCGATCCGCGAGGCGCTGCCGGCGTTCGAGCGCCAGGTCAAGGGCTTCTCACTGCCAGACGCCGTGCTCACCGGCGTGGAGACGCGCACCTCGTCGCCGCTGCGCATTCCGCGTGGCAAGGACTACCAGAGCCTGAATGTACGCGGCCTGTACCCCGCCGGTGAAGGCGCCGGCTATGCCGGCGGCATCATGTCGGCCGGCGTGGACGGCATCGAAGTGGCCGAGGCGCTGGGCGCCGCATTGCTGGGAAGCTGAGCCCGCGGGACGACCGGGATCGCTCACACGCCCGGTCGGTGCGGGAGGTGTCTGGCGCGCTTCGAATCGTGTCGAGCGACCGCCGGAAAGCGCGGTGCCGGTCGCGATTTGAAGCGTGCCTGACGCCGCGCCTGGCCAGGGGTCGGCGCCAGGCACCTCGGCCGGTGGCGCGCGGCGCGCGGCGCACTCGCAGCCTCTCTCCGACGACGCTCGACCGGGACGGTCGGGCTGCCCGCCGCGCGCCGCCGCTACGAGCGCCAGCCGCGGATGGATGCAAGCCAG
>JBJMWF010000271.1:0-2927 GCA_045810265.1 Vitreoscilla sp. | reverse complement strand
GTCAGTTCCAGCACCTGCGCGATGTGCTTGCCCTTGTAGAGCACCTCCAGCGTCTCGCGGTTGTAGCGCTTGCCGTGGCCGATGTCGCAGGGCACGTAGACGTCGGGCAGGAAGTGCATCTCCACCTTCAGCACGCCGTCGCCCTGGCAGCTCTCGCAGCGGCCGCCGGACACGTTGAAGCTGAAGCGCCCGGGCCCGTAGCCACGTTCGCGCGCGGCCGGCACTTCGGCGAACAGCTCGCGGATCGGCGTGAACAGGCCGGTGTAGGTGGCCGGATTGGAGCGCGGCGTGCGGCCGATCGGGCTCTGGTCGACATTGATGACCTTGTCGAACGCCTCCAGGCCTTCCAGTGCGTCGTGCGGGGCGGCCTCGGCGTGGCTGCCGTACAGCTCGCGCGCGACGGCCGTGTAGAGCGTGTCGTTGACCAGCGTGGACTTGCCCGAGCCCGAGACGCCGGTCACGCAGGTGAACAGGCCGACGGGGATGTCCACCGTGACGTTCTTGAGGTTGTTGCCGCGGGCGCCGCGCAGGCGCAGGCGCGAGGCGTTCTGCGGGTCGTCCTCGGCGGGCTCTTCGCGCCACGGGTGGCGCTCGTCCGGGATCGGGATGTTCAACACCCGCGACAGGTACTTGCCGGTGAGCGACTCGGGATTGGCCGCGACCTCGTCGGGCGTGCCTTGTGCGATCACCTGCCCGCCGTGGCGCCCGGCGCCGGGGCCCATGTCGATGCAGAACTCCGAGGCGCGGATCATGTCCTCGTCGTGCTCCACCACCAGCACCGAGTTGCCCAGGTCGCGCAGGTGGCGCAGCGTGGCGATCAGGCGGTCGTTGTCGCGCTGGTGCAGGCCGATCGACGGCTCGTCCAGCACGTACATCACGCCGGTGAGGCCCGAGCCGATCTGCGACGCAAGGCGGATGCGCTGCGCCTCGCCGCCGGACAGCGTATCGGCGCTGCGATCGAGGCTGAGGTAGTTCAGGCCGACATTGTTCAGGAAGGTGAGGCGGCTGCGGATCTCGCGCACCACCTTGTCGGCGATGTCGGCGCGTGCGCCTTCGAGATGCAGTTGCTCGAAGTAGTCGAGGCAGTCGGACAGCGTCGAGTGCTCGATCTCGAAGATGGGCTTGCGCTGCTGCGCCGGATCCGAGCCGCTGCCCACGAGAAAGACGTTGCGGGCTTCGCGCCGCAGCCGGGTGCCGTGGCACGAGGGGCAGGCGCGCGCCGCCTGGTAGCGCGCCAGGTCCTCGCGCACCGCGGCCGAATCGGTCTCGCGGAAACGGCGCTCGAAGTTCGGCAGGATGCCCTCGAATGGATGCGCGCGCTTGACCACGGCCTGCTTCTTGGCCTTGCCCGTGCCTTCCGACGTGTAGGTGAACTCGATGTTCTCCTCGCCCGAGCCGTTGAGCAGCACCTCGCGCGCCTTGTCCGGCAGCGATTCGAACGGCGCGTCGACGTCGAAGCCGTAGTGCTGGGCCACGCTCTCCAGCATCGAGAAGGTGTAGCCGTTGCGGCGATCCCAGCCCTTGACCGCACCCGCGGCCAGGCTCAGCGTCGGGAAGGCGACGACGCGGTCGGGATCGAACGCCACCACCTGGCCCAGGCCGTCGCAGCTGGGGCACGCCCCCACCGGCGAGTTGAACGAGAACAGCCGCGGCTCGAGCTCGGGCAGCGAGTAGCTGCAGATCGGGCAGGCGAACTTGGCCGAGAACAGGTGCTCGGCGCCGGAATCCATCTCGTAGGCGATGGCGCGGCCGTCGGCGATGCGCAATGCGGCCTCGAAGCTCTCGGCCAGGCGCTGGCGCGCGTCGTCGCGCGTCTTCAGGCGGTCGATGACGATGTCGATGTCGTGCTTCTCGGTCTTCTTCAGCGTGGGCAGGTCGCTCGCCTCGACGATCGTGCCATCGACGCGGAAGCGCACGTAGCCCTGCGCCTGCATGTCGGCGAACAGCTCGACGAATTCGCCCTTGCGGTCGCGCACCACCGGCGCCAGCACCATCAGCTTGGTCTCTTCGGGCAGCGCGAGCACGTTGTCGACCATCTGAGCCACGGGCGTCGCGGCCAGCGGCAGGTCGTGGTCGGGGCAATAGGGCGTGCCGGCGCGCGCGAACAGCAGGCGCAGGTAGTCGTGGATCTCGGTGACCGTGCCCACCGTCGACCGCGGGTTGTGGCTGGTGGCCTTCTGCTCGATCGAGATCGCCGGCGCCAGGCCTTCGATGACGTCGACGTCGGGCTTGTCCATCAGCTGGAGGAACTGGCGCGCGTACGCCGACAGGCTCTCGACGTAGCGGCGCTGGCCCTCGGCGTACAGCGTGTCGAAGGCCAGGCTGGACTTGCCCGAGCCCGACAGCCCGGTGATCACCACCAGGGCGTGCTTGGGGATGTCGAGGTCGATGTTCTTCAGGTTGTGCGTGCGCGCGCCGCGCACGCGGATCGCATGGGCGTCCGGCCGCGCGATGCGCAGCTGGCGCTCGAGGTCGGCGTCCGCACGCGAGCTGCGCACCGCGCTGCCGAGGTAGCGCCCGGCACTTTCCCCGGCCTCATGCGGCGCCGCAGCGCCCACGGCGGGGTCGGGGGTTTGCGCGCGAGGTTCGCGGGCTTTTTTCGGGGCAGGGGAAGCAGAGGTCTTGGAGGATGGCATGGCGAACGGCAGGCAACCGACCATGATAAACAAGCCGTCAAGCCCTTGCACGTTTCGCGCTGCGCCGGGGCGGACGGGGCGCGCAATTCGCGCCGTTCCGGCCCCGGTTGGCAGAAAAGCGGGCGAATCGTTGCGCGCGGCAAATCGGCCCCGAAATCGGGCCGAATGCGGTCGGCTGTTTTCGCCAGCCGCCCGAACATGGTCGACATCCGAACCTCACCCGATGTCGACATGCTGCACTTCGATACCGCCCAGATGGCCGCGATCACCCAGGCCCACTTCTTCTCGCGC
>JBJMWF010000270.1:0-4850 GCA_045810265.1 Vitreoscilla sp. | reverse complement strand
TCCTCGTCGGCCAGCATCGGCGCGCTGGCGCTGTCGTCGCTGTGCGCCGACATCGAGCGCCTGCTGCGCGCCGGCGACAGCGCTTCGGCGCTCCCCTTGATCGACCAGTTTCAGGCCGAAGTCCTGCGGGTCGACGGCGCGGTGAGCCAGACCTTGCGGCAGCTCGAGGCGGCGGCCTCATGACGTTGCACCACGGCGTGAGCCTGGAAGCGACGGATCGTCGTCCGACGGTGTTGCTCGTCGACGACGACGAAGTCAACCTGCTGATGACCGCTGCCGCCCTGCGCGACCGCGGCTTCGACATCACCTCCACCACCGGCGGCGAGGAAGCGCTGACCCGCCTGGCCAGCTGGACGCCCGACGTCGTCGTGCTGGACGCGATCATGCCCGGCCTCGACGGATTCGAGACCTGCATCGCACTGCGCAACATGCCCGGCTTCGACAACGTGCCGGTGCTGATGCTGACCGGCCTGGACGACGAGGCCTCGATCAACCGCGCCTACCAGGTCGGCGCCACCGACTTCTTCGTCAAGGCCACGCAGTGGAGCCTGCTGGCCGGCCGGCTGCGCTACCTGCTGCGCGCGTCACGCACGCGCCAGGAGCTCGAACGCAGCAAGGCCAAGCTGGCCCGCGCGCAGGACCTCGCCCGCATGGGCTCGTTCGATTGGTGGCAGGAGGAAGGCCGCAGCTTCGTCAACGGGCTCGAGCTGTCGGAAGAGGGCTTGCGCGTGTTCGGCTACGGGCCGGACGATCGCGTCAACCTGCGCGACATGCTGCGCATGATCGCGCCCACCGACCGCGAGCCGCTGGTGCGCCTGGCGCGCCAGATCCTGTACCAGGTCTCGGTCATCGCCACCGACGTGCCGATGACGCTGCCGGACGGGCGCTTCCGCATCATCCACGTCGAGGCCGAACCCGAGTTCGACGAGCACGGCCACTGCTGCGCCTACACGGGCATCGTGCAGGACGTCACCGACCGCCGCATCGCCGAGGATCGCATCCGCCACCTGGCCAACTACGACGCGCTGACCAACCTGCCCAACCGGCGCCAGCTGATCTGGCGCGCCGAGCGGGCGCTCGAGTTCGGCCGCCGGCTGGGCCACCAGGTGGCGCTGCTGCTGATCGATCTGGATCGCTTCAAGGTCATCAACGACACGCTGGGCCACGCCGCCGGCGACGAACTGCTGATGGAAGTCGCCTTCCGGCTGCGTGGCTGCGTGCGCCACTGCGAGCAGCTGTTCGAAGGCGTGATCGAGACCGCGGGCTCGCGCTCGCATCGCACGCTGGAGGCCGTGGGCCGTCTGGGCGGCGATGAATTCGTCGCGCTGCTGCCCGAGGTCGCCGACGAGGCGGACGCGCAACGCGTGGCCACGCGCATCCTCGAAGCCCTGCGCGAGCCGGTGGTCGTCGCCGGCCAGGATTGCTTTGCCACGGCCTCGGTCGGCATCGCCCTGTTCCCGCGCGACGGCAACACGGTGGCCGACCTGCTGCGCAACTCCGACGTCGCGATGTATGCCGTCAAGTCGCAGGGCCGCAACGACGCGCTGGTCTACACGCCGCGCCTGGCCGGCCGCGGCCGCGAGAAGCTGGCGCTCGAAAGTGCGCTGCACAAGGCCATCGAGCGCGACGAGCTGGTGCTGTACTACCAGCCCAAGGTCGACGTCAGCAACGGCAAGATGGTGGGCGTCGAGGCGCTGATGCGCTGGCGCCGCGGCGACCTGCTGATCCAGCCGGCCGACTTCATCCCCGTGGCCGAGGAAACCGGCCTGATCGTGCCCATGAGCGAATGGGCGCTGCGCCAGGCCGCCAAGCAGGCGCGCATCTGGGCCGACGCGTTCGGCTTTTCCGATTCGATCGCCGTCAACATGCCCAATCGCATGTTCGAGCGCACCGACCTGATCGAGCAGATCTCGGCGGCCGTGCGCGATGAAGGCATCCCGCACAGCATGATCCAGCTGGAGATCACCGAGACGGGCCTGATGAAGGACCTGCAGCGCGTGATCCCGTCGCTGCACCGGCTCACCGAGATCGGCGTGCAGATCGCCGTCGACGACTTCGGCACCGGCTATTCGTCGCTGGCCTACCTGACCTCGCTGCCGATCGCCGAGGTCAAGATCGACCGCAGCTTCGTCCGCGATCTGGGCGTGCTGCCACAGAGTCTTGCGGTTGTTACCGCCATCATCGCCCTGGCCAAGTCGCTGGACCTCAAGGTGGTGGCCGAAGGTGTCGAAAACCAGAGACAGCAGGACGTGCTGTACGGAGAAGGCTGCTCGCTGATGCAGGGGTTCCTGTTCAGCAAGCCGCTGCCTCCGGAGGACATCCAGCTCTGGATGGAGCAGGTCGTCCTGCCCCGCAAGGCGCCCTGGATGCCTGCGGCCTCGAAGGCGCGGACCGGTACCGATGATGTCGTCGACGTCGGTCGGCGCTCGTGAAACCGAGCGGCCCATGGGGTCGCTAGCTCGAACCGTCCATGCCGAAACCGTCTGCCGCCGAGACTGCCAAGGCCGCGCTGCGCCGCCTGGCGCTGTCCAAGCTGGAGCCCACGCCCGAGAATTACGCCCGGGCCTGGGCCGAGGAGGGCGGCGCGGCGCCCGCGGCTGCGCCGGCTCCCGTCGCGCCCGCGCCGGCGGCGGCCAGTCCCAAGGCGAAGAACGTCTATGACCGCATCGCGGTGCGGCTGTTCGAGGACGGCACGCAGCGCGAGGAGTTCTCTCAGGTCATGCAGCGCGCGGACTGGGAAGCGGCGCGCGGCCTGGTCGAACGGGCCGCTGAATCGCAGCTGGCGCTGGCCCAGGGCCTGGCGCAGACCATCGAAAAGCTCGCCCGCGGGCTGGAGCGCGGCGGCCGCCAGTGGACGGCCGCGCGCAAGAAGGACAGCCTGCAGCGCGTGCTGGACGCCAACCGCAGCGACGTCGCCAGGCTGCAGCAGCGCATGAAGCAGCTCGTCGCGTCGTGGGACGGCGATTTCACCGACGACACCGTCCCGGTCGACGCGGCCGCCGACGATGCCGACGCGCTCTCGACCAAGGGCGTCGATACCCTGGACTCCGGCGAGGCTCCGGCGTCGCCCGCCGTCCAGGCGCGCGACAGCGGCCATCGTCCGATGACCGGGCCCGACAGCCCGCATGGCGGCTGGCCGCCGGTGCTCGAACAGTACGACGCGACGCTGCACGTGGCGTTGCCGGCCGACGACGAGCGCGCCATCGAACTGGCCGGCGAGCTGCGCGAGCTGCAGGCGGGGTTGCAGCGCGATGGCGCCAGCGCGCCGCTGCGCGCGCAGGCTGAAGCGCTGTGCGAGCGTGCGCGCCGGCTGCTGGCGCATCGCCACCACCTGGTCGACGAACTGCACCGCCTGACCCTGGAGATGAGCGCCGGCCTGGCCGAGGTGGCCGAGGAGGGCAGTTGGGTCAAGGGCCAGACCGAGAGCCTGAAGCTAAGCCTGGGCGACTCGCCCAGCGTGCGCTCGGTGCGGGCGGCCAGCGAGATGCTCGCGCAGACGCGGGCGCGCCAGGCGCGCGTGCGCGCGGAACGCGACAGCGCGCGCGTGGCGCTGAAGGACGCGATCTCGCAGATGCTCACCGAGCTCGACGCCCTGGGCGACCACACCGGCCGCTTCTCCGACAGCGTGGCGCGCTACGTCGACACGATCGCCAACGCCGACTCGCTCGAGAGCCTGGCCAGCGTCGTGCGCCAGATGGTCGAGGAGAGCCGCGCCGTGCACGGCCTGGTCAACGAGACGCAAGGCCGCCTGAACGAAGGCCGCCAGCGCGCGGCCGAACTCGAGGCACGGGTGCAGTCGCTGGAAGGCGAGCTGCGACGCCTGTCCGACGAGGTCTCCACCGACGTGCTGACCGAGGTGGCCAACCGGCGCGGCCTGATGCAGGCCTTCGACGTCGAGACGGCACGGCTGGAACGCCAGGGCGGCGAGCTGGCGATCGGGCTGCTCGATATCGACAACTTCAAGAAGCTCAACGACACGCTGGGCCATTCGGTCGGCGACATGGCCTTGAAGACGCTGGCCGGCCATGTGCAGAAACAGCTGCGCGCGGTCGACGTGGTGGCCCGCTTCGGCGGCGAGGAGTTCGTCGTGCTGCTGCCCGGCGTGCCGGTCGACGAGGCCCAGGTCACGCTGACCCGGCTGCAGCGCACGCTGTCCGCCAGCCTGTTCATGCACGACGGGCGCGAGGTGTTCGTCACCTTCTCGGCAGGCGTCACGCAGTTCCGGCCCGGCGAGGCGCTGGAAGCCGCTCTCGAACGGGCCGACGAGGCGCTCTACGAGGCCAAGCGCACCGGCAAGAACCGGACGTGCATCGGCTAGGGCGTCTGCAGTCCCTCGATCGGCGCGTCGTTTGCCTGCGCTGTATCGTCCTGGTCGAGGAGCTCCCGCGATGACGATGCAAGCCGCCGATGTCCTGGCCCTGAACGACGCCGTGCGCGCCATCGAGCGCCCCAGCGTGGGCGCGCGCATCGCCAGCGTGGTGGGTTCGCCGATCGAGCGGGTGATCGGCATGCTGCCGGCGCGCGCCTCGTCGGTGATCTCGGCGGCCGCGCGCAAGGCGATCCACGGCGCGCTCAACCTGTCGCTGCGCACGCTGTCGACCAACGGCCCGCTCGCCAAGGGCGCACCACCGCCGGCCTCCAACGGCTGGCACAAGCTCGCGAGCGCGGCCAGTGGCGCCGTGGGCGGCGCGTTCGGCCTGGCGGCGCTGGCCGTCGAACTGCCGGTGTCCACCACCATCATGATGCGCTCGATCGCCGACGTCGCGCGCGGCGAGGGCGCCGACCTGGCCGACCGCCAGACCCAGCTCGAATGCGTGATGGTGCTCGCGCTGGGCGGCGAGGCGAAGAGC
>JBJMWF010000269.1:0-14775 GCA_045810265.1 Vitreoscilla sp. | reverse complement strand
CGTCGCCAACCGCAAGATGTTCGGCACCATGCTGGGCGGCGTGGACCATATCCGCCATACCCACGACGCCGCACGCAACGCCTTCAGCGTCGGCCAGCCGCCGTTCGGCGCGGAGTTCGCCGACGACCTCGAGAAGGTCATCGCGCTGCACGACGCCTCGACCATCGCCGCGGTGATCGTCGAGCCGGTGGCCGGCTCCACCGGCGTGCTGATCCCGCCGCAAGGCTACCTTCAGCGCCTGCGCGAGATCTGCGACAAGCACGGCATCCTGCTGATCTTCGACGAGGTCATCACCGGCTTCGGGCGCACCGGCCAGCCCTTCGCGGCGCAAACCTTCGGCGTCACCCCCGACCTGATGACCCTGGCCAAGGGCCTGACCAACGGCGCGGTGCCCATGGGCGCGGTGCTGGCCAGGCAGGCGATCCACGACACCTTCATGACCGGCCCGGAGCACCTGATCGAGTTCTTCCACGGCTACACCTACTCGGCGCACCCGCTCGCGTGCGCGGCCGGCCTGGCCACGCTCGAGACCTACGCCGAAGAAGGCCTGCTGACGCGCGCAAGCGAGATGGCCGGCTACTTCGCCGACGCGCTGCATTCGCTCAAGGGCCTGCCCGGCGTGATCGACATCCGCAACATCGGCCTGATCGGCGGCGTCGAGCTGACGCCCGTGCCCGGCCAGCCGACCAAGCGCGCCTTCGACGTCTTCCTCGATTGCTACGACAAGGGCGCGCTGGTGCGCACGACGGGCGACATCGTCGCGCTGTCGCCGCCGCTGATCATCGAACGCTCGCACATCGATCAGTTGGTCGACATTCTCGGGGGCGCGATCCGTCGCGCCGCCTGAAGACAACAAGCGAGTCGTTCGAACTTCCCGAGACATCAGGACGTCGGCCTGCTCCCGCCGACCCCTCCCCCGAAAAGGCCTGCCTAGCGCACGATCTCTATGACCTTCCTGCAGTCCGACCGCGATCTCTCGCGGAATTCGTACTACGCCGCGACCGCGACCCGGTCGCAGCGGCATGCGCCTCTCTCGGGTGCAATCCGCTGCGACGTCGCCATCGTCGGTGGTGGTCTGGCCGGCTTCGGCGCGGCGCTCGAAATGCGCGAGCGCGGGCTCGACGTCGTCGTGCTCGAGGCCCGCGAGATCGGCTGGGGCGCCAGCGGGCGCAACGGCGGCCAGGCGATCCACGGCCTGGCCTGCAGCCAGGACGTCATCGAGGCACAGCTGGGCCTCGAGGATTCGCGCCGGGTCTGGAACACGACGATCGAGGCGCTGGACATCCTGCGCCAGCGCATCGCCAGGCATGGCATCGACTGCGACTGGCGCGACGGCTATCTGGGCGTCGCCACCAACGCCCGCAAGGGACGCCAGCTGGCCGACTGGGCCGACGAGCTCGAGTCGAAGTACGGCTATCCGCTGGCACGCATCGCACCGGCCGATATCCAACAGTGGGTGGCCAGCCAGCGCTATCACAGCGCGGTGCACGACCCGCGCTCGGGCCACCTGCATCCGCTGAAGTACGTGCTGGGCCTGGCGCGCGCCGCCGCGGACGCGGGCGTGAGGATCTTCGAAGGCACCGAGGTCACGTCGCTGCAGCAGGACGCAGGTGGCGTCACCATCCGGACCGCCGACGGCGAGGTGCGCGCGACCCAGGTGCTGCTCGCGGGCAACGTCTACCTGCAGGACGTCGCGCCGGCGCTCGAGGCGCGCATCATGCCGGTCGGCACCTACGTTGTCTGCTCCGAACCGGTGGACGAGAAGCTGGCCGACACGCTGATTCCCACCCGATCCTGCGTCTGCGACACCGACTTCGTGCTGGACTATTTCCGCACCACGAACGACCACCGCATGCTGTTCGGCGGGCGCGTCAGCTACAGCACTCGGACGCCCGCCAACCTGCAGGAAAGCATGCGCCGCCGCATGGTCGACGTGTTTCCCCAGCTGGCATCGACGAAGATCGAGTTCGCCTGGGGCGGCTTCGTCGACATCACGATGAACCGTGCGCCCGACTTCGGCCGCATCGGCGCGAACGTGTACTACCTGCAGGGCTTCTCGGGGCACGGCCTGGCCCTGACCGGCCTGGCCGGCCGCCTCGTGGCCGAGGCCATGACGGCTGACGCCAGCCGCTTCGACCTCTTCGCGCGCCTCAAGCATCGCGCCTTCCCGGGCGGCCGCCTGCTGCGCACGCCGGCGCTGGTGCTGGGCATGGCCTGGTACCGGCTGAAGGATCTGCTGTGAACGACAACACCCCATTCACTCCCATGAACCCCGCTCCCAACGTCCCCGTCGACGAGTCGCCGGCCGCGCTCCGCCCGCTGGTGCTCGTGCCCGCCTGCAACAAGATGCTGGGCGACCATCCGTATCACATCGCGGGCAAGAAGTACGCCGACGCCGTGCGCCTGGCGGGCTGCCTGCCCTTGGTGATCCCCAACGCCGACGAGATCGAGCTGCAGGCGCTGCTGGCGATCGCCGATGGCGTGTTCCTCACCGGCTCGCCCAGCAACGTGCACCCGTCGCACTTCGACGAGGACGTGCTCGACCTGTCGCTGCCGCTGGATCCGGCGCGCGACGCCTGGACGCTGCCGCTGATCCGCCACGCGCTCGCGGTCGGCCTGCCGCTGTTCACCGTGTGCCGCGGCACGCAGGAGACCAACGTCGCGCTCGGCGGCTCGCTGCACCAGGCCGTGCACGCCGTCCAGGGCAAGGCGGATCACCGGGCGCCCTCCGACCAGCCCGTCGAGGTCCAGTACGGCCCCGCGCACGAGGTCTTCGTCGAGCCCGGCGGCGTGCTGGAACGCGTCGTCGGCCTGGGCAGGTTCGAAGTCAACTCCGTGCACGGCCAGGCCGTCAATCGCCTGGGCGACGGCCTGCGCGTGGAGGCGCGGGCACCCGACGGCGTGGTCGAGGCGTTCTCCGCCGCGAACGCCAAGGGATTCAACCTGTGCGTGCAGTGGCACCCCGAATGGCAGGCCGCCGGCAACGACGTCTCGATGCGCATGCTCACCGCCTTCGGGCAGGCTTGCCGACAGTGGAAGGAAGGATTGCGCGGCCCGCATCCGTAGTGCACGGGTCCGCCAACACGATCCTCCGCGATGTGGCCCGATAGATGCATCACGCACTGCGGCCCCGTCCACCAGAAATCCACGAAAGAACCCGATGACCAACAACAGAGACCTCGCAACCTTCGCCGACCTCGAGCAATGGCTCAACGCGCATCGCGTCACCGAAATCGAATGCCTGGTGCCCGACCTGACCGGCGTGGCGCGCGGCAAGATCCTGCCGCGCGAGAAGTTCACCGAAGACCGCGGCATGCGCCTGCCCGAGGCGATCGTCGCCATGGGTGTGACGGGCGAGTTCCCGTCCGAAGGGCCGTACTACGACGTCATCACGCCGACCGACCGCGACATGCACCTGCGGCCCGACCCCACGACGGTGCGCATCGTGCCCTGGGCCACCGACCCCACCGCGCAGGTGCTGCACGATTGCTACGACCCGAGCGGCAACCTGATCCCGTATGCACCGCGCTCGGTGCTGCGCAACGTGATCGACCTGTACACGGCCAAGGGCTGGAGCCCCATCGTCGCGCCCGAACTGGAGTTCTACCTGGTCGCGCGCAACACCGACCCCGACATGCCGCTCAAGCCGCCGATCGGACGCAGCGGCCGTTCCGAGACCTCGCGCCAGGCCTACTCGATCGACGCCGTCAACGAGTTCGATCCGCTGTTCGAGGACGTCTACGACTACTGCTCGAAGATGGAGCTCAACGTCGACACGCTGATCCACGAGATCGGCGCCGGCCAGATGGAGATCAACTTCTTCCACGACGCCCCGCTGGGCCTGGCCGACGAAGTGTTCTTCTTCAAGCGCACGGTGCGCGAGGCCGCGCTGCGCCACGACATGTACGCGACCTTCATGGCCAAGCCGATCGCCGGCGAGCCGGGCAGCGCGATGCACGTGCACCAGAGCGTCGTCAACACGGCCACCGGCAAGAACATCTTTTCCAACGAGGATGGCACGCCGACGCAGGAGTTCTACTGGTACATCGGCGGCCTGCAGCGCTACGTTCCGGCGGCGATGGCGCTGTTCGCGCCGTACGTCAATTCCTATCGCCGCCTGGCGCGCCACACGGCGGCGCCGATCAACATCCAGTGGGGCACCGACAACCGCACCGTGGGCATCCGCTCGCCGATCGCCACGCCGCAGGCGCGCCGCATCGAGAACCGCGTGATCGGCGCCGACGCGAATCCCTACTGCGCGATCGCGGCGACGCTGGCCTGCGGCTACCTGGGCATCAAGAACAAGATCGCCCCGTCGGCCGAGTGCAAGGGTGACGCCTACCTGGGCGAGTACCAGTTGCCGCGCAGCCTGAGCGAAGCATTGCAACTGCTGCGCGACGAGACCGACCTGCACGAAGTGCTGGGCAAGGACTTCGTCACCGTCTACACCGAGGTCAAGGAGATCGAGCACGCCGAGTTCATGAAGGTGATCTCGCCGTGGGAGCGCGAGCACCTGCTGCTCCACGTCTGAGCGCACGGATCCTGCGCCTTCGCGCAGGATGACACGAACCCGTCATTCCGCGCGCAATCGCGGAATCCACCCGAAACAGGAACCACCCAAATGACGACGACTACTCGTACCACCCAGCAGTGGCAGCAAGCCGACTCGAAGCACTTCCTGCACCCGTTCACCGACCACCAGGCGCTGGCCGCCAAGGGCGCGCGCGTCGTCGAACGCGGCGAGGGCATCTACGTCTGGGACACCGACGGCAACAAGATCCTCGATGCGATGTCGGGCCTGTGGTGCGTCAACGTCGGCTACGGCCAACGCGAGCTGATCGATGCGGCCACGCAGCAGCTGGAGAAGCTGCCTTTCTACAACGCCTTCTTCAACACGGCGACGCCGCCGGCGATCGAGCTTGCCGAGCTGTTGACCGAAGTCGCGCCGGAAGGCTTCCGGCACTTCTTCTTCTCGAGCTCCGGCTCCGAGAGCAACGACACCAACGTGCGCATGGTGCGTCGCTACTGGGACTTGATCGGACAACCGCAGCGCCAGGTCATCATCGGCCGCAACAACGGCTACCACGGCTCGACGATGGCGGGCGCGTCGCTGTCGGGCATGTCGGGCATGCATGCACAAGGCGGGCTCCCGATCCCCAACATCGTGCACGTCGAACAGCCGCACTGGTACGAGTTGGGGCGCGACATGACGCCCGAGGAGTTCGGCCTGAAGGCGGCGCGCACGCTGGAGACCAAGATCCTGGGAATCGGCCCCGACAAGGTGGCGGCCTTCATCGGCGAACCGGTGCAAGGCGCCGGCGGCGTCATCGTGCCGCCGTCCACCTACTGGCCCGAGATCCAGCGCATCTGCAGGAAGTACGACATCCTGTTGATCAGCGACGAGGTGATCTGCGGCTTCGGGCGCACCGGCAACTGGTTCGGCTGCCAGACCTTCGGCGTGCAGCCCGACCTGATCACGTTCGCCAAGGGCGTGACCTCGGGCTACGTGCCGCTCGGTGGGGTGATGGTGGGCGAGCGCGTCGCCAAGGTGCTGATCGAGCAAGGCGGCGACTTCAACCACGGCTACACCTACTCGGGCCATCCGGTGGCCTGCGCGGTGGCCATCGCCAACATCCGGCTGATCCAGCGCCTGAAGCTCGTCGAGCACGTGCGTGATGATGTCGGCCCGTATCTTGCAAGCCGTTTCGCAGAGTTGCGCGACCATCCGCTCGTGGGCGATACCCAGACCTGCGGATTGATGGGCGCGGTGCAGATGGTCAAGGACAAGGCGAGCGCCACGCCGTTCGCCCCGGACCTCGCGGTGGGCATGATCTGCCGCGCCCACTGCTTCGCGAACGGGCTCGTGATGCGCGCGGTGGGTGATCGCATGATCGTCGCCCCGCCGCTGGTCATCACACGGGCGCAGGTCGACGAACTCGTCAGCCTCGCCCGCAAGTGCCTCGACCTCACGCTGGCCGACGTTCGCGCGCGTGGCTTGGCGTGACAACCCTGCAGCTGTAGACGATCTTTCGAAGACCGACGGAGACCCGAAGATGACACCACCGTTTCACCGCCTTGCCGCCCTCGCGAGTCTGCTCGCGATCGGGCTGGCCGCGGGCGCGGGTCAGGCGCAGGCGTCGCCACCGGAAGACAAGATCCTGAACATCTACAACTGGTCCGACTACATCGCCGACGACACCATCGCCAATTTCGAAAAGGAAACCGGGATCAAGGTCCGCTACGACAACTTCGACTCCAACGAGATCGTGCACGCCAAGCTGCTGGCGGGCAACAGCGGCTACGACATCGTCGTGCCATCGTCGTACTGGGCGCGCGTGCAGATGCAGGGTGGCCTGCTGGCGCCGCTCGACAAATCGAAGCTGCCGAACCTGCAGAACCTCGACCCGGGCATCGCGGCCCAGCTGGCCAGGATCGATCCGGGCAACGACCACCTCGTCGACTGGTTGTGGGGATATACGACAGTGGGTATCAACGTCGACAAGGTCAAGGCCGCGCTGGGTCCGCTGCCGATGCCCGACAACGCCTGGGACCTGCTGCTCAAGCCCGAGTACATGGCGCGGCTGAAGTCGTGCGGGGTATCGTTCCTCGACTCCGGGGATGAGGTCGTGCCAGTGGCACTGCACTACCTCGGCAAGAAGCGCGGCACCGCCAACCCGGCCGACTACGAGGAAGCGCTCGGGTTGTTGAGGCGCATCCGTCCCGACGTGACGCTGTTCAGTTCGTCCGGCTACATCAACGACATGGCCGATGGCGGCGTCTGCGCGGTGATGGGCTGGTCGGGCGACATCAACATCGCGCGCCAACGGGCCATCGACAACAAGACCGGCCAGAACATCCAGGTGCTAATCCCGCGCACCGGCGGCATGCTGTTCTTCGACGTGATGGCGATCCCCAAGGACGCACCGCACCCGCAGAACGCCCTCACCTGGATCAACTACATCCTGCGGCCGGAAGTCGCGGCTTCGATCACCAACAAGGTCTTCTATGCCAATCCGAACAAGGCCTCGCGCAAGCTCGTGCTGCCGCAACTGGCCAACAACGCGACGCTGTTCCTGTCGCCGGAGGACCTGTCTCGAATGGTCGGGCCGCCCGAATCCTGGAACAACGACATCCGCCGACTGCAGAACCGCACGTACATGAAGTTCAAGACCGGAAGCTGAGAGGACGCCCCAGGGGCGGCCGCGCGGGCCCGGCAAAATGCACCCCGCCATGCGCGAGCCGCGTCGCCGGGGTCAAGACAACAGCGCGACGCATCGAACGACAACCGAACAACGCCCGAGGGGGCGGCAACGACTCATGAACACAAGCGCCGAGAACGCGAAGTTCCTCCAGATCCAGGATGTGGTGAAGGACTTCGCCGGCTACAAGGCCGTCAACAACGTCAGCCTGGACATCGCCAAGGGCGAGATCTTCGCCCTGCTCGGCTCGTCGGGCTGCGGCAAGACGACGCTGCTGCGCATGCTGGCCGGCTTCGAGACGCCTACCTCCGGACGCATCGTGCTCAACGGCCAGGACCTGGCCGGCATCCCGCCCTACGACCGGCCGCTGAACATGATGTTCCAGTCGTACGCGCTGTTCCCGCACCTGACCGTCTGGGACAACATCGCCTTCGGCCTGCGCCGCGACAAGCTACCCAAGGAGGCGGTGGCCCAGCGCGTCGAGGCGATGCTCAAGCTGGTGCAGCTGGGCAAGTTCGGCAAGAGGAAGCCCCATCAGCTGTCGGGCGGACAGCAGCAGCGCGTGGCGCTCGCGCGCAGCCTGGCCAAGCAGCCGCAGCTGCTGTTGCTGGACGAGCCGCTGGGGGCGCTGGACAAGAAGCTGCGCGAAGAGACGCAGATCGAGCTGGTCAACATCATCCACGAGGTGGGCGTCACCTGCGTGATGGTCACGCACGACCAGGAAGAGGCCATGACCATGACCTCGCGCATCGCCGTGATGAGCGAAGGCCGCTTCCTGCAGGTTGGCTCCCCCGCCGAGATCTACGAGACACCGGCCACGCGCTTCGTGGCCGACTTCATCGGCAACGTCAACCTGATGGACGGCAAGGTCAGCGTGGACGAACCCGACCACGTGGTCATCGATGCCGCGGACTGCCGCCACTACGTCGGGCACGGGATCACGGGCACCCTGGGCATGCCGGTCAGCGTGGCGCTGCGGCCCGAGAAGATCGCCCTGCAGCGCGACAAGCCGGGCGACGAGTTCAACGCCGCCTTCGGCACCATCCAGGAGCTGTCGTACTTCGGCGCGACCTCGGTCTACCGCGTCAAGCTGGGCAGCGGGCAGGTGCTGGCCGTGAGCATGGCCAACACCGAGCGGCAACGCGATGACCAGTTCCAGCGTGGCGATGCGGTGTGGGCGACGTGGTCGCCGCAGGCGCATGTGGTCCTGACCCACTGAGGAGACGGACCGTGCAACCGATTGCCCACACCCGAATCGCGACGCGCTGGTGGCGCGGGCGCAATGCCGTCATCGGCGTGCCGTACGCGTGGCTGTTGCTGTTCTTCCTCGCGCCGTTCTTCATCGTCGCCAAGTACTCGGTGTCCGAGATGGGCGAGATCCGCGTCGAGGATCTCGTCACCTACGCCAATGGCGCCCTCAAGCTGGCGGTCAAGTTCACCAACTACGCGCTGGTCGCCACGGACGGGCTGTACCGCAACGCGTACCTCGCCAGCCTGAAGTACGCGCTGGTCACCACGCTCGCCTGCCTGTTCATCGGCTACCCCTTCGCCTATTTCATGGCACGCGCCCGAGCGTCGCTGCAGCCGATGCTGCTGATGCTGGTGATGCTGCCGTTCTGGACCTCCTTCCTGCTGCGCGTGTACGCCTGGAAGGGCCTGCTGGACGACGGCGGCTGGGTGGCCAACGCGATCGTCGGGCTGCACCTGGATCGGGCGCTGCTGGCACTGGGCCTGATCGAGGCGCCAGGGCAGTTGATGCACACCACGTTCTCGCTGTTGATCGGCATGACCTACACGTACCTGCCGTTCATGATCCTGCCGCTGTACGCGAACCTGTCCAAGATGGACCTGCGCCTGCTCGAGGCCGCATCCGACCTCGGCGCGACACCGTGGGTGGCGTTCTGGCGCGTGACCGTGCCCTTGTCCAAGGCCGGCATCATCGCCGGCTCGATGCTGGTCTTCATTCCCTGCGTGGGCGAGTACGTGACGCCGGAACTGCTGGGCGGCCCATCCACGCTGATGATCGGCCGCGTGATCTGGGACGAGAACTTCAGCAACAACGATCCGCCGGTCGCCTCGACCATCGCGGTGGTGCTGGTGCTGCTGATCGTGGTGCCGCTGGCGTTGTTCAACCGCTACCAGGCGCAGGCCGAGGAGGCTGCCAAATGAGCAAGAGAGCCCTCTTCAGCGCCGGCTTCGCCAAGAACTTCGGCCGCACCTGGCTCGTCCTCGGCTTCCTGTTCCTGTACCTGCCGATGGTGACGCTGGTCGTCTTCTCGTTCAACCACTCGCGCCTGCCCTCGCACTGGGGCGGCTTCTCGCTCGAGTGGTATGCGAAGCTGGCCGACGACCACGAGATCATCAACGGACTTTGGCTGTCGTTCAAGATCGCGCTGCTGTCGGCCACCGGCTCGGTGATCCTGGGCACCATGGCCGCCTTCTCGCTCGTGAAGTACCGGCGCTTCTTCGGGCGCACGTTCTTCTCGGGCATGGTCAGCGCGCCGCTGGTGATGCCCGAGGTGATCCAGGGACTGTCGCTGCTGCTGATGCTGGTCGCGATCCAGCATGCCATCGGCTTTCCCGAACGCGGCCTGGTGACGATCTGGCTGGGCCACCTGATGATCGGCATGTCGTATGCGACCGTCGTCGTCAAGGCGCGCCTGCAGACGCTCAATCCGCAGCTGGAAGAAGCCGCCATGGACCTGGGCGCGCGGCCCTGGCAGGTGTTCACGCTGGTGACGCTGCCGATGATCGCGCAGTCGCTGCTGTCCGCCTGGCTGCTCACCTTCAGCCTGTCGCTGGACGACGTGGTCGTTTCCGCCTTCCTCAGCGGCCCCGGCGCCACCACGATGCCGCTGGTGATCTTCTCGCGCGCCCGTCTCGGGCTCGACCCCAGCGTCAACGCCGTCGCCACCGTGATCATCGTGGTGGTCGCGATCGGCGTGGCGCTCGCCAGCATCTGGGTGGCGCGCAGCGAACGCCGGCGCGCCGCCGAGGTCAGCGCCGCCTACCGCGACGATTCCTGATGCGCCGCGCGGCACTCGCCGCGACCGCGCCCTGTCGACTGTTACCGCATCACGTATCCGCAGTTCTCAAACCCGGAGGAATCATCATGTCCAGTTGTCTCAGAAGTCTCGCGAAATGGCGTCCCGCCCAGTTGGTCGTGGCGCTGCCGATCTGGCTGATCCATGGCGCGGCCGTCGCCCAGGATCCACCTGCCGCGCAGACCCAGACCGTCACCGTCACCGGCTCGAACGTCCGCCGCACCGACAGCGAGACGCCCAGCCCGGTGGAGGTCATCACGTCGCAGGACATCAAGAACTCCGGCTACACCAACGTTGGCGACGTGCTGCACAACATCACGGCCAACAACATGGGCTCGCTGTCGCAGTCGGCACCGAGCGCGTTTGCCGCCGGCGGCAGCGGCGTGGCGCTGCGCGGCCTGACGGTGGGCGCGACGCTGGTCCTGATCGACGGCCACCGCATGGCCTCGTATCCGATGCCTGACGATGGCGAGCGCGACTTCGTGGACATCTCGTCGATCCCCATCGACGCCATCGAGCGCATCGAGGTGCTCAAGGACGGCGCCTCGGCCGTCTACGGCTCGGACGCCATCGCCGGCGTCGTCAACGTGATCCTGAAGAAGAGCTTCACGGGCCTGACGATGAGTGCCGAGACCGGCATCAGCAGCCACGGCGACGGCGCCACCCAGCACGCCAGCATCACCACCGGATGGGGCGACCTCGCCAAGGACGGCCAGAACGCCTACATCTCGATCGAGGGCCGCCACGCCAATTCCATCCTGCTGAAGAACCGGCCCTATCTGGCTCGCACCGACTGGACGCCGTACGGCGGCGCCAATCTGACGCAAGGCACTGCCTCGGGCGCCGATTCGGGCGCGTCGAGTGGCGCGGGCAGCGGCACCGGCGTGCTGACCGATGCCAGCGGCAACGGGCTGGTCTACTACCCCGGCTGCACCGCCACTCAGGCCGCGGCCGACCAGTGCGGCTACAAGAATCCCTACCAGACGCTGTCGCCATCCACGACGAACCTGGACGTGATGGGCCGCTACACCAAGAACCTGGCCGACGGCTGGCAGGCCAACTTCCAGGGCTCCATGCTGCGCAGCGAGGCGCACCAGGTCGGCTTGTTCAACAATGCTGCAGCTACGGGCGTCGGCATCGGCGGCAACGGCGGCGGTCTCAACCTGTTCCGCTTCGGCCCCGGCTCGGCACCCACGCCGGCGTTCCCGGACAGCTTCCCCTTCGTGCTGACGGTGCCGGCGAGCTACCCCGGCAACACGACCGGCGACACCGCGAACCTGCTCTACGACTTCACCGACATCGGCCCGCTCGAACAGACGACCGCGACCACGTCCTACCGCGCTGTCGCGGAACTGTCGGGCGCGATCGGCAACTGGGATCTCAACGGCTCGCTGGGCTTCACGCGCGCCGCGACGAAGGCGAGCTTCTATCACTACATCGATTTCCCGGCGATGCAGGACGCCCTGAACAGCGGCAGCTACCTCGTGGGCGGCCCCAACTCGGCGGCCGAACTTGCCACCGTGGCGCCGGGCGCCTCGTCCACGTCGACCAACGACCTGATGTTCGCCAGCGTGCGCGGCAGCACCACGCTGGCCGACCTGGCCGGCGGCCCGCTGGGCCTGAGCATCGGCGCCGACTTCACGCATCGCAAGCTCAAGGAGCTGTTCCCGCCGTCGTTCGTCAGCGGGTCGCAGGCGATCGGGATCTACTCCTTTGCCGAGGGCAAGCAGACAGTCAGCGCGGCGTACGCCGAGCTGGTGGCGCCGGTGACCAAGCAGCTGGAGATCGACGTCGCAGGCCGCGTCGACCACTACGACAGCACCGGCACCTCCGCCACGCCCAAGGCCGGCTTCAAGTTCACCCCGGTGCGCGAGTTCACGCTGCGCGGCACCTTCAGCAAGGGCTTCCGCGCGCCGAACCCGGCGGAGACCGGCAACGCGGGCTCCACCTCGGGCTTCGTGGGCAACCTGCACGACCCGGTGTACTGCCCCAACGGCAACGTGCAACCTGACCTGCCAGCCGGCATGCTCGATCCCTGCAACATCGCGCTGCAGGAGCTGCAGTTGTCCGCGCCGCACCTGAAGCCCGAGAAGTCGACCTCGTTCACGCTCGGCACGATCTTCGAGCCGAACAAGACCTACTCCGCGACGCTGGACTACTACCACATCACGATCCGCAACCAGATCATCTCGGTGGGCCAGCTGGGCCAGACCGGCCTGGACAACGCAGCCTCGCTGGGCACCATCATCTACCGCGACGCGTCGCAGAACATCCTCTACGACACCTACCCTTTCATCAACGCGAACACGACGACGACCTCCGGCCTGGACCTGGACGCCATCGCCAGGTACGACCTGCATGAAGCCGGCCACCTGAAGGCCGAACTGCAGGTGAGCTACATGCTGCAGTACGACCTGACCGCGCAAGGCGTCAAGTACCACCTGGCCGGCACGCACGGCCCGGCCTTCGTGTCGGAAGACACCGGCACCCCGCGCACCCGCGGTGCGTTCACGCTGACCTGGGGCAAGGGCCCGTTCGAGATCGCCGGCACCCTCAACTACATCTCGCACTACAGCGTGACCGACCCGAGCGAGGGCATTCCGGACTGCGACTCGTCCCTGTCCAGCGTGTTCCCGGACGGCGGTGTGCCGTCCAAGTTCTGCCACGTTGGCTCGTTCACCGAGCTCAACGTGGTGGCGCGATACAACTGGGACGAGCACCTGCAGCTGCACGCCGGCGTCACCAACCTGCTCAACCGCAAGGCCCCGTACGACCTGCAGACCTTCGGCGCACCGGGCAACGGTGCCGAGCAAGGCGGTGCGCCGTACAACCCGTCGTATCACCAGGACGGCGCGGTGGGCCCGATGTTCACGGTCGGAGCGTCCTACACGTTCTGATCCGCGGCGTTTTCCACGCATACTCGAAACCCCCGGCGTCGTCGACGCCGCGACGCCAACGTCGGGCCGGTCACGAGCCGGCCCGGCGGTATCTGCCAGGAGACAAGGATGAGCAACACCACTTCCGCCCCGAACTGGGCCGAACGCGCCACAGCGCTGAAAGTCGACGGCCGCATGCTGATCGACGGCAAGCGCCGCGACACGCAATCCGGCGAGACCTTCGCCAAGCATTCGCCGATCGACGCCCGCCTGCTCGGTCCGATCGCCCGCGGCCTGGCAGCCGATGTCGACACGGCAGTGCGTTCGGCACGCGCCGCCTTCGAGGACGGGCGCTGGGCGGGCAAGGCGCCTGCGGTGCGCAAGAAGGTGCTGCAGAAGTTCGCCGAGCTGATCCTGGGCGCGAAGGAAGAACTGGCGCTGCTCGAGACGCTCGACATGGGCAAGCCGATCCAGTATTCGCTGGCCGTCGACGTGCCGGCGTGCGCGCGCTGCATTGCCTGGTATGCCGAGGCCGTCGACAAGATCTATGACGAGATCGCCCCCACGGCCGCGACCGCGCTCGCGCTCGTCACGCGCGAACCCATGGGCGTGATCGGCGTGATCGTGCCCTGGAACTACCCGATGATCATGGCCGCCTGGAAGCTGGGCCCGGCGCTGGCCGCCGGCAACTCGGTGGTGCTCAAGCCGAGCGAGAAGAGCCCGCTCACCGCGCTGCGCCTGGCCGAGCTCGCGCTCGAGGCCGGCCTGCCGCCGGGCGTGTTCAACGTCGTGCCCGGCTACGGCCACGAGGCCGGCGAGGCGCTGGCCCTGCACATGGAGGTCGACGCCATCGGCTTTACCGGCTCCACGCGCGTCGGCCGCCGCATGTATGAGTACGCCGGCAAGTCCAACCTGAAGCGCGTCTACAACGAGCTGGGCGGCAAGTCGGCCTTCGTCGTGTTCGAGGACTACGCCGACGTCGCGCGTGCCGCCAAAACGGTCTCGGGCGGCATGTTCTTCAACCAGGGCGAATCGTGCAACGCGCCCTCGCGCGTGCTGGTGCACGAGTCCATCGCCGACGAATTCGTCGCCACGCTCAAGACCGAGGCACCCAAGTACGCGCCGGCCGACCCGCTGGACGCCAAGACGGAGATGGGCGCCCTGGTGGACGACACCCAGCTCAGGACGGTGCTGGACTACATCGAGGCCGGCCACGCGCAGGGCGCGCGCGTGGTCAGCGGCGGCAGGCAGGTGCGCGGCGAGACGGGCGGCTACTACGTCGAGCCAACCGTGTTCGACCAGGTCACCAACGACATGAAGATCGCGCAGGAAGAGATCTTCGGCCCCGTGATGTCGGTGATCCGCTTCAAGACCGAGGACGAGGCGATCGCGCTGGCCAACGGCTCGAGCTACGGGCTGCAGGCCAGCGTCTGGAGCGACAACATCAACCGCGCCCACCGCGTCGCGCGCGGCCTGCGCGCCGGCACCGTGCACGTCAACTCGTACGACGAGGACGACATCACCGTGCCGTTCGGCGGCTACAAGCAGAGCGGCAACGGGCGCGACAAGTCGCTGCACGCGTTCGACAAGTACACCGAGCTGAAGACCACCTGGATCCGGATCGACGGCCAGACCTGACGGCCCCCACCCTGCCTG
>JBJMWF010000268.1:0-6794 GCA_045810265.1 Vitreoscilla sp. | reverse complement strand
TGCCCGAGCCCAGGCCGTCGGCCTGCCACATGTCGCGGTCGCCTTCGCCGGGCAGGTCGCCCTCGGGGGCGGCCATGGTCTCGGCGGCGGCCTCCTGGGCCTCGCGCGCTTCCTGCGCCTCCGCGGCCTGTTCGGGCGACAGTCCTTCGTCGCTCGGATCGTCGGGGTTGCCGTCCTCTTCCAGGAACGGGTTCTTGCCCAGGGCGTCGTGGACTTGCTGGGCGACTTCCAGCGAGGAGAGCTGCAGCAGTCGAACGGCGTGTTGCAGGCGGGGGGACAGCGTCTGTGTCTGGCGCTGTTCGGTGCGGAAGTCCATCGAACCCATTGGTTCCTCCTGAGCTTATGGGGCGCGGAGGCCGGCAAGAGTTGCCGGATCCGCGTTCATGCCTCGATGGATTGCAACGCCCGTGCCAGAAATCATGCCTGAGGGTAAACCCGGTATAGAACGTGGCGCAGGCCTCACAAATCGGCCCATTGGGCCCAATTTGTGCAGATCGATTGAACGTTCAAGCGCTGACTGCTTCAAGGATCCGAACAATCGGCGGGAGCAACGCGGATTCCGGCGGAGCCGGGCCCCAGAATTGCCGCAACGCCGGAAGCCGGTTCCAGGCGCCGCCCGTCATTCATCGGCGCGGCCGATCGGGCGCGATCTTCGGGTCGCGCGCCTTGTCGATCGCAGGCGATTCGCCGCTGCTGGTGCTGCTGTCTGCAACGTCGTTCCCACCGTGGGACTCGTCTCGTTCGTGAGGCCGTGAAGCCTCGCCCGCCGCGGTCGTGGAGCGCTTGGCAGCGACGTCCAGCCAGGCAGGATGGCGGACGGGGTAGACGTGCTTCATGGCCTGCTTTCGTCACCTTGCCGGCGCTCAGAACGTGTAGCCCAGCGCCAGCGTCAGGTTCTTGACGTTGGAGCGGCCCTGGCCGGCGAACTTGAATTCGTGCTGCTCCCAGCCGACCGACCCGTGCAGGCCGCGCGTCACGTTCATGTCGAGCGCCACGCCATAGCCCAGACCCACGCCGTTGGCACGGCCGCTGACCAGGCCCGCGTTGCTGGCGGCGTTGACGCGCGTCACGCCATACGTCGGGCCGATCTTGCCCTCCAGCCCGAAGCTGTCGCCCAGCGGCAGGCGGGCAACGGCGCTCAGGTTGATGCCGCGCGCGATCACGCTGCCGCCCGCGCGGTCGGCCTTGCCCAGATTCATCGCCGAGAGTTCCACGCCGATGTTGTCCGTGATCATGTTGCCGGCCGTCAGGCTGTACGAGGTCGTGCCGCGCGAGCAGGTCAGGCCGGCCACCTGGCCGCACGAGGTGTTGTAGCGCGACTTGCCGACCGACAGGTCGATGAAGCTCTTGCCCGCCTGCGGACCGGCGCTCCCGATCTCCGTCGCCAGGCTGGACTGCGAGGTTTGGGCGCAGGCACCGACAGCGATTCCGAGCGCTGCCACGGCGGCTGCGCCATGGGTGAGTGCACGAAGTGTGGAGGTCATTTTGGGTTCCCGTTGAAGCATTGAAGGCTTGTAGGACAGGGGACAATCCCCATCAGGCAACCGCCGTGCCATCGCACCGGCCGGCCACTCCGCGGGCACGCGCCCCGACGGTCGGGCATGGGCGTTGCCATGCAGACTGCCCCGCCTGCGGCAGTGCGCGTTTCCTCGCGCAGCCGAACCCGGGAAGGAAAAAACGATGTCCGCGCCCGTTTCGCTCCGGTTGTCCCAGTCGCCGAAGCGCGTTCCTGCCAAGGCCTCCCCGCCGCTGGCCGCGCACGGTCATGCGCATGCGCTGGTCGCGGGCCTGGGCGAGCCGCTGGTCACGGGCAACCGCGTCGACCTGCTGCAGGACGGGCCGGGCACCTATGCCGCGATGTTCGAGGCGATCGACAGCGCGCGCGACCACATCAATCTCGAGAGCTACATCTTCGAGGCCGAGGGGCCGGGCGAGGAGTTCGCGCGGCGGCTGATTGCGCGAGCCAAGGCCGGCGTGCGCGTCAACGTGCTCTACGACAGCTTCGGCTCGATCGGCACCCCGGCAAGCTACTTCGACCACCTGCGCGCCCACGGCGTCAACGTGTGCGAGTACAACCCGCTGCGCCGCCTGGGCAACCTGCTCAGCCGAGCACTTCATTTGCGCGACCATCGCAAGCTGATGGTGGTCGACGGCCGCATCGGCTTCATCGGCGGCGTCAACATCAGCTCGGTCTATTCGGCAGGCTCATCGCCACTGGCCGCGGTGACCGGCTCGGGCGCGGGCGCCGAGGACGGCTCGTCGGGCAAGCCAGGCTGGCGCGACACCCACGTGCGCGTCGAAGGCCCGATCGTGGCGCAGCTGCAGCGGCTGTTCATGCGGCACTGGAGCAAGCACTCGTCGATCGCGCTGCGCGGCACGCACTACTTTCCGCCGCTGGCTCCGGCCGGCAACCAGCGCGTCGCGCTGGCCGCCTGCGATGCCGGGCGGCGCCGCAATCCCTTCTATCGCGCGCTGCTGTCGGCGCTCGACGCCTCGCAGCACCGCATCTTCCTGACCACGGCCTACCTGGTGCCGACGCGCCGCCTGATGCGCTCGCTGCTGCGCGCGGCGCGCCGCGGCGTCGAGGTGCATCTGCTGCTGCCCGGCATCAGTGACTTCTGGGCACCGCTGCAGGCAGGCCGCTCGCACTACTCGCGCCTGCTGCGGGCGGGCATCCATCTGCACGAACTGCATGACACGCTGCTGCACGCCAAGACCTGCGTCATCGACGGCCTGTGGACCACCGTGGGCTCGAGCAATCTGGACTGGCGCAGCTTTCTGCACAACGCGGAGGCCAACCTGGTGGTGCTGGATGCGGGACTCGCGCACGAGATGGAGCGCGTGTTCATGGACGACGTCGCGCGTGCCAAGGACATCCTGCCCGACGAATGGGCCCGGCGCGGCTGGCGCCAGCGCGTCGCCGAGGCGCTCGCACGGCGCTTCGAATTCTTTCTTTGAGCCCCTTCGGTCCGCCACGGATCAGCAGGAGTTTCCGAACCGCCCCGCCGCCTGCGGACGGGCACACGGTCTGCCGCTCCGACTTACTTCACTGCCAACCTGAAAGGCCTCACCATGGACAACCAAGACACCATCGATGTCCTCAACACCCTCATCGAGACCTGCAACGACGGCGAGCGGGGCTTTCGCAATGTCGCCGAACACGTGCACTCGGCGGACCTGAAGACGCTGTTCGCCACGCGCGCGACGGAATGCCACCAGGCCTGTGCCGATCTGCGCGCCCAGGTGCTGCAGTTGGGCGGTGATCCGGAGACCGGGGGCAGTGCCAGCGGCGCGCTGCATCGCGGCTGGGTCTCGCTGCTGGGCACGCTCTCGGGCTACAGCGACAAGTCGCTGCTGGAGGCCTGCGAAAGAGGCGAGGACTCGGCGCTCGAGCGCTATCGCGACGCCCTCGACCAGGCGCTGCCGGACAACATCCGCATGCTGATCGAGCGCCAGTACGAAGGCGTCAAGCGCAACCACGCGCAGGTGCGCAGCCTGCGCGACCAGGCGCGCGCGACGGCCTCCTGAACGCCGCTTCGCAAGGCGGGCCCTGCCCGCCCGTTCGCGCCCGCCGCGTGCGGGCGCTTCCATTTGGGAGACAGCGCCCGTGATCAAGCCAGCCACCGTCTGGTCGCTCGCGCGCGAGACGATGACCTCATGGAGCGAGGACTACGCCTCCAGCATGGGCGCGGCCCTGGCCTACTACACGATGTTCTCGATCGCGCCGCTGCTGCTGATCGTGATCTCCGTGGCTGGCCTGTTCTTCGGCGAGAAGGCGGCGCGCGGCGAGATCATGGACCAGTTGCAGGGCCTGATGGGTGCCGAGGGCGCGCAGGCGGTGCAGGCCCTGCTGGCCAGCGTCAACCATCCCAAGGCCGGCGTGCTGGCCACGCTGTCGGGCGTGATCGCACTCGTGATCGGCGCGACCACGGTGATCGGCGAGCTGCAGAACGCGCTGGACCGCATCTGGCGCGCGCCGCGCCGGCGCAACGAAGGCAGCATCGCCAAATGGCTGCATTCGCGTCTGCTGTCGCTGGGCATGATCATGGGCACCGGCTTCCTGCTGATGGTGTCGCTGCTGGCCAGCGCGCTGCTGGCCGGCGTGCAGCGCTGGTTCGGGCGCTATGTCGATCTGGGCTCGTTCGCGTCGGCGGTCGACTTCGTCGTCAGCTTCGTCTTCATCACCGTCGCCTTCGCGATGATCTACAAGCTGATGCCACGCGTGCGCATCGAGTGGCGCGACGTCTGGATCGGCGCGGTGGTGACCTCGCTGCTGTTCACGGTCGGCAAGATGGCGATCGGGGTCTACATCGGCCGCAGCGCGGTGGCGTCGACCTTCGGCGCAGCCGCGTCGCTCGTGGCGATGGTCGTGTGGGTCTACTGGTCGGCCCAGATCTTCCTGCTGGGTGCCGAGTTCACCTGGGTCTATGCGCGCCGCTGCGGCTCGCTGCGCGAGCGCTCGGACGCCACGGCTGGCTAGCCCCCGGGGTACGAATCGGCACAGGCTTGTCCGTCCGCAAGCCGTGTAACGAGCTGTCGCAGCCGGCGCGGTGCGCGCTGCTGTCGAGCAGCAGATTTCCCGTTCCTGCCGGGAAAAACGCACATTTGCGGCCGGTGTTCCGCGGAATGAGCTCGGCGGCCGATGTCATGCTTCAGTCATGGACTCGAAACAGCTTTTCATTGAACACCTCGCCGGCGAACTGCAGGCGATGGAAGTCGGGCGTGTGCCCATGAACGCGCTGCGCTATCGCGTGCACGCCAAGATGCTGCGCAAGGCGCTGCTGGCCGCTTCGACGCCGTCGCTGCTGGAGCGCCAGGGCGGCGCCCATCCGCAGGTCGTGCATGCGCTGTCCAACCGATTCTTCGAGGAAACCGGCCACCTGCTGCAACCCAATGCGACGGCGCACAAGGCCCGCTCGCTGCTGGAGCGCACGCTGGCCACGTGCCGCCAGGCGCGCCAGAAGTAAGCCAGATCGCCCTGCCCCGAAGGAGCCGTCGTGGCCGCCAGAATCGCTTCCGTCCTGGCGTTCTTCGCCCTGCTCCTCGCGTCGCACGCCGCACCGGCGGCCGCTGACCTGACCGACACCGAACGCCGCTGGCTCGCCGGCGCCACCCCGCCGGTGGCCTGGGCGCTCAAGCAGGGCCTGCCGGTCGACATCGTCGTGCTGCCGCAGGCCCAGGCCGGCGCCGCGCCGATCGCCATGGGCTACGACGAAGGCCGCTGCAAGCTGGTCTTCGCGATGCGCGGCAACCCGGCCGCCGAATCCACGCTGGCCGCTATCCCGGCGCCACTGCTGCAGGCCACGCTCGAGGCGATGACCGCCCACGAGATCGGCCATTGCCAACGTCACCGCAGCGGCGCATTCGACAGCCTGCCCTCGGGCCTGACCGACAAGCCCGACGCCATCGAGACCCGCCAACCCACCGCCGAACTGCAGGCCATCGCCCGCGAGATGCGCATCACGCGCCGCGAGGAAGCCTTCGCCGACCTGGTCGGCCTGGCCTGGACCCACGCCCACCATGCCGACCAGTACGCGCAGGTGCTGGCGTGGTTCGACCAGGCCCGCTCCGACGAGACGCCGCACGGCTTTCACGACACGCGCCACTGGCTCGCCCTCGCCCACGCGGCCGACGCGTTCGCCGAGAAGGCCGGTCCGTTCGACCAGGCCGCGGTGATGTGGGAGCGCGGGCTTCTCGACGACTGAAGTCGCCTTGCCGGCGCCGCGTCAACGCCCGCCGGACACCAGCGACACCGTCATGTCGCGCGCCGCATTCTCCTGCTCGTAGGCCGCGTTGCCCGGCGTCGCGTCGGGCGCCGTCTTCGCGGCGACCTCGTCGCCATTGAACAGCGCGATGCAACGGCCGCGCTGGTCGGCCGGCTGTTCGCTCTCGCACTGCGCCTCGGCCACCGCGCGCGAGCGCTGGGCGGCGTGCTGCAGTTCGCTGCGATCGACGTCGCGCTGCAGGACCGTGACGAAGGTCACCAGCACCAACGCCGACAGCGCCAGCAGCGCCGCGACCAGCCATTGCTCAGGGGTGAATTCGAAACGGCGCCCTGCGGCCTGCGGCGCAAGCCGGCCGGATTGCCACACGGTGACGGTTCCTTCATGCGTGCTCATCATGTCGTGCTCCGGTGCGCGGCGACGAGCCGCGCCTGTGCCTGTCCATGGCAAGTGCGGCTCCTGCGCGAGGCCCATCGGCGTGCCTGCGGCCGGGCAAGGTAAATTCGCAGCCTGGACGGCGCCGCACCGGGCGCCTCATGACCAGGCTCGCGACAACCGAAAGGACGGGATGGATTCGACGATCGCCGCCGTGCTGCTGCTGGACGGCATCGGCAACGGCGCCGTGTATGCCTTGCTGGGCATGGCCATCGTGCTGGTGTTCGCGGTCACGCGCGTGATCCTGATCCCGCAGGGCGAATTCGTCGCATACAGCGCGTTGACGCTGGCCATGCTGCAGCTAGGGCGCGTGCCGGGCACCGTCTGGCTGGCGCTGCTGCTGGCCGCGCTCACCGTGCTGCGCGAACTGTGGGACGGCTTGCGCAACCAGCGCGCATGGTCGGCCACCGGCCTGGAGATCGCGCGCCTGTGCGTACTGCCCGTCGCGGCCGCCGCGGCCACCTGGGCGGCCAGCGGACAAGCCTGGCCGCTCGCGCTGCAAGGCCTGCTGACGCTCGTCCTGGTGAGCTCGATCGGCCCGCTGGTCTATCGGCTGGCCTACCAGCCGCTGGCCGACGCGTCGGTGCTGCTGCTGCTGATCGTCTCGGTCGGCGTGCACTTCACGCTCGTCGGCCT
>JBJMWF010000267.1:0-7737 GCA_045810265.1 Vitreoscilla sp. | reverse complement strand
GGCGTGTTCGGGCCGGTGCTGGCCGCCGACTTCTCCACCTCCATCGAAATCGTCAAGCGCATGATGGACGGGGCGTTGCCGGCGGTGCCGCGCATCACCTTCGGCGTGGTGGACGTGCGGGACGTCGCTGACCTGCATCTGAAGGCAATGACCTCGCCCGAGGCTGCTGGCGAGCGCTTTCTTGCGGTGGCGGGCGACTTTCTTTCGATGCGCGATATCGCGCTGATCCTGAAGCGCCGCATGGGCGCTGCGGCCAGGCGCGTGCCCACGCGCGAGCTGCCGGACTGGCTGCTGCGTGTCGTGGCGCTGGTCGACAAGTCCGTCGGACAGGTGGTGCCGGAGCTGGGCAAGCCCAAGAACGCTGTCAACGACAAGGCGCGGCGGGTGCTGGGGTGGATGCCCCGGCCGGCGGAGGATGCGCTTGCGGCGAGTGCGGAAAGTCTTGCCGCGTTGGGGCTGCTCAAGGCTGTGTAGCTGCTGGCTGGGTGGATGGGTGGCTGGGCGCTGTTGCTTCGCTGGCGGCTGCTTTGCTGGGTTGCTGTCGCTTCGCTGGGGTGCTGTTGCTTCCCAGGCGGCTGCTTCACGAGCGACAGGCCGGGCTGGGTCTTGGCTCTCCGCTCACGTGCGCCTGAATCCGGCCTGGACGGCCGGATTCTGCGGGCTCTGTGGCTTCGACTTGCCCCGCGCGCTCGCGGTCCTGGCCGCGCTCGGGGGCGTGGTTGGCGGACCGGGGGCGTCCGCCCGCTACGTCCCGGTTCGCTGCGCTCTAAGCCCCAGCCCACCCTGCCGCAGCGACACCTGGGCGGGTGGAGAAAGACCACTTCCATTTTTAAAGGGGGTTTGGCATCGACGGGCCATCGAGGCCGCGCCGATGCCCGCGGCCGGCAGGTCACTGGGCACCGGGCTTGACGCGAACTTCGGATCGCGGTGCCGACGCTCCTTGTCGCGATGGACGATGCGCAGCGCTTCGCGCTGCGCTAGTGCAAATTCGCTGCTGCGGGCGGACGCCCTGGGAGTCGAAAGGGCTGGCGCCAGACCCGCGAAAGGCCGAGGCCAGACCCCGGGCAGACCGACACCATGGCCAAGCCCGAGGCTGAGCCCCCGGGTCTGGGCCCGGCATGGAGTGCCGGTTTCGCACGACGCCGAAGGCGTCGCTTCCTCGTCCATCAAGACAAGGAACGCCGGCGTGCCGGCCCGTCGTTCGCGTCAAGCCCGGTGCCCGGCCAAGCGGTTGGCCGCGGGCATCGACGTGGCCTCGATGGCCCGTCGATGCCAAATCCCCTTTAAAAGACGGCAGGGGTTTTTCTCCACCCGCCCAGGTGCCGCTGCGGCAGGGTGGGCTGGGGCTTGGAGCGCAGCGAACCGGGACGTAGCGGGCGGACGCCCCCGGTCCGCCAGCCACGGTTCCGAGTGCGGCCAAGATGGCGAGCGCGCGGGGCAAGTCGAAGCCACAGAGCCCGCAGAATCCGGCCGTCCAGGCCGGATTCAGGCGCACGTGAGCGGAGAGCCAAGACCCAGACCAGCCTGTCGCTCGCGAAGCAGCGGCCCGCGAAGCAACTGCAGGCCGAAGCAACAGCAGCCCAGCGAAGCAGCGGCCATCAAACAAGCGAATACAAGCAGCCTCAGGCGTGCGCCTCACCCCGCGCCCGCATCCGCCGCTGCATCCACACCGATGCCCCGAACACCGCGATGCCACCGAACGCGAGCAGCACGCCGACCCAGCCGGTGGACGTCCAGCCGAAGCCGCTGGCGATCGCCGTGCCGCCCAGCCAGGCGCCCAGCGCGTTCGCCGTGTTGAAGGCCGAGTGGTTCAGCGCCGCCGCCAGCGTCTGCGCCTCGCCCGCGGTATCCATCAGGCGGATCTGCAGGGCCGGGCCGATCGCGACGATCGTGCCGAGCAGGAACACGTTGGCGCAGATGGCGATGGTGTACGGCGCGGTGAACGGGATGGCGCCAAGCACGACGACGCTCCAGGCGAGCAGCCAGCCTATCGTGGGCATCAAGGCCTTGTCGGCCAGGCGCGCGCCGACCAGGTTGCCCAGCACCATGCCCAGGCCGAACAGCGCCAGCACCAGCGGCACGCCGTCGATCGGCAGGCCGGTGACTTCGGTCAGCAGGGGCTTGACGTAGCTGAAGACGGCGAACATGCCGCCAAAGCCGATCGCCGCGATGCCCAGCGTCAGCCACACCTGCGGCCGCGCCAGCGCTCCGAGCTCGCGCAGCGGGCTGGCGCCGTGTGCGGCGGGGACGTCGGGCACGCCGCGGCGGATCAGCGCGCAGGCCAGCACGGCGATCGCGCCCACCAGCACGAAGGCCGCGCGCCAGCCCAGGTGCTGGCCCAGCCACGCGGCCAGCGGCACGCCGGCGAGCGTGGCGCAGGTCAGGCCCGACATCACCAGGCCGACGGCACTGGCGCGCCGATTGGCAGGCGCCAGCGACGCTGCCATCAATGCCGCGACGCCGAAGTAGGTGCCGTGGGGCAAGCCGGTGAGCAGCCGCAGCAGGTTCATCGTGACGTAGCCCGGCGCACAGGCACTGGCGAAGTTGCCTGCGGCGAACAGCGCCATCAGCGTCATCAGCAACGCGCGGCGCGGCCACTCGGCGGCGAGCACGGCCAGAACGGGCGCGCCGATCACGACGCCCAGCGCGTAGGCGGTGATGACGTGGCCGGCCTGCGGGATCGTCACGCCCAGGTCCTGTGCGACCTCGGGCAGCAGCCCCATGATCACGAATTCGCCGGTGCCGATGGCGAAACTGCCCACGCCAAGCGCCCAGATGGCCGGCCAGAAGTGCCGCTCGCGCTCGGCCGCACTGGTGGGAGCCGACACGGCGGAGGGCAGGACGGACGAGGCGGAAGTCATGCGATGGTCAAGGCGGAAACGGTTCCACAATTGTGCTGCAGCGCAGCAAACCGTGCAGGCCGGGGGCTTTTCGCCAAGCGACGAACGGTTCAGGATGTGGATCTCTTTCGCGCGGCATGTGGCTTGCCGAATGGCGCGATCGCACACTGCTGGAGCACGTCATGACCGCTGAACAAGCCTGCAACCTCGGCAGGGCACCCGGGCCCGACGCCCGCAAGGAGGGCGACCGCGTCCCCGACGTGACCTTCCGCCTTCGCCGCGGCCACGAGTGGATCGAAACGTCCACTTCCAAGATCTTCGATGGGCGCACGGTGGTCGTGTTCTCGTTGCCCGGCGCGTTCACGCCGACCTGCTCGGCGATGCACCTGCCGCGCTACGAGGAGCTGGCGCCCACGTTCGAGAAGCTGGGCGTGGACGAGATCGTCTGCGTCTCGGTCAACGACCCGTTCGTGATGGAGGAATGGGGCCGCAACGAATCGGCCGACAAGGTGCACCTGCTGCCCGATGGCAACGCCGCGTTCACGCGCGGGATGGGCATGCTGGTCGACAAGAGCGATCTGAACTTCGGCGCCCGCTCCTGGCGCTACTCGATGCTGGTGCGCGACGGCGTGATCCGGAAGCTGTTCGTCGAGCCGGACAAGCCGGGCGACCCCTACGAGGTCTCCGACGCCGACACGATGTTGCGCTACCTCGATCCGTCCGTGCAGCAGCCCGACGAGATCGCCATGCTCAGCCGCGAGGGCTGCGAGTACTGCGCACGCACCAAGGCCGCGTTCAAGGAAGCCGGCATCGCCTACACCGACATCTCGCTGCCGCCGCTGCAACGCGCCCGCGCGCTGCGTGCGATCACGGGCGCGCAGACGACGCCGCAGGTGTTCGTCAACGGCAAGCTGATCGGCGACTCCGTGGCCACGCTGAAGTGGCTCGCCTCACGCGGCCAGCCAGGCGCGTAGCTGTTCGAAGACTTCCGCGCTCGAGAGCAGCTGCATGTGGTTGGTCTGCTCGAACACGCGCTGGCGGTCCGGCAGGAACTTCAGCGTTCGCCGGGCCAGCCGGTGCTTGCCCAGCGCGCTGCCCACCGGCACCAGGCCGTCGCCGAGCAGCTTGTCCTTCAGGTCACCCTCGCGGGCCAGCGTGCCGGCGATCGCGAAGCAGCGCGGGCCGGCGGGCAGCGGCACGGCCTGGCGGCGATCGGTCGCGCCTTCGAAGCGGTCGCCACCCAGCCAGTCCTCGTCGACCACGTTGCCGTGGCGCAGGTCGGTGATGCCCGCGCTGCGCAGCTTGGCCAGGCGTCCGAACGGCCCCGCATAAGGGGTGGCGCTGAGCAGCAGGTCGACGCCCTGGCCCGCGCGCTCCAGCGGCGCGCCGTGATGCGGCGTGCCCAGGCAGGCCAGGTCGTCGAGGCGGTCGGGCCAGTGCTGCCTGGCGGCGCGGCCATAGTGCAGCGCGCTGCGCGCGAGCAGGCCACCCATGCTGTGGGCGACGATCGCGAAGCGCGCGATCGGCCGCGGCCAGTTCTCGAGCAACTGCTCGAGCTGGTTGGCGAGCGCACGGCCGTTGGTCGACACGTGCAGGCCGCTGTCGTAGTGCAGGTAGACCGGCGTGAAGCCGAGGGCCGTGGCGAGCGCCTCGCCGTGGTCGTGGCCGTTCGAGCGACGCCACTGCAGGTCGTTCATGCACAGGCCGTGGATGAGCACCAGCAGCTTCTCGCCGGCGTCGGGCATCTCGGTGGCGAGCGCGTCGCGGTGCAGCGGCAGCGCGCGCCCGCCGCGCCGCAAGGCCATGCGGATGGCGAGCGGATTGGCGGTCCTGGCCAGATGATCGCCGAGCACGCCGTTGAGGGCCGCGAGCACGGCCTCGCGTTCGGGCGAGGGCAGGCCGGCGCGCTCGCCGATCGCCGGCGCCAGCGCGGCCAGCAGGGTGTCGACGCTGCCGCCGACGGCGCGCGTGACGCCGCGCACGGTCTTGTAGACCAGGCCCGTGATGCCGCGCGTGCGCCCGTCGGCCGGCCCCGGCAGGCCCGGCACGCTGGCGATGCGCGAGTGCACGGCTTCGACGAGGTCGGTCAGCCCTGTCGTCGCGTCCGTGGCCAGCCTGGCGGCGCCGCGCAGTGCGCGCGCCTGCGAGGCGGCGTCGGCGGCGCTGGGGCCGTCGTCTTCGTGTTCGGGTGGGGGCGGCGCGGATCGTGAGCGGGGCATCGGCAGGTGGCGTTGCGCGCGGGATGCGCGCTCGCCACAGTGTGCCAGTGCGCCCGGCCGGGCACTGAAAAGGTCCGCCCGTCGGATCGGCGTCGCGCCCGCAGGGAGGCTCGAGCGGCCGTTTCGACCCGACACCGCGTCAAACGCGGCCACGCGGGCGGCAAGCGTCGCAGCATGCGCCGCGACGCCTGGATTGTCGAAGGACACCCCTTCGCCGTGCTGAACCGGCCCATCAACGAGAATGGCCGCCATGACGACGATCAACCTCTTTCGCAATCGACCCGTCGCCGTGATCGGCGCCGGCGTGATGGGCATCGGCATCGCCCAGGTGGCGCTGCTGGCCGGCCACCCTGTCCACCTGTACGACGTGCGCGAAGGCGCAGCCGCGACCGCCGCTGAACAGCTTGGGGCGACGCTGGCCAAGCTGGCCGACAAGGGCAAGCTGACGCCCGAGGACGTGGCCTCGGCGCGCGGCCGGCTCAAGGTGGCCGGATCCTTGGACGACCTGCGCGACGCCGTGCTGGTGATCGAGGCGATCGTCGAGAACCTGGCCGTCAAGCAGGCCTTGTTGCGCGACCTCGAAGCCATCGTGGCGCACGACTGCGTGCTGGCGTCCAACACCTCGTCGCTGTCGATCACCGCGGTCGCGCGCGGGCTCGAGCTGCCGGGCCGCGTCGTGGGCATGCACTTCTTCAATCCGGTGCCGTTGATGCGCCTGGTCGAGGTCGTGTCCGGCCTGGCCACCGAACCGGCCGTCGCCGACGCGATCCACATGCTCGCGACCGACTGGGGCAAGACCGCGGTGCATGCGAAGTCGACGCCGGGCTTCATCGTCAACCGCATCGCGCGGCCGTTCTACGCCGAGACGCTGGCGCTGCTGCAGGAGCAGGCCGCCACGCCCGCGGTGCTGGACGCCTGCGTGCGCGGCGCGGGCTTTCGCATGGGGCCCTGCGAGCTGATGGACCTGATCGGCCACGACACCAACTTCGCGGTGACACAGTCGGTCTACGAGGCCAACTTCTACGACAAGCGCTACCAGCCCTCGCTGGTGCAGCGCGAGATGGTCGACGGCGGACTGCTCGGGCGCAAGTCGGGCCGCGGCTTCTACCGCTATCCCGACGGCGCTGCGAAGACCAGCGACGGCGCGGCCGAGCCCACGCCGCTGCCGGCTGCGCCGCTGGCGCTGCACGGCGAGGGTCCGGTCGCCGACCTGCTCGCCGCGCGCCTGGCCGCCTCGGGCCTGGGCTTCACGCGCGAGGCGGCGGGCGCGACCGCCGAGACCAGCCTGCAGATCGGCGCCGGCCGCCTGATGCTGACCGACGGCCGCTGCGCCGCTGAACGCGCACAGGCCGCAGGACTGGCTGATCTGGCCCTGTTCGACTGGCCGGTGGGCCCTGCCGCGGCGGGAGCGGCGACGCCGGTCGTCGCGCTGGCCTGGACCTGTGCGCCGCAGGCCTCGGCCGAGTTCGCGACGCAGTGCGCCGAGGTGCTGCGCGCGCTCGGCTGGCTGCCGCAGCGCCTGACGGACGTGCCGGGCCTGGTGGTGGCGCGCACCATCGCGATGCTGGTCAACGAGGCCAGCGACGCGGTGGAGCAGGGCGTGTGCGACGCCGCCGGCGCCGATGCAGCCATGACGCTGGGCGTGAACTATCCCGCCGGCCCGTTCGCCTGGCTCGCGCTCTGGGGCGCGGATGCGACGGTGCGCCTGCTCGACGCGCTGGACGCGTTCTATCGCGGCGAGCGCTACCGCGTCAGCCCGCGACTGCGCCGGGCGACCTGGGCTGCGATCCCGTCGACGGCAGCGACGGCTCCGAGAGCGGCACGCTGACATCGCAGCGCACGCCTTCGGGCGTGTTCTGCTGCCATGCGATCGTGCCGCCCAGCATGCGCACGCGCTTGCGGATGCCGCCCAGCCCGAGCCCGGTCGACCAGTCCTTGGGCGTGCCGCCGACGCCGTTGTCGGTGACGGTCAGCGTCAGCAGGCCGTTCTTCAGGTCGGCGTGGATGGTGGCATGCGTGGCCTTGGCGTGGGCGATGATGTTGCTGACCAGCTCGCGCAGGATGCGCGTCAGGCCCGACCACTGCACCACGTTCAGCTGGATCTCGGTGTCCTGCGTGAACGACCACTCGAGCGTGCAGCCGGTGGGCGCGAGGCGTTGGGCGATGTCGGCCTTCCACTCGGCGGACGCGTGCGACAGGAAGTGCGTGGTGGCGGCCAGGCCGCGCGTCAGCGTCTTCAGGTCCTGCAGCGTGTGGCGGACGTAGTCCTCCATCTCGGTGTTGGGCGCCTTGTACATCAGCGTCAGCAGGCGCGCGCCGATGTCGTCGTGCAGGTCCTGCGCGATGCGCCCGCGCTCCTCGCTGCGGCCCTGCTCGATGGCGCGGTCATGGGCGACGGCGCGCCGCAGCTGTTCGACGATGCGGTCGGCCAGGCGCGCATCCTCGGCGGTGAACAGGCGCTTGCCGCGCTCGGCGAAGCGCAGCACGATCAGGCGCGGCTCGGGTTGCTCGCCGTCGTCGAACTGCGATGGCGAAGGATCGGCCGGCGGTTGGACGGCCAGCGGCACCAGCAGGCCGGCGCCGCCCTCGTACCAGCGTGTCGTGTCGGTCAAGCCGGGCTCGTGGCGCGCCACCAGCGGCTGGAACACGGCGTGGAACAGCTCCAGCTGCCAGTCGGC
>JBJMWF010000266.1:0-8021 GCA_045810265.1 Vitreoscilla sp. | reverse complement strand
TGTCGAACGACAGGCGCGCGTCGACCTCGGTGCTGACGCGGCCCGGCACGACCTTCAGGATCTCCAGGCCGAAGCGCACAAGCACCTGGTCGACGACCTCGGCGAGCGGTTTGCCCCGGTGGGCCGCGACGGTGTCGGTCAGCAGCGGCGCGTAGTCGGGCTGCTGCACGGCCTTGAGGATCAGCGACGGGTTGGTCGTCGCGTCGCGCGGCGCGTACTGCGCCATCTGCTTGAAGTTGCCGGTGTCGGCCACCACGACGGTGAAGGCCTTGAGTTGATCGAGCTGGTTCATGTCATCCCCTGGGAAGAAGGCGGGCGGCGCATTTGACCGCGGGAAGAAACTTCGGCATCATTATTCCTGAAACAAAGTTACACCACCACCCTCCAGAGACAAGTCCCCGGGCATGGCCATGACGGCTCCGGGTGTCCATCCTGCTCCACAAGAAACATCATGTCATTCGATCTCGTATTCTTCGGCGGCACCGGCGATCTGACCTGGAGAAAGCTGATGCCCGCGCTGTTCCAGGCGTTCCGGCACGGCAAGCTGCCCGAGGGCGGCCGCATCCTGGCCGTCGCGCGCGACGAGCGGACGGATGACGAGTACCGCGCGTTCATCAAGGAACGCTTCGTCGAAGTCGAAAGCTCCAAGCGGCCGAGCGACGAGGAATTCGCCAAGTTCGCGGAACTGCTGCACTACCGCCGCATGGACCTGTCCAGGCCCGACGACTACCAGGGCCTGAAGGACTGGATCGACACGCGCGGCGCCGACACCGCGGTGCTGTACCTGGCCACCAGCCCGCACCTGTTTCCGCAGATCTGCGAACAGCTGGGCGCGGCCAAGCTGAACGGGCCGCACGTGCGCGTGGTGCTGGAAAAGCCGCTCGGTCACGACCTGACAAGCGCGCAGGAGATCAATCGCGTCGTGAAATCGGTGTTCGCCGAGAAGCAGGCGTTCCGCATCGACCACTACCTGGGCAAGCCGTCGGTACAGAACCTGATGGCGCTGCGCTTCGGCAATGCGTTGTTCGAGCCGCTGTGGCGCCGCGAGAGCATCGCCAACATCCAGATCACGCTGGCCGAGTCGCTGGGCGTGGGCACGCGCGGCGACTTCTACGACCGCACCGGCACGCTGCGCGACATGGTGCAGAACCACGCGCTGCAGCTGCTGACGATGATCGCGATGGAGCCGCCGGCCACCAACGACGCCGACGCCATCCGCGACGAGAAGCTCAAGGTGCTGCGCTCGCTCAAGCCCTTCACGCCCGAGAGCGTGGCGCGCGACGTGGTGCGCGGCCAGTACCGGGCCGGCAACATCGAGGGTCGCGCCGTGCCCGGCTACCTCGACGAAGTCAAGGTGCCCGCGGGCAGCCACACCGAGACCTTCCTGGCGCTGCGCACCGAGGTGCAGAACTGGCGTTGGGCCGGGGTGCCCTTCTACATCCGCACCGGCAAGCGGCTGGCCGCGCGCGACGCCCAGATCGTCATCAACTTCCGCCCGGTGCCGCATCCGATCTTCGGTGGCCCGAATCGCGCCAACCAGCTGATCATCAAGCTGCAGCCCGAGGACGGCCTGGAGCTGACGCTGCAGGCGGCCAAGGGCGGGCTCGGCTCGCCCGGTGCCATCGAGCAGCTCAGCACCGTGTCGCTGGACCTCGACTTCGACAAGGCCTTCCCGACCGACCGTGTCGGCGCCTACGAACGCCTGCTGCTGGACGCCATCGCCGGACGCCTGAACCTGTTCGTGCGCAGCGACGAGCAGGAACAGGCCTGGCGCTGGGTCGGCCCGATCCTGGAAGCCTGGAAGAACGACACCGAGCCGCCGCGTTCGTACGCCGCCGGCAGCTGGGGCCCGGCGGCCGCCAGCTCCCTCATTGCCCGGGACGGCTTCGCCTGGGCGGAAGAGGAATGACGACGTGACGATGCTGGAGCGCGTCCGCGCCTCGATCCCCGCCTTGCCGCCCGCCGAGCAGCGCGTCGCCAAGCTCGTGCTGAGCGACCCGCGCGGCTTCGCGTCGACGCCGGTGGGCGAGCTGGCGGAGCGCTCGCTTGTGTCCAAGCCGACCGTCGTGCGCTTTTGCCGCAGCGTGGGCTACGACGGCCTGGCCGACTTCAAGCTGAAGCTGGCCGGCACCGTCAACGAGGGCGTGCCCTTCGTGCACCGCTCGGTGGACGAGGACGACGGGCCGGGCGAGCTGATCGTCAAGGTGATCGACAACGCCGTCAGCGCGATGCTCAAGTACCGCAACAACGCGGCGGGCCACGCCTTCGAGCGCGCCATCGCGGCGCTGACCGACGCCGGCGTCAACAAGAAGCGCATCGACTTCTACGGCGTGGGCAACTCCGGCATCGTCGCGCAGGACGCGCAGCACAAGTTCTTCCGGCTGGGCGTCAACACCTCGGCCAGCAGCGATGGCCACGTGCAGGTGATGAGCGCCACGATGCTGGGGCCGGGCGACTGCGCCGTCGTCATCAGCAACTCCGGACGCAGCCGCGACCTGATCGACGTGGCCGACATCGCGCGCAAGAAAGGCGCGACGCTGATCGTCATCACCGCCAGCGCCTCGCCGCTCGCGCAGCTGACGCAGACCCACTCGCAGGTCCTGCTGGCGGCCGACCACCCCGAGGACTTCGACCGCTACAGCCCGATGGTGTCGCGCATGCTGCACCTGATGATCATCGACATCCTGACCACCGGCGTCGCATTGCGCCTTGGCCAGGGGCTGCGGCCGACGCTGCAGGAGATCAAGCGCAACCTGCGCGCGCGGCGCTACGCCACGCCCGAATGAAAAAACCCGCCGGGCGGCGGGTTCTTGCTGGACGACTGGATCAGCGCAGGATCGGAACGGTCGGGATCTCGGCTGGCTGTGACTCGCCGACCTTGGCGGCCGGCTGGAACGCCGCCGCCTCGACACCCAGCAGGCCGTCCACGCCGTACAGGTGGGCCAGGTCGGTCATGCGCGCGGGCGCGTTGACCACTTCCAGCTTGCGCCTGGCGGCGGCCGCCATGCGCGAGCATTCGAGCAGCACGGCCAGCGCCGAAGTGTCCAGCTGCGTCACCGGCGCGGCGTCGATGCGCCAGACCTCGCCGCTGTCGGCGGCGAACGACTGGCGCAAGGATTCGAGCACCGTCTGCGCGTCGCGCAGCGTCAGGCTGGCCGGCAGCGTCGTCATCACTTGGCTGCCGGAGCCTTGTTCTTGGCGACCAGCGCGCTGATCAGGCCGTCGATGCCGTTCGAGGCGATCTGTTGTGCGAAGCTGCTCTTGTACTGGTCCACCAGCCAGACGCCGAGGACGTTGACGTCGTAGATCTTCCACTCGGACGGCTGCTTCTCGAGGCGGTAGTCGATCTCGATCGGGTCGCCGCCCGTGCCCTTGATGTTCGTGCGGATCGTCACGTCGGCGTCATCCGGCGCGGCGCGCGTGGGCTTGAGCTCGATCGAGGTCTGCGCGTTCACCTTGGTCAGCGCACCGGCGTAGGTGCGGATCAGCAGCGTCTTGAACTCGGCCTGCAGCTTGGCCTGCTGCTCGGGGGTGGCGGTCTTCCAGGCCTTGCCGACCGTGGCGGCCGTCATGCGCTGGAAGTCGACGTGCGGCATCACCTGCGTGTCGACCAGGCCCTGGATGCGGGAAATGTCGCCGGCCTGGATGGCCTTGTCGCTCTTGACCGACTCGATGACGTCGCCAGCCACCTGCTTGATCATGGCGTCCGGCGCCGTCTGCGCGAACGCGGCGGTGGCACCGAAGGTGGCGGCGGCGAAGATCAGCGAAGAAATCGTGCGTTGAAACATTCTTGTCCTTTCGAGCGGGGAGTCGCTCCCTTCCATAACGCGGGTCGCCAGGCCTTGGTTCACAGCGGCGACATGCAAAGATACGTACGACGCGACGGCCAGTGCGCGATTGTGGCCTGTCCGGCGAGGATCATGCCCGCGGCGCGGATGCCGGGGGCGGTGGGGTCGGCGCCGGGCCGACCTGCGGCACGGGCAGCGTCGGCGCGGAGGCCGGCATCGGGGCCGGGTTGACGCCGCCGGGCACCGGCTGGGACGGCTGCGGCGGAGGCACCGGCTGCGGTTGCGACGGCGGCGTCGCCGGCGAGGCGGCCACGCGCAAGGGCGCGGGCGTTGCACTCGAGGTCTGGGCGCCGGACGCCGCGGGCGCGACCGGCAGCGCCGGCTTGGTGCCGCTCTGCGCCCCGCTGGCGGCGCCCGCCGGGGCCGGGGCGGACTTCGAATCGTCGGCGTCGTCCTGGTCGGGCAACTCCGGGGGGTTGCCGTCGTAGACGAGGCTGCGGCGGCGCGTGATGTAGGCGTCGCGCATGAAGGTGTAGCGGTCGAATGCCAGCTCGTCGAGCATCTGGCTCGCGCCCAGCAAGCCGGCGCGCGTGTCGACGACGCCCACGGCGTCGATGGCGACGCCCTGCCAGAACTTGGGCACCAGCAACGCCGGCGTCACGTAGGTATCGGCCGGCAGCGCCAGCCCGTCGCGGATGTCGGACGAGCCGAACAGCGGCAGCACCAGGTACGGACCCGGCTCGAGGCCCCAGACGCCCAGGGTCTGGCCCAGGTCCTCGGGCTTGCGCTCGAAGCCCAGGCTGGTGGCCGGATCGAACAGGCCGGCGATGCCGATCGTGGTGTTGGTGAGCACCCGCATCGTCATCGTGCCAGCGTCGTGCGGCTTGCCCTGCAGCAGCTGGTTGACGGCCGACCAGGCGTCCGAGAAGTTGCCGAAGAAGTTGTGGATGCCTGTGCGCACCGGCGACGGGATGACCGCGTTGTAGGCCTTGGCCACCGGCTTGAGCGCGTATTCGTCGAGAGTGTCGTTGAACGCGAAGACCTTGCGGTTGACCGGCTCGTACGGATCCTTGGGCCCGGCGGTGTGCCGGTCCTGATGGTCCACGCCGCTGGTGGTCGCGCAACCGGCGACCGCCGCGAGCACGATAGCGGCAACGATTCGCGGCAGAGCCCTGCCCAAGGCGGTGAATCTCATTTCCTGGATCCTGAAGCCGCCACCGATGCGGCCGGAACTGGGGCTGGGGCAAGCGACGCGCCAGGCGCGGGCGCCGGCGTGTTCGAGGAGCCGGCGTCTGCCGCCTTGTTGAAGATCAGCTGGCCGATCAGGTTCTCCAGGACGACCGCCGATTGCGTCTGCTTGATCAGGTCGCCGTTGGCCAGGTTCTTGTCGTCGGAGCCGGGCTCGATGCCGATGTACTGGTCGCCCAGCAGGCCTGCGGTCAGGATCTTGGCCGACGAGTCGACCGGGAACTGGACGCTGTCGTTGATCTTCATGATCACCAGGCCCTGGTAGGTGTTCTTGTCGAGCGTGATCGACGTCACCTGGCCGACGGACACGCCGGCGCTGCGCACCGGCGCGTTCTTCTTCAGGCCGCCGATGTTGTCGAAGCGGGCGCGTACGGTGTAGGTCTTCGCGGCGCTGAAGCTGGCGAGATTCGCCGCCTTCAACGCCAGGAATGCCAGGGCGATGATGCCCAGCAAGACGAAAACTCCCACCAGGGTCTCTGTGCTTTTCTTTGCCATGTCAGATCCGATTCAAACCCTTGACGCCGCTCACGACGTCGAAAACATCATTGCCGTGAGGATGAAGTCCATCGCCAGCACCGCCAGCGAGGAGAACACCACGGTGCGCGTCGTTGCATAGGCCACGCCTTCGGGCGTCGCCTGTGTCTCGTAGCCCTGGTACAGGGCGACTCCGGTGCAGATCACGCCGAACACGAAGGACTTGACGATGCCGTTGCCCACGTCGCGCGTGATGTCGACCTTCGACTGCATGATCGACCAGAAGTTGGCCGGATCCACGCCGATCAGCTCGACCGCGATCAGCCACGCGCCGAGGATACCGATTGCCGAATACAGGATGGCCAGGATGGGCATCGACACGATGCCCGCCAGGAAGCGCGGCGCCAGCACGCGGCTGCGCGGGTCGACGGCCATCAGCTCCATGGCCGACAACTGCTCGCCCGCCTTCATCAGGCCGATCTCGGCGGTCAGGGCGGTGCCCGCGCGGCCCGCGAACAGCAGCGCCGTGACGACCGGCCCGAGCTCGCGCACCAGCGACAGGTTCACCACCAGGCCCAGCGATTCGGCCGCGCCGAACGGCACCAGCGCGTAGTACATCTGCAGCGCCAGCACGCAGCCGACGGCGAAGCCGGAGGCCAGGATGATGGTCAGCGAGCGATAGCCGATGGCATAGATCTGGTCGACGACCAGGCCGAACCGACGCAGGGACGACGGCGTGAAGCGCGCCAGGTCGACGGCGAAGTAGGCTGCATGGCCCAGCGCGGTGAACATGCGCAAGGTGGCCTGGCCGAGCGAATTGACGAAGGCGATCATTGCGGCAGCCCCAGCGCTTGGGCGAACGGCGGTGCCGGGTAGTGGAACTTGATCGGCCCGTCGGGCTCGCCGCGGATGAACTGGCGCACCTGCGGATCGGTGGACTGGTTCAGTTCCTCGGGCTTGCCGTGCGCCACCACGATGCCGCCGGGCATCATCAGGTAGGCGTAGTCGGCGATCGCGAAGCACTCCTGCACGTCGTGCGAGACCATGAGCGAGGTGGCACCGGTGGTGTCGTTGAGACGGCGGATCAGGTTGGCGGTGACGCCCATCGAGATCGGATCGAGGCCGGCGAACGGTTCGTCGTACATGATGACTTCCGGATCCAGCGCAACCGCGCGTGCCAGTGCGATGCGCCGCGCCATGCCGCCCGAGACTTCCGAAATGCGCAGCTGCGCGGCACCGCGCAGGCCCACCGCGTTGAGCTTCATCAGGACGATGTCGCGAATCATGGACTCGCTCAGGTCCATGTGCTCGCGCAGCGGGAAAGCGACGTTCTCGTAGACGCTCAGGTCGGTGAACAGCGCGCCGAACTGGAACAGCATGCCCAGGCGACGCCGGATCCCGTAGAGCTGCTCGCGGTTGCGGATGTCGATTTCCTGGCCGTCGAACACGACGCGGCCCTTCTGCGGCCGGTAGACCCCGCCGATCAGGCGCAACAGCGTCGTCTTGCCGCAGCCCGAGCCGCCGAGAATGGCCGTGACCTTGCCCCGTGCGAACTGCAGCGACACATCGTTCAGGATCGTGCGGCTCGCGTCGTAGCCGAACGTGACATGGTCGATCTGGATGAAGGTATCGGAGTTCAAGCCGGGATCCGGCCGCGGCGGCGGCGTTCTGGTGGAGGAACGGGGAAGGCAGCTTCGCTGTCCGGACCTTTCTGGATCCTGTCCGGAGAGCGGGCATCAGGGCTTTCCCGCTGCCGCATTGTGTGCGAACTCGGCCAGGTGCGTGGCTAACCCCCACAGGAAGCCCCTAAAAGACTGCCTAGGCAAGGATGTCCGTCGCTTTGTAGCAACGAGACAGGCCGTCCGGGGGGCCCCCAACGCGCAGCGGGCGCCGCCGCGCCCGCTGTCCAGGCCGCAAATCGCTCAGCGCGGCAGTGCCGTCGACCCCATCAGCGCAAGGTCGATCGCGCGCGCGGCCTGACGCCCTTCGCGGATCGCCCAGACGACCAGCGACTGGCCGCGGCGCACGTCGCCGGCCGCCCAGACCTTGTCGACACTGGTCTTGTAGCCGGTCTTCTCGTCGACCCCGGCCTGGGCGTTGCCGCGCGCATCGGCGTCGACGCCGAACGACTGCAGCAGGTGCGACATCGGGTTGGTAAAGCCCATCGCCAGCAGCACCAGCTCGGCCGGCCAGACCTTTTCGGTGCCAGGCACCTCGGTGAGCTTGCCGTCCTTGAACTCGATCTGCACCGTCTTCAGGCCGGTCAGCTTGCCCTTGTCGCCCAGGAACTCCTTGGTGGCGATGGCGAATTCGCGCGAGCAGCCCTCGTCGTGGGACGACGACGTGCGCAGCTTGGTCGGCCAGTACGGCCAGACCAGCGGCTTGTTCTCGCGTTCCGGCGGCATCGGCATCAGTTCGAACTGCGTCACGCTCCTGGCGCCGTGGCGGTTGCTGGTGCCCACGCAGTCGCTGCCGGTGTCGCCGCCGCCGATCACGATCACGTTCTTGCCG
>JBJMWF010000265.1:0-5136 GCA_045810265.1 Vitreoscilla sp. | reverse complement strand
GAGTACCTGGCCAACCTGAAGACCAGCGCGGTCGAGCCGATGGACCTGGCCGTCGTCGTCAAGACCATGGAGGCGCTCGCGCCGACCGGGGCGATCTACACCAACGGCGCCGGCAACTACGCCGGCTGGCTGCATCGCTTCCACAAGTACACCAGCCTGCAACGTGAAGGCCGCACCCAGCTGGCGCCGACCGCCGGCGCGATGGGCTACGGCGTGCCGGCGGCGATCGCGGCGAACCTGCTGTTTCCCGACCGCACCGCCATCGCGATCGCTGGCGACGGCGACTTCCTCATGACCGGCCAGGAGCTGGCCACCGCCACGGCGCACGGCGCCGGGAAGGGCGCAGGCAGGCTGGTGGTGGTGGTCGTCGACAACGGCACCTACGGCACCATCCGCATGCACCAGGAACGTGATTTTCCGGCGCGCGTCAGCGGCACGTCCCTGAGCAACCCCGACTTCGTGCAGCTCGCGCGGGCCTACGGCTGGCGCTCGGAGCGGGTCGAGGCGACCGGGCAGTTCGAGCCGGCGTTTGCGCGCGCGCTGGAGGCCTGCGCACCGACGCTGCTGCACCTGCTGCTGTCGCCGGACGTCAGCACCTCCCGCACGACGCTGACGGCGCTGCGCGAGTCCGCCATCGCTCGAAAGCGTGGTTAGCGCGGCCGTGTCGTAACGTTTGTTTCCGGGCACGATGGCGAGCCGTTGTCCTACAAATAAGCTCTTCGGGCTCGTCGAAACTATGTTTTCCGGCGGCGCACCTCCTCCCTCCCTCCTCTTTGGTCGCCGGTCTCAGCCCGGCCCTGTGCCGGGCTCTTTTCTTTCCGCGGTCGAAAAGGCGCTACCCTGGCGACCCTTTCCGCTCCCACCGAACTCCCATGGATCCCATCGCCTTCGACCTGCGCGGCGACCACATCACGCTGGACGCACTGCTCAAGGCGGCCGGCCTGGCCAGCAGCGGCGGCGACGCCAAGACGCTGATCCAGCAGGGCGGCGTGCGCGTCAACGGCGAAGTCGACCTGCGCCGCGGCCGCAAGGTGCGCGCCGGCGACGAGGTGGCGGTGGGGGATCGGCGAGTCGCCGTGCGCGCCGCGGGTCTCCAGGAAACCTGATCCTTCTTCCTGGCGGGCATTCGGCTAACTACTGGATCAGTCGCAGGCGATTGTCGATCGGGTCGAAATTGGCGACACTGCGCCGGTCGAAGGCCGGCGCCGTGCGCTGTCCGACGTCCTTCTCGCTCGCAGGACGGCTGCCTGGCCACTCCTCGCGAACGCCCAGATGATCGTTCCAGGGAGCTCAACATGAACATCGGACCGTCGCTTCGAGCGCTCACCGGCGCCTGCCTCGCACTCCTGTCCTCGATCGCCAGCGCCGACGATGGTTGTCGCGGCCCGCTGGATCGGCACGCCATCTCCTTCATCACCTTCCAGTCGCCCAACCTCGCGGCGACTTCGCCCGCCAATGCGATGCTCACCATCGAAGGCAAGCTGAGCCTGCCGCCGGTGCTGGCGGCGCCCTGGCGCTGCGACGCCGGCTCGCACCACCGCAAGATGGCCGCGGTGGTGATCCTGCACGGCTCCAGCGGCGTCGACTCGCGCGGTGATTTCTACGAGGCGGCGCTCAATGCCGAAGGCATCGCCACCCTGCAGATCGACATGTGGCAGGCCCGCGGCGTGACCGGCATCGCCAACCGGCCGGCGGCGCCCATCCTGACCTATCCGGACGCCTACTCCGCGCTCGCCTTCCTGGCGGCCCGCCCCGACATCGACCCCGACCGCATCGGCGTGCTCGGCTTCTCATGGGGCGGCGTGGTGAGCCTGGCGACGGCGGAGCGGCTGTACACGGCCGAATTCGGCGGCGGCCGCAAGTTCGCGGCGCACGTGGCCAACTACCCGGTGTGCTGGGGCGCGAACAACACGTCCATTCCCGCGCTCTATCCGCCGGCCGAGAAGGGCACCCAGTTCCTGCACCTGACCGGCGCGCCGGTGCTGATCCAGATCGGCAGCAAGGACAGCTACGACAACGGCACCGCGCATTGCGTGGCGCTCGCGGACTCGGTGAATCCCACCAACGGCAACGTCGTCTCGGTCAACCAGTACCCGGGAGCGACGCACGCCTGGGATCGCCTGATGGTGCCCGAGACCGCGCCCGATCCCTTCGCCGACGAGGGCAGCTATTTCCGCACCGGCATCCTGCCCACCGTGGTCATCACGCCCGACGTGATGCAGGCCTACGAGTCACGTGCTCGCGTCGCGCGGTTCTTCAAGGAGAACCTGAGCGAGAGGCGCTGACGCTCTCGGGCTTCCTCGCCGATCTGCGCTCGCGCCACGCCGTGCGCCGCAGACCGAGGTGCCTGGCATCTTCTCGTTCGCGCTGCAGCGTCGGCGACCGGGACTTTTTCGTCGCGAACGCGAAGGTGCCGGGCGCCGATCCCCTCGGGGCCGGCGTCAGGCACCGCACCGAGTCGCCGGCCGCGTGTCGTCGCAGGGTGGGATCCGTGGCGGCGACTCGCTGCGATGCCAGACACCTCCAGCTCCGACCTGGCGTGTCAATGACTTCGCCACAAGGCCACCGAGGGCAGAAAAACGGCCTGCGTGGAATAGATCCAGGCAGGCCGGTTTCGTGGTTTGTGTGGTCGGGGCGACACGATTCGAACGTGCGACCCTCTGGTCCCAAACCAGATGCGCTACCAAGCTGCGCTACGCCCCGAAGCCTGCCATTCTACCTGCCTGGCGCGAGCAGTCGGTCCAGAAGCCCGCTGTCGAGGTGTTCATCGACCAGATCGGCGAGCAGGTCGAAGCTGTCGTCGAGCGCGGGCGCCGTGGCGCCCCACATGGCGCGCAGCAGCGCCGGGGACTCGAACAGGCCGTGGGCGTAGACGCCGAGCACGCTGCCGTGCTGCCAGCCGATGGGCTCGCCGCGATCGTCGCGCAATGCGACGTGGGCGGCGGGCAGGTCGGGGTGGGGCACCGTGACGCCGCAATGGATCTCGTAGCCCGTGGCTTCGACGCCGCGCCAGGGGGCCCAGGCGCCGCTGGTCTCGGCGAATCGCAGCGTGGAGCGGCGCACGCGCTTGTCGCGTTCGTAGCGCGTGACCAGCGGCAGCAGGCCAAGGCCCGGGCCGTTGAAGCCGGCTTCGCCGTCATGGCCTTCGACGTCGACCAGCGCCTCGCCCAACATCTGCAATCCGCCGCAGATGCCCAGCACCGGACCACCGGCTGCCGCGTGCCGGGCGATCGCGCTGTCCAGGCCGCGGCGGCGCAGCCACGCGAGGTCGCCGCTGACCTGCTTGGAGCCGGGCAGCACGATCCAGTCGGCGCCGTGCAGTTCGGCCTCGCTGCGTCCCCAGGCGAGCTGCACGCCCGGCACGCGGCGCAGCGGCTCGAACTCGTCGAGGTTGCTGATGTGCGGTGGGCACACGACGGCGATGCGCAGGCGCCCGGCGCCGGCCGCCTGACGATCGCCGACGTCGAACAGGCCGTCCTCGTCGGGCAGGCCGTGGCCGCGCACCATCGGGATCACGCCGGCGAGCGGCACGCCGGTCAGGCCCTGCAGGTCGCTTGGACCGGGTTCGAGCAACGCAGCGTCGCCGCGGAAGCGATTCAGCACGAAGCCGCGCAGCGAACCGCGCAGGTCGTCGGGCAGCAGTGCCCAGGTGCCGTACAGGTGGGCGAAGGCGCCGCCGCGGTCGATGTCGGTCACCAGCAGGCTGTCTAACGAACCCAGCTCGTGCGCCTGCCGCGCCGTGCCCAGGTTGACGTAGTCCTGCGGCGCCAGATTGATCTCCGCGGGCGAGCCGGCGCCTTCGATGACGACCAGATCGCAGCTGCCGGCCAGGCGCTGCAGGCTCTGGCGCGCCGCGCTCGCCAGCGTGGCGCTGCGCTCGCGCCAACCCATGCGGCCCAATGCAGCGTCGACACGTCCGTGCACGATCACCTGGCTGGCGGTGTCGCGTTCGGGCTTGAGCAGCACCGGATTCATGTCGACCTCGGGCTCGACGCCGGCGGCCAGGGCCTGGAAATACTGGGCGGAGCCGATCTCCGCGTCCAGGCCCTCGAGGCCCGCGACGACGCGCGCGTTGTTGCTCATGTTCTGTGCCTTGAACGGCTTGACCCGCGTGCCGCGCCGGACTGCAGAGCGGCACAGCGCCGTCGCCAGCCAGCTCTTGCCGGCGCCGCTCGAGGTGCCCCAGACCATCAGGAAGCGCGTCATCTCCGCGCCGCCAGTGACACAGACTGGAACACGAATTCGGTGGGCAGAAAGGGCGGCTGCGAGGCGATGCGGCGCTGCGGACCGTCGACCACATGCAGCGGCGCCGTGAAGCCGGGCCCGCCGGTGACGAAAGTGTGGAACTCGCCGTCCTCGCCGCAAGGACACACGCTTGCGGGCAGGCTCGCGAGGAAGGCGGCGTCGAAGGCGGCGCCGCAGAACGAGGCGTCCAGCCAGCGCGTGTCCACGCACACGACGCGCGCCTGCACGCCGCGCGCGACGAGCTCGCGCGCGAGCGCCTCACGCGACTGCCCCCACAGCGGAAACAGCGCGACCAGGCCCGCGCGTTCGCACGCGGGCGCGAGCCAGTCGCGATGGGCCTGCAGGTCGATGTCGCCGAAGATCATGTGGGTGTGGCCCGAGGCCGCGAGCTCGCGCAGGCAGGCATCGAAGCGCGCCGCGTACTCGCCCGGCGGCACGCGCACGCTGACCGGCGTGCCGCCCAGCGCGCGGACTTGCGCCTCGACGAGCCGCGGCGGCAGCGCGTGCGACTTGCTGGTGCCGTCCGCGTCGCACATGGTGACGAAGGTGCTCACGGCCAGCCCCTGTTCACGGGCGCGGATCAGTGCCAGCCATGAGTCCTTGCCGGCACTCCAGCTGATGGCGCAGCGCGGTGGGTTCGAGGGCGACGGGGTCGACATGAGAGGAATGGCCTGCCCAGAGGGACTCGAACCCCCGACCCCCAGCTTAGAAGGCTGGTGCTCTATCCAGTTGAGCTATGGGCAGTCTTGCGCAGCCCACGATTCTATCGGGCTGCTCAGCGGCGCGCGTACTGCGTCTGGCCGAACAGCATCTCGCGCGCCTTGGGGTCGTCGTCCAGCGGCCTGCGCTGGCCGGTGAGCACGTCCACGCCGCGGATGACGGCGGGGCGCG
>JBJMWF010000264.1:0-2774 GCA_045810265.1 Vitreoscilla sp. | reverse complement strand
GTTGTTCAGCAGGATGCCGGTGCCCGAGGCGACGATGCCCGAGCCGAAATTGGTGTTGAGCGTGTAGGTGACGCTGACCACGCTGCCCTTGCCGTCGGCCACCGTGTACTGCGTCGTCTGGTTGCTTTCGTAGGGCTGCGGGCGGCCCGGCTTGATCTGCGACGCCGGCGTCGCGTGCGCCATGTCGATCAGGCCAGCGAGCTCCTTGGCGTAGTCGGGCGAGGTCAGGCCCTTGACGGGCACCTTGACGAAGTCGGGATCGCCGAGATATTCGGAGCGGTCCGCGTAGGCGCGCTTCTCGGCCTCGGCCATCACGTGGATGGACTTGGCGCTGTTGTGGCCCCAGTCGTGCAGCGGGAAGTTCGACAGGATGTTGAGGATCTGGATGATGTGCACGCCGCCCGAACTCGGGGGCGGCATCGAGACGATGTCGTAGCCGCGGTAGCTGCCACGCACCGGCGCCCGCTCCACGACCTTGTAGTTCTTCAGGTCGGCCGCGGTGATGAGCCCGCCGTGGGCCTTGGCCTCGGCGGCGATCGCCGCGCCGATCGGCCCGTCGTAGAACGCCTTCGCGCCATCGCGCCCGATCAGGGCCAGGCTCTTGGCGAGGTCGGGGTTGCGCAGGACGTCGCCCGTCACCGGCACCTTGCCGTCGTGGAAGAACACCTTGCGCGTGCCCTCCCACGCGGCCAGGTGCTCGCGCTCTTGCGCGAACAGGCCGGCCAGCGTCTCGCCGACCGGAAAGCCCTGGCTGGCCAGCCGCACTGCTGGCGCGACGAGGGCCTCGCGCTTCATGGTGCCGTAATGCTCCAGCGCGTACGTCAGGCCGGCCACGGTGCCTGGCACGCCGATCGCGGCCTGCGTGAACAACGAGCGGTTCGGCACCACGTTGCCCTTGTCGTCGAGGTACATGTTGCGGCTGGCGGCCGCGGGCGCCATCTCGCGGAAGTCGATCGCGGTGTCCTTGCCGGTGCGGCCGTCGTGCAGGATCATGAAGCCGCCGCCGCCGATGTTGCCCGAGTTGGGCATGGTCACTGCCAGCGCGAAACCGACGGCCACCGCGGCGTCGACCGCGTTGCCGCCCTTGCGCAGCACTTCCACGCCGACGTCCGAGGCCAGCGCACTCTCCGAGCTGACCATGCCGTGCAGCGCATGCACCGGATGGACGATGACGTCGTCGATGTCGTACTTGACGGCGCCGGTCGCCTGCGCGGCGGCCGGAAGCGGTGCGGCGACCGCGGCTGCGAGGGCGGCGGCCAGGCAGGTCGCGGGAAGCGCATGGCGCGCAGAGAAGCGGGCGGGACGAAGCGTGAGCATGGGCCGGATTCCTCGTTGGGGGGTGGAACGGTGCGAGCGATGGTAGTTCGGCGCTGCCCGGCCGTCAGCCAGGAGCGCCACAAGCCGTGGTGCAATACGGGCATTCGAGAACCTCGTCCTTCCCGGAGCCACTGCCACCATGCCGACCCGCCTGCCCCGTCTCCTCGCCGTCGCGGCCAGCCTCGCCGCCGTCCTGCTCGCCCCCGCCGCCCGCGCGGCCGCGCCGGAACCCAAGGTGCTCAACGTCTACAACTGGTCGGACTACATCGCCGACGACACCTTGAAGAACTTCGAGAAAGAGACGGGCATCAAGGTCAACTACGACAACTACGACACCAACGAGATCCTGCACGGCAAGCTGGTGGCGGGCAAGACGGGATACGACATCGTCGTGCCCGGCGCCCACTTCGCCAAGATGCAGCTCGAGGCCGGACTGTTCCAGAAGCTCGACAAGAGCAAGCTGACGAACTGGGGCAATCTCGATCCGGCGCTGCTGCAGCTGATGGCCAAGGTCGATCCAGGCAACCAGTACCTGGTCGACTGGCTGTGGGGCTATATCACGGTGGGCATCAACACCGGCAAGGTCAAGGCCGCGCTGGGCGGCCTGCCCATGCCCGACAACCCCTGGTCGCTGATCTTCGACCCCAAGTACGCCGACAAGCTCAAGGGCTGCGGCGTCAGCTTCCTCGATTCGCCGTCCGAGGTGATGCCGATCGCCCTGGCCTACGTCGGCAAGCCGGCCTACAGCCGCAATGCGGCCGACTACGCGGTGGCCGGAGCGATGCTCAAGAAGATCCGGCCAGACATCTCGCGCTTCTCGTCGTCGGGCTACATCAACGACATGGTCGCCGGCTCGGTGTGCGCGGTGCTCGGCTACTCGGGCGACATCAACATCGCCCGCGCCCGCGCCATCAAGGAAAAGAACGGCAACGACATCATGGCCTTCGTGCCCAAGAGCGGCGCCACGCTGTTCTTCGACTCGATGGCGATCCCCGCCGATGCACCACACCCGCAGAACGCGCTGCTCTTCATGAACTACATCCTGCGCCCCGAGGTGCATGCGTCGCTCACCAACAAGGTGTTCTATGCCAACCCCAACAAGGCCTCGCTGAAGTTCGTGCAAAAGGACGTGGCCGACAACCCGAGCGTGTTCCTCAAGCCCGATGACCTGGCCAAGATGACGGTTCCGGACGCCCTGCCGCAAGACATCAAGCGCGTGCAGACGCGCACCTTCACGTCGTTCAAGACGAATCAGTGACGGCGTGAAACTGGCCGGGATAGCGACGCTGATCGGGCTTTAGAAGCGCGGGGGGCTGTCTACGATGGAGGTGCGATGAGGTCTTCCGGCCGGCGTCGCGCCAGAACCATCAGGAATCCCATGCGCATCCAGCCCCAATCCAACGCCGCGACGACGCTGCCTGCAGCGACGACCAAGTCCAGCCGCACGCCGCACACGC
>JBJMWF010000263.1:0-3159 GCA_045810265.1 Vitreoscilla sp. | reverse complement strand
CAATCAATCCCTAAACCACCCTCAACCCAACAACGAGTGGCTGGTGGCCGACCTGGTCGGCAGCTACGAACAGCAGCCGCCGCACCTGCTGGCCGAGCTGCAGCGTGACCGCCGCTGGTGCCAGGGCAACCTGCAGAACGCGCGCCTGATCGCCGAGCCGGGCCTGCACGCCGTGCATCGCGGCATGCTGGCCACCGGGGCGATGGCCTATGTGTCGGCGCCGCTGTGGCTGCTGTACGTGGTGCTGGGTGCGCTGCTGTGGCTGGTGGGCGGCAACGTGCTGTTCACGCCCGAGGGCGCGCTCGCGATCGGCATCCCGGGGCTGTGGGCCGGCACGCTGACGATGCTGGTGCTGCCGCGCGTGCTGGGCGTCGCCGCGGTCTTCATGCGCCGCGAGGCCGGCCGCTTCGGCGGCGGCGCCAAGCTGGTGCAGAGCGCCGTGCTCGAAGCCGCGCTGGCGATGCTGCTGGCACCGCTGCGCATGGTGGCGCACACGCTGTTCGTCGTCGGCGCGATGACGGGCTGGAAGCTGGAATGGAAGTCGCCCCCGCGCGAGGCCAACGACGTGCGCTGGCGCGAGGCCGCACAGCGCTTCGCGCCGGTGAGCCTGATCGTCGCCGCAATCGGCGCCGTGATGAGCCTGGCCGGTTCGTCGGCCGTCCTGTGGATGATGCCCGTGGGCCTGCCGCTGGTGCTGGCAGTGCCGTTCACGGTGCTGACCGGCAGCACCTCGCTGGGCGAGCGCGTGCGCAACGCCCGGCTGCTGCTGGTGCCCGAGGAGTCGTCGTCGCCGACGGTGCTGCGCCAGGCCTGGAGCTTCGCCAAGATGAGCCCGGCGGCGCTGCGACGACTCGTCACCGCTTGAGACGTTCGGGTGTCATCCTGCGCGCAGCCGCAGGATCCACCCCCGACGAAGCGCCCCCCGTCTCGCGTGGATCCTGCGACTGCGCGCAGGATGACCGGTCGGGGCGGCCGCTTACAATCGCGTCTCCCCGGGTGCCTGCCAGGCACCCACCTCCTTCCACAGCCCCTGGATCTACACCATGAACCGCTGTGTTTCGTTCTCGCTCTGGCTGGCCCTCGCGGCCCTGGCGCCGGCCATCGCGTCGGCGCAGGACGGCCAGGCCCTGCAGCGCAACTTCCCGCAGAAGGCGCTGCGCGGCAAGATGCTGTTCGGCACGCCGCCGGCCATCCAGCTCAATGGCACGGTCACCGAGATGGCCACGGCCTACCGCGTGCACGGCTTCAACAACCTGCTGCTGATGTCCACCCAGCTGGTGGGCGTGAAGGCGGACGTCGACTACACCATCGACCTCAATGGGCAGGTCTACGAAGTGTGGCTGCTCACGCCGGCCGAGGCCGCGAAGTCACCCTGGCCCTCGACCCCCGCCGAAGCCGCCGCCTGGTCCTTCGACCCGATCGCGCAGACCTGGACCAAGCCCTGAGCCGGCGCGCGCCGTGACGGCGCGCACGCTCTGTTTTTTCGAATTCAACGGCCTCGCGACGAGGCCACGCGCGCCCCCCCGCGCAGGAGCCCGACATGACCAAGAAGGTCTTCATCCGCACGTTCGGTTGCCAGATGAACGAGTACGACTCGGACAAGATGGCCGACGTGCTGCACGCCGCCGACGGCTACGAGAAGACGGACGACGTCGAGCAGGCCGACCTCGTCCTGTACAACAGCTGCTCGGTGCGCGAGAAGGCCGCAGAGAAGATGTTCTCCGACCTCGGCCGCATCAAGCACCTGAAGGCCAAGGGCGTGCTGATCGGCGTGGGCGGCTGCGTGGCAAGCCAGGAAGGCGCGGCGATCGTCGAGCGCGCGCCCTACGTGGACCTCGTGTTCGGCCCGCAGACGCTGCACCGCCTGCCCAAGATGATCACCGACCGCCGCGCGCTGTCCAAGCCGCAGGTGGACATCAGCTTTCCCGAGATCGAGAAGTTCGACCACCTGCCGCCGGCGCGCGTCGAAGGCGCGAGCGCCTTCGTCTCGGTGATGGAGGGTTGTTCCAAGTACTGCACCTACTGCGTGGTGCCGTACACGCGTGGTGAGGAGGTCTCGCGTCCGTTCGACGACGTGCTGACCGAGGTCGCCGGGCTCGCCGACCAGGGCCTCAAGGAGATCACGCTGCTGGGCCAGAACGTCAACGCCTATCGCGGCAAGATGGGCGGCACCGATGAATTCGCCGACTTCGCGCTGCTGCTCGAGACCATCGCCGAGTTCGACAGCATCGAGCGCATCCGCTTCACCACCAGCCACCCCAAGGAGTTCGGCCAGCGCCTGATCGACGCCTATGCGCGCGTGCCCAAGCTGGTCAACCACCTGCACCTGCCCGTGCAGCACGGCTCCGACCGCATCCTGTCGGCGATGAAGCGCGGCTACACGGCGCTCGAGTACAAGAGCACGATCCGCAAGCTGCGCGCCGTGCGGCCCGACATCCGGCTGTCCACCGACTTCATCGTCGGCTTCCCGGGCGAGGAAGACGAGGACTTCGACAAGCTCATGAAGCTGGTCGACGACGTCGGCTTCGACGCCTCCTTCAGCTTCATCTACAGCCCGCGCCCCGGCACGCCGGCCGCCAACCTGCTCGACCCGACGGCCTCCAGCGTCAAGCTCAAGCGACTGCAGCACCTGCAGGCCGTGCTCGAGGCCAACGTGCTGCGCTTCAGCCAGGCGATGGTCGGGCAGACGCACCGGATCCTGGTCGAGGGCCGCAGCCGCAAGAGCGCTGACGACCTGATGGGCCGCACCGAGTGCAACCGCATCGTCAACTTCCCGGCCGGCCCGAACGGCGCCCGCCTGGTGGGCCAGTTGATCGACGTCGACATCACGGCCGCGTACCCGCACTCGCTGCGCGCGGAAGTCGTGACGACGGACTCGCTCGCCGCGGCCTGAGCGCCCGCGCATAGGTAGTTCCACCAAGACACGTGACGAATCTGGCAATCGGAACGCTGCCGAGCAGGGTTTCGATGCGCATGTAGGCTTCGATTCAAGCACCGCACGGGCGATTGGCGATATCCTGGGCCGCTCGATTCGAAAGGAGCACGCAGGCATGAACGCGATTGTCCGAATGCTCACCGTGTATGCAGGGCTGTCCCTGCTGTTGTGTGCGATGACCCACCTGGAGTGGTCGCCGCTTCAACCCAACGGATTCGGGCAAT
>JBJMWF010000262.1:0-35617 GCA_045810265.1 Vitreoscilla sp. | reverse complement strand
TCGCCCTGGTTCAGCGCGAACATCGCGAAGCCTTCCAGCGCCTTGTCGAAGAAGGCGTCGTCCTTGCTCATCACGTCGGCGAAGAACACGTTGGGCGACTTGCCGCCGAGCTCCAGCGTCACGGGGATCAGGTTCTGGCTGGCGTATTGCATGATCAGGCGGCCGGTCGTCGTCTCACCGGTGAACGCGATCTTGGCGATGCGCTTGCTCGAAGCCAGCGGCTTGCCGCATTCCAGGCCGAAGCCGTTGACGATGTTGAGAACGCCGGGCGGCAGCAGGTCGCCGATCAGTTCGGCCAGCACGAGGATGGACGCCGGCGTCTGCTCCGCGGGCTTGAGCACGACGCAGTTGCCCGCGGCGAGTGCCGGCGCCAGTTTCCACACCGCCATCAGGATCGGGAAGTTCCACGGGATGATCTGGCCGACCACGCCCAGCGGCTCGTGGAAGTGGTACGCGTACGTGCTGTCGTCGATCTCGCTGATGCCGCCTTCCTGGCCGCGCACGCAGCCGGCGAAATAGCGGAAGTGGTCGATCGCCAGCGGTATGTCGGCCGCCATGGTCTCGCGGATCGGCTTGCCGTTGTCCCAGGTCTCGGCGGTGGCCAGCAGCTCCAGGTTCTGCTCCATGCGGTCGGCGATCTTGTTCAGGAGGTTGGCGCGCGTGGTCGGCGAGGCCTTGCCCCAGCCGATCTTGGCTGCGTGGGCGGCGTCGAGCGCGCGCTCGATGTCCTCGGCGTTGGAGCGCGGGATCTCGCAGAACGCGCGGCCGGTGATCGGCGTGATGTTCTCGAAGTACTGGCCGTTGACCGGTGGCACCCATTGGCCGCCGATGTAGTTGCCATAGCGCTTCTTGAAGTTGACGGCGTAACCGAAGCGGCCCGGTTCGAGCATGTCCATGTTGATCTCCTTGGTGGTCTTGGGGCCCCGGTCGATGACAGCTGCCTTGGGGCGATACCGGCGCTGCCAAGCTCTGGATTGCGAGTCGCGTGCCAGGCGCCGATTCGGGCCTGCGAGGCCTTCCGGAGCAGGTTTCCTAGGTAGCAGTACCGACGATGGCGTCGTCTCCGGCGCGGACTGTCGCGAGACGCCACAGTCGCGATGTGCCATCGCGGTACAGCAGCGTCACGCCGGGTCGGCCGCCTGCCCGCCGAAGCGCCAGGTGATGCCGACCCAAACGCCGCGCGGCGCTCCCGCGACGCGGAACTGCTCGCTGCGCCACGAGGCGCCGCTCGCATCGAAGGTCCGGCCCGGCGCCGTGAAGACGTTCCGGCCCAGCGCGCCGAAGTTCGAGCTGCGCCGGTCGAAAAGGTTGTCGACGTCCGCAAAGGCTTCCCAGCAGCCGCCGAGCGGCCATCGCGCATCGAGGTTGACGAGCGTGAAGCCCGGCAGGCGACCGCTGGCGTCGGCATTGTTCTCGTCGCCGCGCGCATAGACGCCGCTCTGCGCGATCACGCCGATGCCGACGATCGCACCCTGTCGAAACGTCCACTCCCCGTGCAGCTTGAACGTCTCGCGCGCAATGCCGGGCAGATGATTGCCGGAGCGCACGCGGATGTCGGCGCAGCTTGCGCAACTGATCGGCGCGGCCGTCGAATTGTTCGGGCTGTTCACCACCAGCGGCGTCCGGAAGGTCGCATCGACCAGGCTGTAGTGCAGGTCCAGCGCCAGCGCGTCGGCGCGTCCTTGCAGGCCCAGCTCGAGTCCGCGGCGTCGCGTCTGTCCGACATTGCGGAAGTAGCCCGCATTCGTCGCCCCGCCGCCGCTGCTGATGAACTGGATGTCGTCACGCAGCCCCGTATTGAACACGGCCGCGCTCCAGCGCATGTCGAACGGGGCGCTGCCCCGTGCACCGACCTCGGCGTTGCGCGAGATCACCGGCTTCAAGGCTGGGTCGGACGAGAAGGCGTTCGGCAACGAGCATGGCGCGGCCGGGTCGGCACAGCTCAGTTCGACCGGCGTGGGCACGCGCATGCCTTCGTTGTAGCTGCCGTAGAAGGTCAGCTCCGGCGTCGGATTCGAGGTGATCCCGATGGCGGGGTCGAGACGCCGGAACGTGTGATGGCCGTCGAGCGCGCTGCCCAGCTGATCGAACAGATCGACCTTGGCCAGGTTGTAGCGGCCTGCCAGGATCAGGTAGGTGCGGGCATCGAGGCCGAAGGTGTCGGTGGCCAGGAAGCCCGCGTCCGATGCACGCGCGTGCAGGGACGTCTGCAGCAGGATCGGTTGGTTGGAACTCGTGTCGCGCGAGTCGCCCGCCTCCTGGCTGGACTGCGTGAAGCGCGTGACGCCGCTCTCGAGGCTGGCGCCACCGCTGAAGTGGTTGGCATGCCCGCCGATGCTCGCCGTCGAGGTCAGCTGCAACGAGGCGCCGGTGCGTGACTGCCGCACGTCGTTGATCGCATTGCCGGTCGGCTCGTTGCCGGGGCGCACGCCCTGGATCGGGTCGAACTGGTCGTTGACGTTGCTGTTGAAGACCCGGGTCCTGAGCGATCGATTGAACGCATTGGCCTCGAGCAGCAGCTCGGGCGAGAAGCGATGACTCGCATTGGCGGTGACGAAGACCAGCTGGTTGGCCTGGAAGTCGGACCACGAGTAGGCCTGCCGGAAGTCGCCGGACCAGGCGAGCGGCAGCGCCTGGTTGCCTTCGAGTCGCGTGTCGGCCAGCGACAGGGCGATGTCCGCCCGGCTCCTGTCGTCGCGCCAGCCCAGCTTGCCGAACAGCTGCGCGACGCGGCTGGGATCGTGCGCGCCCCAGCCGTGCTCGTGCAGCGCATTGCCCGCGGCGAACCAGGCCAGGTGCGCATCGTGTCCGCCGGCCTGCGCATCGACCGCCCGGCGGCCCCACATGCCGCCGTAGCACCGCAGCTGGCCGCCATCCTCGTCGAAGCCATCGCGCGTCGTGACGTTGAGCGCGCCGCCCAGGGTGTTGAGCCCGAAGACGGGGTTCGATCCGGGGATCACCGACACCTTGGCGATCGCGCCCGCCGGGATCAGGTCCCAGTTGACCGTGTCGCCGAAGACCTCGTTGACGCGCACGCCGTCGACGAACACCGACAAGCCCTGCGGCGTGCCCAGCGCAGGCGAGGCCGTGAAGCCGCGGAAGTTGACATCCAGCTGGTACGGATTGCCTGCAGTGTCGTTGACGTTGACGCTGCCCACGCCCTGCTCGAGCGCCTGGGCCAGCGTCGCGGCGCGGGCAACCGCGGCCGGCCCGCCTTGCAGCGTCTGGACATTGGCGGGCACCTGGCTGAGCGGCGTCGCCTGTCCCGGCAGGATGGTGGTGCCGACCACCACCACCGACTGCAAGGCCACGACCTGGCCCGGTTCCTCGGCGCGCCCGTGCACATGCGCCAGCAGCAGCGGCAACGCGAGCAGCCGCAGTGGCCACAGGCGCTTCATGGCGTCATGCCGGCTTCTTCGAGAATGCGCTGCACCAGGCACCGGCCGCCACCTGCTTGCGGCCGAACATCGCGCAACCGGCCCAGGCGTCCGTGGGCGTTCCCTGCCAGAACGCGCAGTCCGAGCAATGCTGCTGCGGCGCGTGCCCGGGGTACTTCTTTGCGTCCACCGTCGCCGTGTCGTGGCGATAGCCGAGCGCGAGGGCCGTCTCGTCCGCCTCCTCGACATGCGTGGCGGCCCGCGCGACGGACGCCAGGCCGATGCCGGCGAGGGTGCCCCCGCCTGCCAGCGAACGCACGATGAAATTGCGCCGTGTCGAATCGTTCATGGAAATCTCCTTGCGGGCCGCCCTCGCGCGCGGGACGCGCAGGGGCGTCCCGCGCGCCCCCACTCGGGGCGGCCCTTGGGTCAGGACAGGATCAGTTGGCAGCGACCTTGGCGGCAGCCGCGACTTCGGCACTCTGCTTTCCGGCAGGCTGGCCACCGGCCTTGGGGATCTTGAAGACCCACACCATGCCGCCCTGCTCGAGCATGTTGACCTTCTTGGCGACCTCGCCGCCCCACAGCGGAACGGCGCCGCCCCAGCCCGAGACGACGGCCACGAACTGCTCGCCGCCCTGCTGCCAGGTGATGGGCGGGGCGACGACGCCCGAGCCGGTCTGGAACGACCACAGGACCTTGCCCGTCCTGGCGTCCGCGGCCTTGAGGTAGCCCTCGGGCGTGCCCCAGAACACGAGCTTGCCGCCGGTGGTCAGCACGCCGCCCCAAAGCGGCGCCTCGTCCTTGACCTCCCACACGATCTTGCCCGTCTTCGGGTCGATCGCGCGCAAGGCGCCGATGTAGTCGTCGTTGATCGTCTTGATGGTGAAGCCCGCGCCCAGGTAGGCGGCGCCCTTCTTGTAGGCCACCGGCTCGTTCCAGATCTCCATGCCCCATTCGTTGGACGGCACGTAGAACAGGCCCGTGTCGGGGCTGTAGGCCATGGGCATCTGGTTCTTGCCGCCCAGGAAGCTGGGCGCGTTGAAGATGGCGCTGCCCTTCTTGCCGTCCTGGCTCGCGGTGGGGTCGCCGGGGCGACTCGATTCGATGTAGTTGGGCCGGCCGGTCTTCAGGTCGATGCTGCTGGCCCAGGTGATCTTGCGCACGAAGGGGAAGGCATTGAGCAGCTTGCCGTCGTTCGCGTCGATCACGTAGAAGAAGCCGTTGCGGTCCGCCTTGCCGCCCACGCGCTTGCCGTCCATGTCGAAGGTGATGAACTCGTTGACGCCGTCGAAGTCCCAGCCGTCGTTGGGCGTGCCCTGGTAGTGCCACTTGATCTGGCCCGTCTTGACGTCGATGGCCAGCGTGGAGCACGAGAACAGGTTGTCGCCCTGGCGCATGTGGCTGTTCCACGGCGACGGATTGCCGGTGCCGAAGTACGCGAGGCCGGTCTTGGCGTCGTAGGTGCCGCCCAGCCACGTGGCCGCGCCACCGGTCTTCCACAAGTCGCCCGGCCAGCTCTGCCCCTGCACGCCGCTGACTCCGTTCTCATGCCGGGTGCCGTCTGCGTCGTAGGTGTAGCCCATGTGGCCTTCGACGGTCGGGCGCGTCCACACCAGCTTGCCGGTGCGCGGATCGCGCGCCTCGACGCGACCGATGACGCCGAACTCCCCGCCGGACACGCCGGTCAGCAGCAGGCCCTGCGCGATCAGCGGTGCGGCCGAGGCCGAATACCCCGCGGCGTAGTCGTCGATCTTGGTCTTCCAGACGACGTCGCCCGAGGCCTGGTCGAGCGCCACCAGCTGCGCATCCAGCGTGGCGAAGATCACCAGGTTGTCGAACAGCGCGGCACCGCGGTTGACGACGTCGCAGCACGGCATGATGCCTTCGGGCAGGCGGTGCTCGTACTTCCACAGCTTCCTGCCGGTGGCCGCGTCGAGCGCGAAGATCCGCGAGTACGACGCCGTCACGAACATGCGGCCGTTGTAGATCACCGGCTGCGATTCCTGCCCGCGCTGTTTCTCGCCGCCGAACGAGAAGGCCCATACCGGCAGCAGCCTGCCGACGGTGGCCGTGTTGACCTGCCTGAGCGGCGAATAGCGCTGGCCCTGGGTGTTGACACCCCAGGTCAGGACGTTGCCCGTGGCCGTGGCCTCGGCCTGGATCATCTGGTCGGTGACACCGGCGGCGCGCGCCGGTGCGAAGCCGGCAGCGAGTGCGCCGGCGATGGTCAGCGTCAAGAGTCTGGATTGCATGTTGTCTCCTCGTTGGGGGTCGGTGCGACGATCCTTGCACCGCGAGGTCGTCGAGACAGACAAGCGCAATGTCCGTGCCACGCGTGCCTGCGCCGGCGAAGCGGCCGAACGCATGGACCAGGGGGCCTGCGTTGCGGGTTTCCCCTTTGCGCCGCCGATCGATTGCTACAGCATCGAACAGTGCGAGCTGCAGCCTCCGTGTGACACGGCACAGCCGCCGGTCAATCGTCGACCAGCACCGCGTTGGGCGTTTGTCCGACCGCGATCGTCTTCAAGGCTTGCGCCGTCGCGGTGTCGATGGCCGTGAGGTCGCTGGAGAGGCCGCCCGCCACGAACAGCCGGCTGCCGTCGGCGCTGATGTCGAGCGCCCACGCCCGCCGGCCGACGGGCACCAGCGCGCGCACTTCGCGTGTCGCCACGTCGACGAAGGCCACACGATTGGCGCGGCCCAGTGCGACGTACATGGTGCGGCCGTCCGGTGCCAGCACCATGCCCACCGGCGTGATGCCGTCGGCCGCGAGGCCATCGATCCGGAACGGAATCGTGTCGACGACCGCCAGGCTGGCCGTCGAGATCAGGCTGATGCCGGCGTCCTTCTCGTTGGTCACCCACAGCTGCGCGCCATCGGCCGCGAGCGCGAGGCGGCGCGGGCGCTTGCCGACGGGGATGGTCTTGGCGATCTGCAGGGTCGCGGTGTCGATGGCATATACGACGCCGGCCACCTCCGAGGTGACGTACACCCGCCTGCCGTCCGGCGACAGCCTGACGCCTTCGGGCTCGGGACCCAGCGCCACGCGGCCCGACTCCTTGCGCGCCACGAGGTCGAACACGGCCAGCGCCTTGTCGTCCTCGGCCGAGACGTAGGCCAGCCGGCCGTCGGCCGACAGGTCCAGTGCTTCCGGGTCGTGGCCGATCGGCACGCTGGCGACGGTCTGGCGGGAGACCAGATCGATGGTGTCCGCCTGCCCCGCGTCGCCGCAGGCCACCAGCAGCCGCGCGCCACCGGGCAAGCGCTGGAGATGGCGCGGACGGGCGCAGGTCGGAATCGAACCGACGACGGACAGGGTCTTCGCGTCGACCAGCGTCAGCACGTTGTCCTTCTCGCTGGCCACATAGACCAGGCCCGTTCCGCACTCGGCCCGCGCTGCGCCGACCAGCAGCCCAGCGGCCAGCATGCTTCGCAGGCGCCTCCGCAACGCAGCGGGCGTCATGTTGCGGCGCTGCAAGGATCGGCCGACAGCGCCAGCGACATCGCGTCCCCGCGGAAGACCAACTGGCCGCTCGTGGTGGCACCCGGCACGAAGTGCAGCGGCGCGACGACGCCGCTCGTGCGCTCGAGCGCGGCAGCGTCCAGCATGGCGTCGATCCGGTCGCGGTGCCCGCTCTTGCGGCAGACCGGGTCGGTGGCAGCCGCATCGCCACTGACCAGGAAGGCCTGGCAGCGGCAGCCGCCGTGGTCGGCGTCACGCTCGTCGCAGCTGCCGCAGGTGCCGTTCATCCAGCCGCTGCCCCGATAGCGATTGAACGCCTCGCTGTCGAACCAGGCTTCGCGCGCCGAGGTCTCGCGCAGGTTGGGAAAGGCCGGTCCGGGCAGCATGCGCGCGCTGTGGCAAGGCAGCGCCATGCCATCGGGCGCGACGACCAGGAACACGGAGCCCCAACCGGCCATGCAGGGCTTGGGCTTGGCGTCGGCGTAGTCGGGCGACACCCACAGGATCTTCGGCCCGCCGCCGCCCCCGGCGATGCGCTCGCGGTGCGCCATCACGATCGCCTCGGCGTCGCGCAGCTCGTCGACGGTGGGCATCAGCGCCGCCCGGTTGTGCCAGGCCCAGCCGTAGTACTGGGTGTTGGCCAGCTCGAGGAAGTCCGCGCCCATGCGTTCGGCCATGTCGATGATGCGGCCCACGTGCGGGAGGTTGAAGCGGTGCATCACGCAGTTGAGCACCATCGGATAGCCGGCATCCTTGATGATGGCCGCCACGCGCGACTTCAGGTCGAAGGTGCGGGTCGAGGTGATGAAATCGTTCAGCTCTCGCGTCGAATCCTGGAACGACAGCTGGACGTGATCCAGGCCGGCGCGCTTGAGCGCTTGAGCGCGCGCCGCCGTCAGGCCGACGCCGGACGTGATGAGGTTGGTGTAGAAGCCCAGCTCGCGCGCATGCGACACCAGCTCCTCGAGGTCGTCGCGCAGCAGCGGCTCGCCGCCCGAGAATCCCAGTTGCACGGCGCCGAGCGCGCGCGCCTCGCCCAGCACGCGCTTCCAGTTCGCGGTATCGAGCTCGCCGGAATGGCGGGCGTAGTCGATCGGGTTCGAGCAGAACACGCAATGCAACGGGCAGCGGTAGGTCAACTCGGCCAGGAGCCAGAACGGCGGCTTGACGGTGGCGGCCATCGTCAGGCTCCGGGATGCAGCCAGCCGCGCTCGCCGGCCTGCTGGAGAAAGGCGTGCACGTCGCCGGCGAGCGCGGGGCGCGCGAAGGCCCGCTCGAGCTCGTCGACGATGTCGTCGACCGAACGCTCGCCGTTGCAGCGGCGCAGGATCTCGGCGGCCGGCCCGTTGAGCTTGACCATGCCCTCGGGGTACAGCAGCACCCAGGCGTCCTGGGCCGGCTCGAATTGCAGCCGGTACATCGGGGCCACCAGCGGCCGTGCTCGTGGATCGATCATGGCCGCAGCTCCGGGGCGAGGTCGTCGGGATAGGCGAGTGCGATGGCGTCGAGCATCGCCCACAGGATGTCGAGCTTGAAGTCCAGGATGGCGACGGCACGCTCCTGACGCTCGCGCGTGACGCACCAGCGGCGCGCCACTTCGAGGCCGTGTTCGACGTCGCGCCCGGCCAGCGGGATGCGGCTGCGGAAGTAGGCCAGGCCCTCGGGCGCGATCCATGGATAGAGCGAGGGCCAGCCCGCCAGCCGGTCGGCATGGATCTTCGGGGCGAACAACTCGGTCAGCGACGAGATCGCGGCTTCTTCCCAGGGCGCCCTGCGTGCGAAGTTGACGTACGCATCGACAGCGAACCGGACCGCCGGCTGCACATGGCGCAGCGATTCGACGCTCTCGCGCGCGAGGCCGGCCGCGGTGCCCAGGCGGCACCAGGCCTCGATGCCGCCGGCATGGCCGCCGGCGAAATCGCCGCGGCCGTCGTGGTCGAGGATGCGTTCGATCCAGCGCCGGCGTTCGGCGCGGTCCGTGCAGTTGGCCAGCACCGCGGCGTCCTTCAATGGGATGCAGGTCTGGTAGTAGAAGCGGTTCGCGATCCAGCCGCGCACCTGGAACGGCGCCAGCTCGCCGCGGTTCAGGCGCAGGTTGAAGGGATGGTGGATGTGATAACGCGATTCGCGCGCCCGCAGGCTGGCCTCGAAGTCGTCGACGCTCCAGGGGGCGTCGGTGGCGTGCGGTTCGTTCATAGCGAGATCTCCATGCCGTCGTGTGCCACCTCGATGCCCAGCGAGTCCAGCAGGCGGCGCGGCGCGCTGTCCTCGTCGAGGATCGGGTTGCTGTTGTTGATGTGGATCAGCACCTTGCGCGCCGCCGGGCAGGCGCGCAGCGCATCCACCATGCCGGCCTGGCCCGCGCCGCCTTGCTGCGGGAGGTGTCCCATGTCGGCGGCCGTCTTGGTGCCGAGCCCGGCGCGCTGCATCTCGTCGTCGCGCCAGAACGTGCCGTCCACCAGCACGCAGTCGGCATCGCCCATCCATGCGAGCTCCTGTTGGCCGACGTGGGCCAGCCCGGGTGAATAGAACAGGCTGCTGCCGTCGACCAGATCCTCGATGCGCAACGCGATGTTGTCGCCCACGACTGGGTCGCGCCGGTGTGGCGAATACGGCGGCGCCAGGCCGGGAATCGCGAACGCCGTGAAGCGAAGCCTGGACACCGCCTCGATTTCGAAGTCGAAGCGGGTGCGCGAGCCCTCGATGCCCAGCATGTGCCAGCGCGTCCCGCAATAGTGCTGCAGCACGTTGAGCAGCGGCAGGCCGCTGGTGAGATCCTCGAACACGCAGCGGGTGGCGTAGAGGTCGATGCACGGACCTTCGCGCAAGCCCAGCAGGCCGGTGACGTGGTCGATCTGCGCATCCATCAGCACGACGGCCTTGATCGGCGTCTCGCGCAGCCTTTGCCGCGGGTGCAGTTGCGGATGGCGGCGGATCTGTCCGCCGATATCGGGCGAGGCATTGAGCAACACCCACGACTGGCCGTCGGGCGAGACCGCGATCGAGCTCTGCGTTCGTTCGCTGGCCCGGATGCGGCCGCTGCGCTGGCCGGCGCAGTTGGTGCAGTTGCAGTTCCACTGCGGGAAGCCGCCGCCGGCACCGGAGCCCAGCACGAGTATTTTCATGATCGTGGGAGTGATGGAACAGTGGCGACGCGGCCACCGGGGCATACCGCGTCGCCGGCCGCCGGCGCTGCCGGCGGTGCGGGCGCTCAGCGCGAGGCGATGTACATCGTGATCTCGAAGCCGAAGCGCAGGTCTTCAAACGCGGGTTGCGTCCATTGCATGGGAGTCTCCTTGGGTCGTGGCACCGCCGTGGCGGCCATGTCCGCGATCGCGGCCACGTCCTCTTCTCCGCAAGTCGCGTGCCGCGCGCCGACAGGCGATATTTCGAGGGTTCACCCTTGCTGATCTGGCCGCTGCCACCGGTGGCGTCGCGGCGCGCGCTCCACGGGAGCGGGCGAGGTGCTGCAGAACGGGACAACGACCGTCATCGCACGGCACAGGGCTGACCTTCTCCAAGGCACCCTCGCGGGCGCCCAGCCACGACGCCTACCTGGCCCAGCGCAGCTTGCGATAGATGGTGTTGCGGCTGATGCCCAGCGCCTTGGACGCCACCGAGATGTTGCCGCCCGCGGCGTCGACCGCGGCCTGGATCAGGGCGACCTCGGATTCGCCCAGCGTGCGCGCCAACGTACCCGGCGCGATCGCAGCGCCCGTCGTTGCGGGCGCAGATACCCCGGTCGGTTCCGACATCGCGGGCATGGCGTCACACGGCGTCGCCGGTACAGGCGCAGCCGCTCCGGGCTGGCGCAGCACGTCCTCGAGAAAATCCTCCGACAGGTGCTCCTCGGTGATCGCCGGGTCGCTGCCGGCCATGACCACCGCGGTACGAAGCACATTGGCGAGCTGGCGAATGTTGCCCGGCCACGCATAGCGTTCGAACAGCGCCATCACCGGCGCGCTGATCTGCGGCGGCGCGTCGGGCGCTTCGGCCAGCACGATGCGTCGGGCCACCGTGCGCAGGTCGCTGCGGTCACGCAACGCCGGCAGCCGCACGACCAGCCCGTTGAGGCGGTAGTACAGGTCTTCGCGGAAGGTGCCGGCGGCGTTCATGTCGCGCAGGTTGCGGTGGGTCGCGCTCACCACGGCGATGTCCACCGCGATCGACTTGTGGCTGCCCAATGGCGTGACGCAACGCTCCTGCAGCACGCGCAGCAGGCGGGCCTGCAGTGACAGGGGCATGTCGCCGATCTCGTCCAGGAACAGCGTGCCGCCGTTGGCCTGCACGATGCGCCCACTGGCGCCCTTGCGGCGCGCGCCGGTGAAGGCGCCATCCTCGTAGCCGAACAGCTCGGCCTCGATCAGCGACTCGGGAATCGAGGCGCAGTTCACGGCCACGAAGGGCTGGCGGGCGCGATCCGAATCCTGGTGGACGGCGCGCGCCAGCAGCTCCTTGCCCGTGCCGGTCTCGCCCAGGATCAGTAGCGGGATCTCCTTGTTGAGGACACGCCGCACCTTCTGCACGACCGCCTCGACCTGCGCGTCGCCCGTGCTGAGGTAGTGCAGGCCCGACAGCCGCGCCGCATCGTCCTTGCGCACCTCGCGGGCCGCCGGGGATATCGGCGCGGACGCCGCCGCGTTGCCGCCGTCGGCCGCCGGATCGACGCTCTCGAAGCCGGCCATCACCGAGCGGATCGGTCCGTTGAAGCGAGCGCAGGCGTGGAACTGGCGGCCGTTGGGAAGCGTCAGGCGCATGGGTACCGTCAGGGGTACCCGCAGGTGGTCGAACACCGCACCGACCGTGGTCTGGAACAGGCTGGTCAGCGAATGCATGCGCAAGGCCGCGCCGCTGATGTCCAGCTGGTCCAGCGCGCTGCGGTTGGCGCCCAGCAGCCGCCCGTCGGCGCCCACGACGATGATGCCCTCCAGCAGCGTGCCGATGAACTCGGGCCGCAGGTGGAAGTGCAGGCGCAGCCGGTTGCCGTAGTCCTCCGACAGCCAGTGGTTCTCGATCATGCGCGCCGACATCCGCACCAGCCCCATGGTGTGCTGGTGGTAGGAGCGATGGTCGCCGGTGACGTCGAGCACGCCCAGCATGTTGCCGCGCGGATCCATGATGGGCGCGGCCGAGCAGGTGAGAAAGTTGTTCGCGTGGACGAAGTGCTCGCCGGCGTGCACGAGCGTCGGCAGCTCCTCGATCAGCGCGGTACCGATCGCGTTGGTGCCCTTGGACTGCTCGGCCCAGTTGACGCCGGGCGTCAGCGCCACCTTGCCGGCGCGCGCGAGGAATTCGTCGTCGCCGACCGAATGCAGGATGGTGCCCTGCGCATCGGTCAGCACGATCATGCTCTCGGTGTTGACGATCTGCTCGAACAGCATCTCCATCACGGGTGCAGCGTGCGTGAACAAACGCTGGTTGCGCTCGCGCGCGAGCGCGAGGTCGCCGCGCACCAGCGGTTCGAAGTCGGGCCGCTCGACCCGTGTCAGTCCGAGCGCCGCACAGCGCAGATGCGATTTCTCGATGCGCTCGGCGCGCGCCGGCAGGCTGTCGGTGGCGTGCGCCGCCGGCGTCGTCCATGCCCCCGGGGCGGGCAAGGCGTGTAGGGATGCTGACATGGGCCGCTTCCTCTGTTCCTGCCGGCGGCAGGTTGTCTCGTTCGTGGTTGCGTCGAGCAGCACGGCCTTCTGGCGCAGCTGCTGCACGGTGTTCGATCCTGGTACAGCACGCCTGGCACAGACCTCGGTGCAATCCCTGAGCCTGCGGCCTGCGACCTTGCGGACGATGGCTTGGAGACTAGCACTCGGCACGCTGGAATCGCACCAGGCGGCCGGCCACAAGCACGCTCGGCCGACCCTGCCTTGACATTTCGCAAGAAGCATTCCCGCGCAGATGGCGCCCGCCTGATGGCACGGGCTTTGCAGACCGCAGCTCCGCCTGTTCGACCCATCACACAGACGGAGACATCTCATGCAGCAAGCACCCTCCCCCGCGCGAAAGCGCATGCGCGCCGCGGTCGCAGCGCTCCTGGCGGCCGGCGTCTGCGCCCTCGTCGCCGCCCATGGCAACGTCACGCCGCAGCCCGTGGACACCACCGGCCTGGCGCCCCTGGGCGACGAGTGGCGCACCGTCAATCCATACAGCGGCAACCCGACGGCCGTCGAGATCGGATCGTCCGGGTTCAACCAGAACTGCGCGCGCTGCCATGGGCTCGAAGCGATCTCCGGCGGCATCGCGCCGGACCTGCGCCGGCTGGACAACGACTGCGCCGGGTTGAAGGACAAGACAGCGCGCGACAACTGCGTCAGGGATAACGACGACTACATGATCACCACCGTGCGACACGGCCGCACGCGCAACGGCGCGGTCTACATGCCGCCTTTCGAAGGCGTGCTGAGCCAGGAGGCCTTGTGGGCCATCAAGACCTATCTCGAGTCACGGCGCGAGAAGCCGCTGCCGGAGGCTCCGTGAACGCCCGCCCGATCGACCGTCGCGGCGCCCTGCGCTCGCTGGGCGGCCTGGCAGCGCTCGCCGCGACCGCGGGCACGGGCGCGGCCGAGACCTCGCTCGCCGCCATCCAGGCGCGCGGCACGCTGGTGGTGGCGGTGTATCGCGACATGCCGCCGTTCCACGACAAGGGCCAGGGCATCGACGTCGAGCTCGCCGCCGCCCTCGCCGACTCGCTCGGCGTCAAGCTCTCGCTGATGCCCTTCCAGGCCGGCGAGGAGGTGAACGACGACCTGCGCAACATGGTCTGGAAGGGTCACTACCTGGGTTTCGGCCCAGCGGACGTGATGCTGCACGTGCCCGTCGAGGCGCCGTTGATGCAGGCCAACCCGCAGGTGCGCATCTTCGCGCCGTACTGGCGCGACCGCGTGATGATCGCGCGCCGCCTCGACCAGTTGCCGCACCTGGAGACGCTGGCGCAACTGAACGGCACGCGCGTGGCGGTGCCCGGGCAGACGCTCGCCGGCTGGCTGATGATCGGCGCCGACGGCGGCGCCTACAGGCAGCAGCTGACCACGACATGGAAGGACGGCGTCGAGGCCGCACAAGCCCTCAAGCGCGGCGAGTTCGCTGCCGCCGCGGGCCTGGAGTCGGAACTCGAGTTCGCGCTCGCCGACGACCCGCGCTTCGTCATCTCGCCATTGCCGACCCTGCACAATTCGCGCGACGGCTGGGCCGTCGGCCTGGCGGTGAAGAAGGACGCGGCGCCGCTGGCGGCGGCCCTGCAGCTGGCCGTCGACCGGCTGATCGAGGGCCGGCGGATGCAGGAGATGTTCAGCAGGCGGGGGGTGGTCTGGCATTCCGCTTGAGCGACCGCGGTCGCGTCGGCCAGGCGTGCGCTGCAAAAATCGGCCTTGCTGGCTGCCGACGCAGCGGGCAATGGGCGAGGAGCAGTAGAGGAGCACAACGCTGCCCTCGATGGACGCGAAAGTTCACCAATACTGGTAGGCCGTGTTGGACTTGAACCAACGACCAAAGGATTATGAGTCCTCTGCTCTAACCAACTGAGCTAACGGCCCACGAGGCCGCGATTGTACGGACGCGGGGGCGGCGAACGGGGGCGTGGCGGCGTCGAGACGGGAGATCGACCCGGTTTCCAGGTCTGTTTCCCGGATGGCGAAGCGGCACCTTCCGTAGCATGACTGACACATTTGGAGAAATGGCGTCATGTCCCTGTCCACCAGTTCCTCGACCGGCTCTTCCTACGCGGCGGTGAATTCCGGCTGCGCGGGTGGCAGCGGCGTGCTGCGCGCGATCGAGGAGGTTCCGGCCAAGATCGTGAACGGCGTCGAGAGCGTCGGCGAGGCGGTGGGCGACGCGGCCAGCGCGACGGTGTCGTTCAGTGCGCGCGCGATGGAGGCACTCGCCAACGGCGGCATGGCCGTGGTGCACGGCGTGGAAGACGCGATCGCGTTTCCGTTCGAGATGGTGGCCGACGTCGCCATCGGCGCCGAGCATGCGGTCGAAGGCGGCATCCACCTGCTGTCGAACGGCGTCAATGCCGTCGTCAATGGCGTGGAGTCGGCCGTGCACGGCGCGGCGACCGCGGTGCATGCGGTGGCGGTCGACCTGCCGCAGGCGATCGTTTCGGACGTGTCGCAGGTGACGCAGGCCGCGCTGGGCGACGCGAGCACGGTCGCTGGTGCGGCGGCGGGTGTGGCGATGCTGACAGGTGCCTCGCCGATCAAGATGATCAGCGCGCTGTTCTGACGGCTTTCTCGCGCGTGACGCGCGCAGTCGCCCGCGAACGGGCCGGCGGCTGGCGACCTTCGGTCGCGCAGGCCCTCTCAGCGCTGCGACAGCGCGTTGCCCACCAGCTTGGCGGTGATGTCGACGATCTGGATCATGCGGTCGTAGGGCATGCGCGTCGGGCCGATCACGCCCAGCGTGCCCACCACCCGGCCGTCGACCTCGTAGGGCGAGGACACCACCGACAGCGCCTCGAACGGCACCACTCGGCTCTCGCCGCCGATGAAGATGCGCACGCCCTCGGCGCGGCTGGAGCCTTCGAGCAGGCGCATCAGCTGCGTCTTCTGCTCGAAGACGTCGAACATCTCGCGCAGACTGCGCATGTCGTGGTGCAGGTCCTGCACGCCCAGCAGGTTGCGCTCGCCCGCCACCACCACCTGTTCGTCGCTCTCGGCGATGGCGTCGCTGCCGGCCTGCACGGCGGCGCGCATCAACGCGGCGATGTCGGCGCTGAGCGCCTCGACCTCGGTCTTCAGGCGCTCGCGCACGTCGTCGATCGACATGCCCGCGTAGTGCGCGTTCAGGAAGTTGGTGGCCTCCACCAGCTGTGCCTGCGTGTGGTCGTTGGCGGTGATGATCACGCGGTTCTGCACGTCGCCGTCCGGCGCGACCAGGATCACCAGCACCCGCCGCTCGCCAAGGCGCAGGAACTCGATGTGGCGGAACACGCCGGCCTTGCGCGGCGCGGTGATGACGCCGACGAAGCTGGACAGGTTGGACAACATCGAGGCCGCCTGCGCGATCACGCGCTGGGGCTGGTCGGGCTGCAGCTCGCGCGGGCCGCCGATCTCGTTGAGCAGTTGCGACAGCGTCGCCTCGGCGTCGACCGAGCGCGCGGTGAGCATGGTGTCGACGAACAGGCGGTAGCCGCGCGCCGTGGGCACTCGGCCGGCGGACGTGTGCGGACTGACGATCAGGCCCAGCTCCTCGAGGTCGGCCATCACGTTGCGGATCGTCGCCGGCGACAGCTCCAGGCCCGAGGCGCGCGAGAGCGTGCGCGAGCCCACGGGCTGGCCGTCGGCGATGTAGCGTTCGACCAGGGTCTTCAGCAGTGTCTTGGCGCGCTCGTCGAGCATGGAGTCGATTGTACGGACAACGGCGTGGCGCCCAGCGCCAAACGCCCGATTTACCTGGGCGATCTGCCCGCCCGCCACGGGGGTGCTGTGGTGTAATTCATCGCATGTCGACCCCCTTCCGTCACGTGGCGCTCTTCGGCAAGTACCAGGCCCAGGGCGTGCGTCCGATCCTGGAGGAGATCGCCCAGTTCCTGGTGCGCGGGGGCGTCGAGGTGTCGGTCGACCACGACACCGCGATGAACAGCGACTGGCTCGACTACGGCGCCATGCGCATCGACGAACTGGCCCAGGTCTGCGATCTGGCCGTGGTGGTCGGCGGCGACGGCACGATGCTGGGCATCGGCCGCGAACTGGCGCGCCACGGCATCCCGCTGATCGGCATCAACCAGGGCCGCCTGGGCTTCATCACCGACATCGCGGCCACCGGCTGGCGCGAGGCGCTCGCGCCCATGATCCGCGGCGACTACGAGGCCGAGAGCCGGCCGATGATCGAAGGCGGCGTCTGGCGCGAGGGCCAGCAGATCTTCCAGGGCTTCGCCCTGAACGACGTCGTGGTGCGCAGTAGCACGTCCAGCATGATCGAGCTGCGCGTGTCGGTCGGCGCCGATCACGTGGCCAACATCCGCTCCGACGGCGTGATCGTTGCCTCGCCCACCGGCTCTACCGCCTACGCGCTGTCCGCGGGGGGTCCGATCCTGCACCCGGGCATCGGCGGCTGGGCCATGGTGCCGGTCGCCTCGCACACCTTGTCCAACCGGCCCATCGTGCTGCCCGACGACCAGGAGGTGCTGCTCGAGCTGGTGCAGGGCAAGGAAGCCAGCGCCAATTTCGACATGCACGGCCTGGCGAGCATGCTGCTGGGCGACACCGTGCGCATGCAGCGCTCGGCGCACAAGGCGCGCTTCCTCCATCCGCGCGGCTGGAGCTACTACGCCACGCTGCGCAACAAGCTGCACTGGCATGAGGGCACGGCATGACGACCCCACCCTTGGCCACTGGCCAGCGGCGGCGCGCCGATGCGCCTCGACCGCGCGATGCGGCTTTGCTGGCTCACCGATTGAGCTTGTCGCGATGCATGCTCGCAAGCCATCTCATCCGCCTCTGATCCCATGCTGCGCCGCCTGTCGCTGAAAGACTTCGTGATCGTCGATGCGCTCGAACTCGAGTTCGGCGCCGGCTTCTCCGTGCTCACCGGCGAGACGGGCGCGGGCAAGTCCATCCTGATCGACGCGCTGCAGCTGGCGCTGGGCGCGCGCGCCGAGGGCGGCGTGGTGCGCGAGGGCTGCGCCCGCAGCGAGATCGCGGCCGAATTCGATTCCCCGGCGTCGCTGGCCGGCTGGCTCGACGAAGCAGGCTTCGCGGTCGACGAGACGCTGCTGCTGCGCCGCGTGGTCGACGCGCAGGGCAAGAGCCGCGCGTTCGTCAACGGCAGCGCGGCCACGCTGACGCAATTGCGCGAGGTGGCCGACCACCTCATCGACATCCACGGCCAGCACGCCTGGCAGAGCCTCACCCGCCCGGCCGCCGTGCGCGCGCTGCTCGACGAACAGGCCGGCATCGATGCCGCCCCCGTCGCCACGGCCTACGCCGCCTGGGCGCAGGCGACCGCCGCGCTGGCCAGCGCCCGCGCGCGCCAGGGTGAGCTCGACACCGAACGCGAGCGCCTGGCCTGGCAGCTCGCCGAGGTCGAGCGCCTGTCGCCGTCCGACGACGAGTGGCAGGCCATCACCGCGGAACATGGCCGGCTCTCGCATGCGCAGGCGCTGATGACGGCGTCGCAGCAGGCGCTGGACGAGATCTCCGAAGGCGAGCTCAACGCACTGAAGATCGTGTCGCGCGCGGCCAGCGCCTTGCGCGAGGTGGCCGACTACGACGCCGCGCTGGCGCCGGTCATCGAGGCCCTGGACGGCGCCGAGCTGCAATTGCAGGACGCCGCGCACAGTCTGGCCAGCTACCTGAACCGCGCTGACCTGGATCCGCAACGGCTGTCCGAGCTGGACGAGCGCATGTCCGCCTGGATGAGCCTGGCGCGCCGCTTCCGCCGCTCACCCGAGGATCTGGCCACCCTGTGGGGCGAATGGAAGACGGCGCTGGCCGCGCTCGACGCCGCGGCCGACCTGGCCGGGCTGCAGAAGCGCGTCGACGACGCCCTCGCGCGCTGGCGCACGGAGGCCAAACGCGTGAGCGCGCGCCGCGCCGCTGCGGCGCCGCTGATGGCCGGCCGCATCACCGAGGCCATGCAGCAACTGGGCATGGCCGGAGGCCGCTTCGACGTCGCCCTGGTGCCGCAGGACGGCCCGCAGTCCTACGGTGCCGAGACGGTCGAGTTCCTGGTGGCCGGCCACGCAGGCAGCACGCCGCGGCCGCTGGCCAAGGTCGCGTCCGGGGGCGAGCTCTCCCGGCTCGCGCTGGCCATCGCGGTGACGGCGGCCCAGTCGTCGGTGGCGGCGGCCGAGGCCGATGGCGCCGGCACGCGCGCGGCGTCGGCCAGCGTCGGCACGCTGATCTTCGACGAGATCGACGCCGGCGTCGGCGGCACCGTTGCCGATTCGGTCGGCCGGCTGATGAAGCGGCTGGGCCGTCACGTGCAGGTCATGGCGGTGACGCATCTTCCGCAGGTCGCCGCCTGCGGCGATCATCACTTCGTCGTGGCCAAGCGCAGCATCGGCGGCACCACCGCGAGTCAGGTCACGCCGCTCGTGGGCGAAGCGCGCGTGGCCGAAGTGGCGCGCATGCTGGGCGGCGAGCGCAGCTCGGGCACCAGCCTGGCGCATGCGCAGGAGTTGATCGCCCAGGCCGTGGCGGTCGACGCCAGCCCGGCGACTCCGCGCGGCCGCTCCGGCGCGCGCTGAGGCGTCCACCTGCAACAAGACATCGAGGAAGGATCATGAGCACCGGTCTAGACGAACACGTGCCCGAAGCGGTGCCCGAGGAAGCGCGCGTCGGCACCGGCGGCACCCGCGAGATCGTGCTGATCACCGGCATCTCGGGCTCCGGCAAGTCCGTGGCGCTGCACGCGCTGGAAGACGCCGGATTCTTTTGCGTCGACAACCTGCCGCCGGAGCTGCTGCCCGAGTTCCTGCGCCTGGAAACCGAGCGCACCGTGCGTCGCGTGGCGGTCGCGGTCGACGTGCGCACCGCCGGCTCGCTGCCGCGGCTGGTGCCCTTGCTGGAAAAGCTGATGAACGAGGGCGTCAAGGTGCGCCCGGTGTTCCTGGACGCCAGCACCGACACGCTGGTGCGCCGGTTCTCCGAGACCCGCCGTCCCCATCCGCTGTCCAAGGGCCACCTCGGCACCGACACCCACCGCGCGCTGATCGAGGCCATCGAGCTGGAGCGCGAGCTGCTCGCCACGATCCGCGTGCGCTCCACCATCCTGGACACCAGCCAGTTGCGCCCGGTGCAACTGCGCCGTTGGGTGCGGGACCTGGTCGGGGCGCACGCCAGCCAGCTGTCTCTGGTCTTCGAATCGTTCGCGTTCAAGCGCGGCGTGCCGCTGGACGCCGACATGGTCTACGACGTGCGCGTGCTGCCCAACCCGTATTACCTGCGGGAGCTGCGCCCGTTCAATGGCCGGGACATCGAGGTCGCCACCTACCTGCGCGCGCAGCCCGAAGTGATGGAGATGCTCGACCAGATCGAGGCCTTCCTGCGGCGCTGGCTGCCCAACTTCGAGGACGACCAGCGCAGCTACCTGACAGTGGCCATCGGCTGCACCGGCGGCCAGCACCGCTCGGTCTTCATGGCCGAGACGCTGGCGCAGCGCTTCGCGCCCGACGTGTCCACGTTGCTGCGCCATCGCGAGCTGGACGCGCTCGACGCCTCGTGACGCTGGCGCAAACACGCGTCGAGATCATCGACTGGCACGCCCTCGCCAACGCGGATCGGCAAGCGGTGCTGGCGCTGGAGATCAGCCCGGCGCAGGTCGAGTTCGCCGGCACGCTGGCCAAAGGCATCGCCAGCTGCGCGAGTGCCAATCCGGAAGAAGTCGCTGGCCTGGCCATTCGCGCCGATGACCAGGTCGTCGGCTGGGCGGTGCTCAAACGCGGCGCCGCCGCGCCCGACTGGGTCGAGCCGGGTGCCGTGGTCGTCAGCGGACTGCGCATCGGCCTGCCGCACCAGGGCCGCGGCCTGGGGTCGCTCGCACTGAGTGAGATGGCGCACCGGGTCGCGCGGCGCTGGCCGGCGTGCCCGCTGCTGATGCTGCGCGTCGACGACGGCAACGCCGCCGGCATCCGCGCCTATCAAAAAGCGGGCTGGGTCGAGACCGGTGAACGACGCGTCGGTCGCGTCGGCGTTGAACGCACGATGTCGCTGACCCTCGGAGGCTTGCCCGAAGACGCGCGCGCGTGACGCGCGTGCTCCTCAATCCGGCAACGCAGCGTCCAGCAGCTTGCGGATCGGCGACGGGATGCCGACGTCCGCCAGATCGGCGCGCGCGAACCAGCGGCCTTCGCTGAGCGGCGCTGCAACGCTGGCCTGGGCATCGTCGTCCGCGGACTCGACATCGCCGTGCACGTCGGCCTCCCCCGGTTCGGCGACAGACGCGACATTCACCGCGCCGAGCCGCTCGATGTCGCGCTGCTGCTCGCCCGATATCGATCCGTGCCACTGCAGCTTCAGCGGCTGCAGCATCCAGTCGAAGTGCGTCAGCACGTGCTTGAACGGTGCCATCCATTCGAGCGTGCCAGGCCAGGTGGCGACCGCGCGCTCGAGCGCGACGGCGGTGTCGAACTCGGGCAGCGACCACAGCTGCGCCCACACGCCGGAGTCGGCTCGCCGCACCAGCCACACCCGGTCCTTCTGCTGCAGCCACAGCAGCACGCTCGCGCGCTTGCTGCGCTTCAATTTGCGGGTCTTGACGGGAAACCGCTCGGGCGCGCCCGACGCGCGGCCCTGGCACATGGCATGCGCCGGGCAGGCGTCGCAGGCCGGCCTGCGGATCGTGCAGACCGTGGCGCCCAGATCCATCAGGCCCTGCGTGTAGGTGGCCATCGCGGCGTGCAGTGGCTCGCCGCGCGGCGCGTCCGGCAGCAGGTCCGTCGCGATGGTCCACAAGGCCTTCTCGGCTGCGGACTGTGCGATGTCGCCCTCGTAGGCGAGCAGGCGCGTGAGCACGCGCTTGACGTTGCCGTCCAGGATCGCCACGCGCTCGCCGAAGCAGAACGCCGCGATGGCCGCGGCGGTCGAGCGGCCGATGCCTGGCAGCTCGGCGAGCAGCGAGGCGCTACGCGGGAAGGCGCCGCCATGCTGGTCGACGACCGCCTGGGCACAGCGATGCAGGTTGCGAGCGCGGGCGTAGTAGCCCAGGCCGCTCCACATCGCGAGCACCTCTTCCGACGGCGCGGCGGCGAGCGCGGCGACGGTCGGAAAGCGTTGCAGGAAGCGCTCGTAGTAGCCGAGCACCGTCGTCACCTGCGTCTGCTGCAGCATGATTTCGGACAGCCAGACGCGGTAGGGATCGCGCGTGCGCTGCCAGGGCAATCCGGCCCGGCCATGCGAGCGCTGCCAGGCGATGACGCGCTCGGCGAACGGCAGCGCGTTCCATTCGGCAGACGCCTCGCGGGCGATGAACGGGGGCCGCTCGGCCCCGGCAGAAAACAGATCCATGCCGAATCATGCCTTGCCGCAGCAAGGCGATCGGGATGCGGCGTTCAGACGGCGGCGGTGGCCGTCGCGTCGAACGGAATCTCGATGTGCTCGGACTCGATGCCCGTCGGGCCGCGGCGCGCGATGACGGCCAGCGTCTCGCAGCGCAGCGCCACGTCGGTGATCAGCGCCTCGATGCGCGCGGACTGCGACTCGACGTCGGTCACGCGTTCTTCCAGGTCACCGGCCGCCTGCTGGATGCGCTCCAGCGATTCGCGGCGTTTGCGGAAGCTGCGGCGGCGGTCGCGCAGTTGTGCTTCCATCTGCGCGCTGGCGGCCTGATGCCACAGCTCGATGTCGCGCGCAGCCGTCTCGAAGACGACGCGCAGCTTGGAGACGAGCATGCGCACGAAGCGCTCCTTGAACGCCGACGACGCCATGCGCAGCGTCTCGCTGAGGCCGAAGTAGCGGTTGTAGCCGCGCTCGATGGCGGCCAGATCCTCGCGATGCTGGGCCAGCTCGGGCGGCAGCGCGATCGACAGCGAGAAGCCGAATTCGGCATTGAGCTGGCGGAAGGTGCCCTGCAGCATCTCGCGCGCCTCGGCGGTCGTGACCTCGGAGTCGGACAGCGCGTGGCGCAGCTTGTCGCACATGCCCAGGAAGGCCTGGCGCGCGCCCAGGTGCAGCCAGCCGGAGTTCAGCGCGTTCTGCAGCTCCTTGACTTCGGCGCGGATGCGCTCGCTGGAAAGCTGGTTCTGCGTGTCGCGCAGCAGGCGCGTCTGGACGGCGCGCAACGCGGTCAGGCGGGCGACGCAGCGCTCGAATTCGGCGGCGTCTTCCTGCACGCGATCGAGCAGGTGGCGCACGCGCGCGCCGCTCTTGCCGCGCAGGCCGCGCAGCTCCAGCAGCTGCTCGGAATTCTGGCGGCGCTGGTCGCGCAGGCGCGCGTTGACCTGCACCCGCAGTTGCTCGACGCCCTGCACCAGCGCGTGCGTGAGCACCTGCTGGCGCGCGGGCAGCAGCTCGTTGGTGAGCGCCTCTTCCAGCTGCGGCAGCCGGCTCTTGGCCAGGTCGGCCGCGTTGTTGTTCAGGCGCGCATGCAGCGCGGTGCGGGCCGAGACCGGGAACACGCGGTCGCGAGGCATCTGCAGCGTCTGCGCGGTGACCTCGCACTGCTTTTGCACCAGCGCCTCGTTCTGCGCGTCGGTGAGCAGCGGGTCGGCCAGCATGTCGACCTTGTTGAGCACGACGAAGCAGGCCATGGACTGGCCGCCCAGGTGCTCGTTCCAGACCGACAGGTCGGACTTGGTGACGCCGGCATCGGCGCCCAGCAGGAAAAGCGCGGCGTGCGCGCCGGGCAGCAGGCCCAGCGTCAGCTCGGGCTCGGTGCCGATCGCGTTCAGGCCCGGGGTATCGAGCACCACCAGCCCGCGCGCGAGCAGCGGATGCGGGTAGTTGATCATCGCGTGGCGCCAGGCCGGCACCTCGACCAGGCCTTCGTCGTCCAGCGGCGGGTTGTCCTCGGGATCGGTGTCCGACCACAGGCCCAGTTCGCGTGCGACCTCGGGCGAGACCCGGCGCGTGTGCGTGACTTCCGCCAGCGATGCGGCCAGCGCCTCGGGGTCGGACGGATCGAGCGGTACGCGCTTCCAGCCTTCGCGCGTGGTGCGCAGCTCGGTCAGCGAGGAGCCTTCGCGCCGGGTGTCGATCGGCAGCAGATCGAGCATCGGCGGGTCCTTGTCGTCCCAGGCCAGCTCCACCGGGCACATGGTGGTGCGGCCGGGCGAGGCGGGCAGGATCCGGCGACCGGTGTCGGCGAAGAAGATCGCGTTGATCAGCTCGGACTTGCCGCGCGAGAACTCTGCGACGAAGGCGACGACGAGCTTGTCGGCCAGCAGGCGCTGGCGTAGCGACTCGGCGATGTCAGCCGAGGGCACCGACAGCAGGTCGTTGCTCGTGAAGAACTTGGTCAGACCCGACAGTTCGCGCGCCAGCGACTGGCGCCAGTTGGCCAGTGCGTCGAGGGCGGGTACCAGCGATTGATCTTTCGTCGTCATGCCCAAGCTCTTTATTCGTCGCTAGATGGTCGGCGCCAATGCGGCGGTTCTCTGGTGCATATATTGACCAGTTGACAGGGGATCGTAGCGCGATTGCCAGCGGCCCATCGCCCGATAACCCCGCCAAATGCGCAGTATGTCGCATCGCGGACTCGCGCGCCGCCGCTCGACGGCAGCGCTGACGTCGAGCAGGAAACCTCCCGATACATTCTCGGCAATTACTCACGTCTGCGGAGTATCTGACGCAGCTGGCGGCAGTATCAACTAGCGTTTCTGGCAAACCCCGCAGAAGAAGGTCGAGCGCTGTCCCTGGACGATACGGCGCACCGCGGATCCGCAGGTATTGCAAGGTTCGCCGGCGCGGCCGTAGACCTGCGCCCGTTCCTGGTAGTGGCCGGCGGCGCCGTTGGCGCTGAAGTCACGCAGGGTCGAACCGCCCGCCTCGATCGCCTGGCCCAGCACCTGACGTACCGCGGCCAGCAAGCGCGCGGCACGCGGCCGGCTGATCTTGTTGGACGGCATGCGCGGATCGATCCGCGCCAGGTGCAGGGCTTCGCATGCATAGATGTTGCCTGCGCCCACCACCAGCTCCCCCGACAGCAGCGCCGCCTTCACCGGCGTGCGCCGCGCCTTCAGGCCGGCATGGAAGCCGGCGTCGTCCAGCGCGGGGTCGAACGGCTCAGGCCCCAGTGCGGACAACAGCTTGCGCGCCGGTTCGGCCTCGAGCGACGGCGACCAGACGACGGCGCCGAAACGGCGCGGGTCGATCAGCCACAGGTCGCCCTGATCCGTCACCAGGCGGAAATGCTCATGGGGCGCGCGTTCGGCCGGCGCCTGCCCGAACGACAGGGCGCCCGACATGCCCAGATGGATCAACAGGCCTCCCGCGGACTCGGGCCCGGGCCTCGCCGCGCCGCGGGGCAGGCCCGCCAGCGCGGAACTCGGCTCGGCGGCGCGGCGCCACAAAGGAAGCCAGAGGTACTTGCCGCGACGCGACATGTCGCCGCAAAAGGTACCGGCGAGCGCTCGCGGTTCCCCGCCCAGCGGCCAGCGCAGCGGCAGGCCCATGCGCACGTCGAGCACCCGCGCGTCCAGCAATCCGCCGGCAACGCTGCGGCGCGTAACTTCTACCTCGGGCAGCTCGGGCATGGTGTTTTTCTCGGGGCCTAGAATGGACTGATATGGAGCGGCGATGCGGCAAAGACAAGGCTTGAAGCGGATCACCCAGGGCGTGATCGCCTCGGCGGCGGGTGTGGCTTGCCGCCGGTTCGTGGCGGGCGCGGGCCTGGCCTTGCTGGTGCCGGCAGGCGCCTGGGCGCAGCAGAACAACGCCGCCTTGCCGCCCGCGGGCCCCGCCTCGGTGCCCACCATCGCGCCACCGGCGCCACCGCCCGTCGACAATTCCTATCTCAACGGCCGCCTGTTGTACCAGTTGTTGGAAGCGGAATTCGCGTTGCGCGAAGGAGAGCCGGGCGACGCCGTCGAGCTGATGCTGCAGGCCGCCCGCAATCACAAGGACGACGCACTCTATCGCCGCGCGCTGCAGATTGCGGTCGAGGCCGGCGCGGGCGAGAAGGCGCTCGACATCACGCGCAGCTGGCGCCAGGCGATGCCCCGTTCCACCGAGGCGCTGCGCACCGAGATCCAGTTGCTGATCGCCTTCGGCCGCGTGCCCGACACCGCCGAGCCGCTGCGGCAACTGCTGTCGCTGAGCACGCCGGCCGAACGCTCGGCGCTGATCTCCAGCCTGCCGCGCGCCCAGCAGCATGCCAAGGACAGGGCCGGCGCCGCCGAGCAGTTCCGGCAGCTGCTGCAGCCCTACATGGACGCCCCCGACACGCGCACCGCCGCCCGCGTCGCCCTGGGCCGAATCCGCCTGAACCAGGGCCAGCCGGTCTTCGCGCTGGACCTGGCAGCACAGGCGCAGGAGCAGGATCCCAAGGCCCTGCAGCCGGTGCTGCTCGCCCTGGACGTGATGAATTCGGCCAGCGACGCCTCGCAGGCGCGGGCCTCCGCGGCCGCCGGTGCGCCCAGCGCGCCCGCGAGCGCGCCGCCGGCCAAGGGCAGCGCGCCGTCCACCGAGCTGATCGCCAAGGCCGAGAAGATCGTGCGGCGCTACCTCGCACAGCCCGACACCGAGCCCGTCGTGCGGCAGGCGTTCGCCAGCGTGCTGGCCACGCAGCAGCGCCTGACCGACGCCGCCGAGCAGTTGCGGCTGGCCGCCAGGGACAAACCCAAGCAGGCCCAGCTGTGGCTGGCACTCGGCGAGATCGACCTCGAGTTGCACGATCCCGTCACGGCCGATGCCGACCTGAAGCAGGCTCTGGCGCTCGTCACCGCCCAGGCCGCGGAAGACGCGGCGGCCCGCAAGGCGGCCGGCGCGAGTGCGCCGGAGGCCGCCGGCACGGCCGACGACGATGGCCCCGCGGCCGACTCCGACGCGGCCACCAGCCCCGTGCGGCTTGCGCACGTGCAGTTGCTGCTGGGGCGCGCCGCCGAACAGCGCCACGACGATGCCGCCGCCGCCAGGTGGCTCGCCCAGGTGGATGCCAAGGACGCCGACCTGCAGGTCGTCTCGCTGCGCGCCGGGCTGCTGGCGCGCCAGGGCAAGCTGGCCGAGGCGCTCAAGATGATTCGCAGCGCCAATGCCACCACGCCGGCCGAACAGCGCTACAAGCTGCTCACCGAAGTGCAGTTGCTGCTCGACGAGAAAAAGCTGACCGAGGCGCGCGACGTCCTGAACAAGGCCAACACCGCGAATCCGGACGACGTCGACCTCGTCTACCAGGAAGCGATGGTCGATGAGCGGCTGAACCGCCTGGACGAGATGGAAAAGCTGCTGCGCCACATCCTCGTGCTGCAGCCCGACAACTCGCAGGCGCTCAACGCGCTCGGCTACTCGCTGGCCGACCGCAACCTGCGGCTGGACGAGGCGCTGTCGATGGTGCGCCAGGCACACGAGCTGTCGCCGGCCGACCCGTTCATCGTCGACAGCCTGGGCTGGGTCGAGTACCGCATGGGCCACTTCGACACTGCCGCCACGCTGCTGGCGCAGGCCTATTCGTCGCGCAAGGACACCGAGATCGCCGCCCATCTGGGCGAGGCGCTGTGGGCCGACGGCAAGCACGACGAGGCGGCGCGCGTGCTGCGCGACGCGCACCGGCTCGATGCGGGCAACGAGGTGCTCAAGCAGACGATGACACGCCTGAAGGTCGCGCCGTGAAGCTGGCGTTCCGGGGCGCGGGCGCGGTGGCGCTGGCGCTGTTGCTGCAGGCTTGCGTCAGCCATCCGCCGCCGCTGCCCGGCCATGTCTACGCCGGCCGGCTGGCGGTGCGCAGCGACGCCGCGCCCGGCGTGCCGGCGCGCTCGATGAGCGGCCAGTTCGAGCTGAGCGGCAACGCGTCGAGCGGCCAGTTGATCCTCACCAGCCCGATCGGCACGACCGTCGCGCGGGCGCGCTGGTCGGATCCGGCCGGCACGCAGGGCGCGCCCTCCCGCATCGAGCTCGAGGCCGATGGCGGGACCACGCGCTACGCCACGCTGGAAGAGATGATGCAACGCGCCATCGGCGACCAGTTGCCGCTGCCCGCGATGTTCGACTGGCTGTCCGGCCGGCCCTGGCCCGACGCGCCGGCGCGGCGCAGCACCGACGGCGGCTCGTTCGACCAGCTCGGCTGGCACGTGGATCTCTCGCAGCTGGCCGGCAACCAGCTGATCGACGCGCAGCGGCCGCTGCCCGCGCCGGCGCTGCACGTGCGCGTCAAGCTGGACGCGGCCGAACCCGCGGCATCCGCCGCCTCTGCTTCCTGAGCGCTGCCGACATGGCCGTCAAAGCCTTCTACGACCTGCCCGCGCCGGCCAAGCTGAACCTGTTCCTGCACATCACGGGACGGCGGCCCGACGGCTATCACCTGCTGCAGTCGGTGTTCGTCCTGATCGACTGGGCCGACACGCTGCACATCGAACGGCGCGACGACGGCCTGCTGCGCCGGCACGACCTCGGCCCGGCCCTGCCCGCCGACGACCTGAGCCTGCGCGCCGCGCGGGCGCTGCAGCAGGCGAGCGGCTCGTCCTTCGGCGCCGACATCTCCGTGCTCAAGTCGGTGCCCTGGGGCGCCGGGATGGGCGGCGGCAGCTCCGACGCGGCCACCGTGCTGCTGGCGCTCAACCGCCTGTGGAACCTGAACTGGCCGCGCGCGCGGCTGCTGGAGCTGGCGACGCCGCTGGGCGCCGACGTGCCGTTCTTCGTCGGCGGCGACAATGCGTTCGTCGAGGGCATCGGCGAAAGGCTGACGCCCATCGCCTGGGCGCCGCGCCGCTACGCGGTCGTCAAGCCCGCAGAAAGCCTGGGAACCGCAGGCATCTTTTCTCATCCGGACTTGGCACGCGACACGGAGCCTGCTACACTAGTAGGCTCTCTTGCACACCTGAATGCAGAGCGCGAGTCCGAAGCCGGCAACCCGGCTTTTGGCCATAACGACCTTCAGCCGATAGCCCAGGCACTGTGCCCGGCCATCGCCCAGGTTGCACAATGGCTGGAGGGTCGGTTCGGCAACAGCCGGATGACCGGATCGGGCAGCGCGGTGTTCGCGAGAGTCGGTGCGGAAAGCGCGTCGTGGCCCGAGGGCGAATTGCCCGGTGGCTGGACAGGCCGGATGTGTCGCAGTCTTGCTCATCACCCGTTGCGGGCCTGGGCGGGCTGAGAGAGTTTTAGGGTTCGGCCTCAAGCCGGATCCTGTGTAGGGGAGTCGCCAAGTTGGTTAAGGCATCGGATTTTGATTCCGACATGCGAAGGTTCGAATCCTTCTTCCCCTGCCAAATGTCCCTGCCCGGCGTGACCTGATCACGCCGCGGTTCGAAAAGCTGGTCGCAAGGGCCGGCACCCGGTCTCGCTGCGCACCCGTCCCACGGAGTCTCCGACGTGCTGTTCAACACGGTCCTGTTCACAGGCAACGCGAATCCTGTGCTCGCGCAGGAAATCGCCACTCAACTCGGTTCGGAGCTGGGCAAGGCCAAGGTCGGCCGCTTCTCCGACGGTGAGTGCGACGTCGAGATCCACCAGAACGTGCGCGCCCGCGACGTCTTCGTTGTCCAGTCCACCGGGGCTCCGACCAACGAGAACGTGATGGAACTGCTGATCATGGTCGATGCGTTGAAGCGCGCCAGCGCGCGCCGCATCACCGCCGTGATCCCCTACTTCGGCTATGCCCGCCAGGATCGCCGCTCGCGTTCCACCCGCGTGCCGATCTCGGCCAAGGTGGTCGCCAACCTGCTGCAGACGGTCGGTGTCGAGCGCCTGCTGACGATGGATCTGCACGCCGACCAGATCCAGGGCTTCTTCGACATCCCGGTCGACAACATCTACGCGTCGCCGGTGCTGCTGACCGACGTCAAGTCCAAGAACTACCAGGATCTGGTGGTCGTGTCGCCGGACGTCGGCGGCGTCGTGCGCGCCCGCGCGCTGGCCAAGCAGCTCGGCTGCGACCTGGCCATCATCGACAAGCGCCGTCCGAAGGCCAACGTCTCGGAAGTGATGCACGTCATCGGCGACATCGACGGCCGCAACTGCGTCATCATGGACGACATGATCGACACCGCCGGCACGCTCGTGAAGGCGGCCGAGGTGCTCAAGGATCGCGGCGCCAAGAGCGTCTACGCCTATTGCACGCACCCCGTCTTCTCCGGCCCGGCCGTCGAACGCATCAAGAATTCGGCGCTCGACGAAGTCGTCATCACCAACACGCTGCCGTTGTCCGACGCCGGCAAGGCCTGCAAGAAGATCCGCCAGCTGTCGGTGGCCTTCCTGTTCGCCGAGACCATCCGCCGCATCTCTGACGGCGAGTCGGTCACCTCCCTCTTTGCGGAACAGAACAACAACTTCTGAGCCGCATTTCCCGATCCTTCGGCCGTCCGCCCACGAGCGGAGAAGCGGTGGCTGGATCGTTTTTACCGGGCGCCTGGTCGCGGGGCCCAACATTGGAGTTTTCACATGAAGTTCACCGCCTATGAGCGCAGCCTGCAGGGGACCGGAGCGAGCCGCCGCCTGCGTCTGTCCGGCAAGGTTCCCGGCATCGTCTACGGCGCCGGCGAGCCGCAAATGATCGAACTCGATCACAACGCCCTGTACTTCGCCCTGAAGAAGGAAGCCTTCCACTCGTCCGTCCTCGAGATGGACCTGGGCGGCAAGACGGCGCAGGTCCTGCTGCGCGACTTCCAGATGCACGCGTACAAGCAGATCGTCCAGCACATCGACTTCCAGCGCGTCGACGCCAACACGCGCCTGCGCAAGAAGGTGCCGCTGCACTTCGAAGGCGAAGAGAACTCGCCGGCCGTCAAGACCGACAACGCCGTCGTCAACCACGTCGCCACCGAAGTGGAAGTGGAATGCCTGGCCACGCAGCTGCCTGAATTCATCGCCGTCGACCTGAGCGGCCTGACCAAGGGCAAGTCGCTGCACGTGTCCGACCTGAAGTTCCCGGCCGGCATCAAGGCCGTGCGCCACGGCACCCAGAACCCGGTCGTCGTCTCGGTCGCCGAGCCGAAGGTCAACGCCGAAGACGCCGCCGCTGAAGCCGCCGCCGCGGAAGCTGCTGCTGCTGCCGCCGCCGCTGCCCCCAAGGGCAAGGGTGGCAAGGCCGCCCCGGCCAAGACCGCCGCTGCCGCGCCGGCCGCTGCCGCCAAGAAGAAGTGATCTCGCGCGGCGACGGCCGCGTCGGGATTTCTCTGGAGAGCCCCGCTTCGGCGGGGCTTTTTCGTTTCCGCGAGGGCTCGCCTTCGGCAGCCGATCGGCCGCAGATGCAGCCGGTCGCTCACTACCGGTAGAGTGCTCGCCGGTTCGATAGAATTTTCGCTGCTATCCGGGAGTCCCCATGTCCGCATCCGCCAAGCTCAAAGCCTGTGCCCAGCTGCTCGCCGCAGCGCTGGTGGCCATCGCGGGGGCGGCGGTCGCGGCGACCGCAGTGGGCCACGCGATCGATCCCGCCCACATCGGCCTGTGGAGCGGCCCGACCTCGTTCTTCTTCGGCATCGTGCGCGGTGCCAACGTGCAGGGCGCGCACCAGTTGCCGGCCAGCACGCTCTACGTCGCCGCCTTGATGGTGACCGGCATCTGCTGGTTCGTCTGCCGCGAGCTGGTCAGCTTCGCGCGCGCAGGCCTGGCGCGTCACGCGCCATAGTTGGCCATCTCTTCGCCCAGGCGCACGCTGCGGCCCGGCTCCCACGCCGGATTGAAGGCGATGTCGTCCTTGGGGAAGGTCATGATCACCGTCGATCCCAGAAGGAAGCGGCCCATCTCCTCGCCTTGCCTGAGCACGATGTTCTGGTCCTCGTACCGCCACTCGCGGATCTTGCCGGGGCGCTTGGCGTTGACGACGCCGTGCCATACGGTCTGCATGCTGCCGACGATGGTGGCGCCCACCAGCACCAGTGACCACGGCCCGCGCGCGCCCTCGAACAGGCACACCACGCGCTCGTTGCGCGCCCACAGCCCCGGCACGCCTTGCGCGGTGACCGGATTGACCGAGAACAGCGTGCCCGGCACGTGGATCATGCGGGTCAGGCGGCCGTCGCACGGCATGTGGATGCGGTGGTAGTCCTTGGGGCTCAGGTAGAGGGTCGCGAAGCTGCCGTCCACGAACGGCTCGGCGAGTTTCGCGTCGCCGCCCAGCAGCGCCTGCGTCGTGTATTCGTGGCCCTTGGCCTGGAAGATCGTGTGCTTGTTGATGCGGCCGAACTGGCTGATGGCACCGTCCACGGGGCAGACCAGGTCCGCCTTGGCCATCGGGCGCATGCCCGGCTTGAGCGCGCGCGTGAAGAAGTCGTTGAAGGACTTGTACGACGCCAGGTCCGATTGCACTGCCTCTTCCATGTCGACGGCGTAGTCGCGCACGAAGTTGCGGATCAGCCGCGTGGTGTACCAGCCCCACTCGGTGCGCGCCATGAAGCCGGCATAGGCGGTGAGAAGGCGTTTGGGATAGAAGTACTGGGGCAGGACGGCGAGACGAGACATATCCGGCAATTTTATCTGGCGGCATTCGCGGGCTGTTGCGAATGCCGCCGGCAACCGGCTCGCCCGACTCAGTTCAGCAGCGCGTCGGGCGACGTGAACGCGTAGCCGAGCGCATCGGCCACCGCCTGGAACGTGACCTTGCCCTGCGCCACGTTGAGCCCGGCCTTCAGGTGCGGATTGCCGCGCATCGCCGCCTGCCAGCCCTGGTCGGCCAGCGCGAGGCCCGGGCCGATGGTGGCGTTGTTGAGCGCGAAGGTGGAGGTGCGCGCGACGGCTCCGGGCATGTTGGCCACGCAGTAGTGCACCACGCCGTCGACCACGTAGGTCGGCTCGGCGTGCGTGGTGGCGTGCGAGGTCTCGAAGCAGCCGCCCTGGTCGATCGCGACGTCGACGACGACCGCGCCCTTGCGCATGCGCGAGATCATGTCGCGCGTGACCAGCTTGGGCGCCGCGGCGCCCGGGATCAGCACGCCGCCGATGACCAGATCGGCCGCCAGCACCGACTCCTCGACCGAGTGCGCATTCGAATAGAGCGTGGTGATTCGGTTGCCGAACACCAGGTCCAGCTGGCGCAGGCGGTCGACGTTCTTGTCCAGCACTGTCACCCGCGCGCCGGCGCCCACGGCGCATTGCAGCGCATGCGTCCCCACGACACCGGCCCCCAGGATCACCACGTGGCCCGGCGCCACGCCCGGCACGCCGCCCAGCAGCACGCCCATGCCGCCCTTGCTCTTCTCGAGGTGCGCGGCGCCGGCCTGGATCGACATCCGCCCGGCCACCTCGCTCATCGGCGCCAGCAGCGGCAGGCCGCCGTTGGCGCCGGTGATGGTCTCGTAGGCGACGCAGATCGCGCCGGACTTCATCAGCGCGGCCGTCTGATCCGGATCCGGCGCCAGGTGCAGGTAGGTGTAGAGCAACTGGCCCGGGCGCAGCATCGCGCACTCCTGGGCTTGCGGCTCCTTGACCTTGACGATCATGTCGGCGGCCGCGAACACCTCCTGCGCCGTGTCGACCAGCGACGCGCCCGCCGCGCGGTACTGCGCGTCCTCCAGGCCGATCGCCGCGCCGGCGCCCGCCTGCACCATCACCGAGTGGCCGTGCGCCACGAACTCGCGCACGCTGGCGGGCGTCAGGCCGACGCGGTATTCGTGGTTCTTGATTTCCTTCGGAACGCCGATCTTCATGGGATGTCTCCGTCATTCGAATTGGGGAAAAGGCCAGCGTAGGCCGGGCTCGGGAAAGTGTGAAGGGCTATCGCAATTACTGCGATTACAGTAGCTGCACTTATGAACCTGCTGGATCCCGCCGCGCTCGAGTCGCTGGCCGCGCTGGCCGAGGCGGGTAGCTTCGAACGGGCGGCGCAGTTGCTGTCGGTCACGCAGTCGGCCGTCTCGCAGCGGCTGCGCGCGCTGGAAACCCAGGTTGGCCAGTTGCTGGTCGTGCGTTCGCGCCCGCTGCGCATGACCGAGCCGGGCAAGGTGCTGCTGCGCTATGCGCGCCAGTTGCAGGCACTGCGCGCCGACGCCGCGCGCGAGCTGGGCGCGACGCAGATGCGCGAGGAGCGCCTGCCCATCGCGATCAACGCCGACAGCCTGGCCACCTGGGTGCTGGGCGCGCTGGACGCGCTGGTGCACACGGGCCAGCGGGAAGGCTATGGCCTGGAGCTGATCGTCGACGACCAGGATTTCACGCACGACCGCCTGCGCGAAGGCGAGGTACTGGGTTGCGTCAGCACCGTCTCGATGGCGCTGCGCGGCTGCACCTGCCAGCCACTGGGCCACATGCGCTACATCGCCGTCGCCAGCCCCGCCTTCATCGCGCAGGCGATGCCGGCCGGCCTCAACGAGGCCAACTTCGCGCGCCTGCCGTTCATCGTGTTCAACCGCAAGGACGACATGCAGGCGCAATGGGTCTCGCGCGCCATGGGCGTGCGCGAACCGCGCCTGAAGGAACGCTTCGTCCCCTCCAGCGAGGCCGGCGCGCGCGCCGCGGTGATGGGCTGGGGCGTGGCGGTGATTCCCGAGCTGCTCGCGCGGCCCCATCTGGATGCCGGCACGCTGGCGGCGATCCGGCCGGAGGTCACGATCGACGTCGCGCTGTACTGGCATCAATGGAAGCTGGGTACCGGCATCGAGGCGCCGGTCGAAGGCGGCGCCGTCGCGCGGCCCGGCCTGATGGAGCAGATCGGCCAGGCGTTGATCGCCGGCGCGCGTGCGGCGCTGTTGCAACAAGGCCTGCCATGAACCAGCCCGCCATGTCCGGACTGCCCGGACGCCTCCGCCCAATCTGCACAATGCACGCATGCTGATCCTCGAGACCGAACGCCTGCGCCTGCGCTGGTTCAAGCCTTCCGACGCCGATGCCGACTTCATGCGCGCGCTGCTCAACGACCCCGGCTGGCTTGCCAACATCGGCGAGCGCAACGTGCGCACGCGGCGCCAGGCGCGCACATGGATCGCGACGCGCCACACGGCGACCTACGGCCGGCTGGGTTTCGGCTTCTGGGCCGTCGAGCGCAAGTCCGACGGCGCGCTCATCGGCATGTGCGGCCTGATCAAGCGCGACACGCTGATGGAAGTCGACGTCGGCTATGCGCTGATGCCCGAGTTCCGAGGCCAGGGCTACGCGCGCGAGGCCGCTGCGGCCTGCGTGCACTACGCGCAGGAGGTGCTGGGCCTGCCTGAGGTCTGGGGCATCACCGGCCCTGCCAACGCCGCCTCGGCGGCCGTGCTGCAGCAGATCGGCCTGCGCGACGCCGGCATCACGCGGCTGGTCGGCGAGGAACGCGAGACCTGGGTGTTCAAGTCGCCTCGCATCGAGCCCGGCGACGACCAGGCGCAGATCGACGCCTTGACGCGCCGCTTTCTCTCGGCGTTCACCAACCGCGACGGCGCCATCCCCACCCTGCCCGCGTTGCCGCACTACTTCTTGCTGGACGCCACGGTGCGGATGGCCGACTCGCTGGGCACCATCACGAGCACCGATGTCCACGGCTTCATCGCGCCGCGCGCCGAGCTGCTGGTCGGTGGCCGACTGACGGACTTCGAGGAGCACGAGACCGAGTCGCGCACCGAGATCCGCGGCGGCATCGCGCAACGCTGGCTGCGCTACGCCAAGCGCGGCACGCTGGACGGTGTCGCGTTCGAAGGCGGCGGCACCAAGGCGCTGCAATTGGTGCGCACGGCGCGCGACTGGAAGATCGCCTCGCTGCTGTGGACGGACGACCTGCCCTATGCGCAGGGCCGCGCCGACACGACCGGCGCGCACCGATAATCGCGTCATGATTCGATTGATCGTCGGCCTCGGCAATCCCGGGGCGGAATACGAGGACACGCGCCACAACGCCGGCTTCTGGTGGGTGGACGGCGCGGTGCGCCAGCTCAAGGGTTCGCTGGTGCACGACCCCAAGTACCACGGCTTCGTCGCGCGCGTGAATCGGACGGAAGGGCCGGTGTGGCTGCAGCAGCCGCTCACCTACATGAACCTGTCGGGCAAGGCCGTCGCGCCGCTTGCGCGCTTCTTCAAGATCCTGCCCGACGAGATCCTGGTGGTGCACGACGAGCTGGACATCCCGCCCGGCCAGATGAAGCTCAAGAAGGGCGGCGGCAACGGCGGCCACAACGGCCTGAAGGACATCCAGGCCCAGTTGGGCACGGGGGACTTCTGGCGCCTGAGGCTGGGTATCGGCCATCCGGGCGACCGCAACGAGGTCGCGGCTTACGTGCTGCGCAAGCCGCCAAGCGCCGAACGCGCGCTTATCGAGGCGAATGTCGACGACAGCCTGAAAG
>JBJMWF010000261.1:0-24551 GCA_045810265.1 Vitreoscilla sp. | reverse complement strand
CGCGCATGCAGCCCGGTGCCACGTCCATGCCCTTCGACGGCAAGCGGATGATCTTCGGCGGCTTCGAGATGATCTCGAAGGTCTAGCTTCCCGGTGCCTCGAGGGCGATCTCACCCAGCACCGCGCGCCGCAGCAGTGGCCACAGCGCCCGGTGCGACTGGCGGAACCAGTCGAGGTGGCCGATGGCGCGCAGCCCGTGGTCGGCCGGCTTGACGCGCAGCGTCGCGCGCGGTGACCCGGGCAGCGTGCGCAGCAGGTCGCGCACCGTGGCGGGGGTCGCGATGTCGTCGTCCGCGGCGTGCAACACGACCATGGGCGTGCGTACCTGGGCGTGGAAGTCGCGCGCCAGCCCGGCGCGCACCGCGTTGGTGGCGTAGCCACCGGCGGCGCACCACTGGCCCCATTGCCGCGCGACCTGCGCCGGCAGGTTCTCGCCCAGTCCCAGCCAAGCGGTCGGTGCATAGCCTCTGATCAACGTGCCGATGGGCACCAGCAGGCGCAGCCCGAGCCGCGCCTTGAGCGCGAAGCCAAGCCGCATGCCGCCGAACCAGCCGGTGGACGCAGCGACGCCGACGACGCGGGCGACGCGGTCGTGGTTGGGCAGCAGGCCGATCATCTGCGCGCCCGCGCTGTGGCCCACCAGCACCACCTGCGCCGCACCGCTTCGCTCAAGCAGCCATTGCACGGCGGCGACCTGATCGAACTGGCCCCAGTCCACCAGGCGGGCGCGGCTGTCGGCCAGCTTGCCGTCCAGCGACAGACCGATGCCGCGGTAGTCGAAGACCAGCGCGGGATGGCCTTGCGCGGCCAGCCAGTCGGCGAAGCGCCAATAGAACTGCTGCCGCACGCCGGTGGCTGGCGAGATCAGCACGGGCGCGGCCGTGGCCTGGCCGCGTGCGGCGAAGAAGTGGCCCTGCAGGCGCTGGCCATCGGCGCAGGCGAGCGTGACGGGTTCAGGCCGCAGCGTGGCGGCGTCGGCTGGTCGGGGGTCATTCATCGTCGTCTCCCAAGGTCTGCACGTGTTCCAGCCAGCGCGCCACGGTCTGCAGTTCGGCCGGCGTGAACGGACCGACGAGCGCGTCGTTGATGCGACCCAAGGCCTTGTGCAACGCCGGCAGCAGCGCGCGGCCCGTGGGCTGCAGCCACACGTGCTGCGTGCGCGCATCGACTTCGCTGGCGCGCCGGGCGACCCACTGCTGGGCCTCCATGCGCTGCACCAGGCCGGACATCGCCGACGGGGCCAGGTCGAGCGCCTGCGCCAGCCGTCCCATCGTCGCCCCGTCCTCGCGCGCCAGCACGAACAGCACGCCGCTCTGCGCCGGCGAAGGCGCGCCCATGCCCGCACGGCCAGCGCGCTCCTGCTCGGCGGCAATGAACTGCTGCAGGCGGCGCTGGGCGCTGTTGAGCAGGAAGATGAGGCGGGGTGGTTTCGACATGCGCTGGATTTATTTCGCATGCGAAGTATATGGCATCCACGCAACGACCGCTCAGTTGTGCGGGCCGCCGCTCGACCGCCAAAGGCGTCGATCCGTCGATCGGTAAGTTCACAGCAAGCCGATTTCAGCGACCATCGCAGGTTGGATCACAAGAAGACCCTCGCCACATGCCACCGCCAGCCACCGCCCCCGCCGCCTCGTTCTCGCGATACCAGAAGTTCGTCGTCGGCCTGCTCGCCTTCCTGCAGTTCGCCGTCATCCTGGACTTCATGATCATGGCGCCGCTGGGCGCGCTGATCATGCCCAAGCTGGGCATCACGCCCAAGCAGTTCGGGCTGGTGGTGTCGGCCTACGCGTTCAGCGCCGGCATCTCCGGCTTCGTCACGGCCGGCTTCGCCGACCGCTTCGACCGCAAGAAGATCCTGCTGTTTTTCTACGGCGGCTTCCTGTGCGGCACGCTGTGGTGCGGCCTGGCGCCGACCTTCGAGCTGCTGCTGGCCGCGCGCGTGGTCACCGGCCTGTTCGGTGGCGTCATCGGCTCGGTGGTGCTGGCGATTGCCACCGACCTGTTCGAGATCTCGCTGCGCGGCCGCGTGATGGGCCTGATCCAGACGGCGTTCGCCGCCAGCCAGGTGCTGGGGCTGCCGATGGGGCTGTTCCTGTCCAACCGCTGGGATTGGCACGCCCCGTTCATCGTGCTGGCCGTGCTCGGCCTGATCGGGCTGGCCGTGATCTGGACGCAGCTCAAGCCGGTCGACGCCCACCTGGGCAAGCCGCAGGAGCACAGCCCCTTCATGCACCTGTTGCACACCATCACCGAACCGCGCCACCTGCTGGCGTTCCTGACCGTCACGCTGCTGGCCACCGGCGGCTTCATGCTGATGCCGTTCAGCAGCGCGTTCCTCGTCCACAACCTGGGCATCGACCTGGCCCAACTGCCGACGATCTACTTCTTTACCGGCATCTGCACCATCGTGTTCGGGCCGCTGATCGGCAAGGCCTCGGACAAGCTCGGCAAGTTCCGGGTGTTCCTGTTCGGCAGCGCGGTCTCGATCCTGATGGTGGTGGTCTACACCCACCTGGGCATCACGTCCGTCCCGGTCGTGATCCTGGTCAACGTGACGATGTTCGCGGGCATCTTCTCCCGCATGATCCCGTTCCAGGCGATGGTCACGCAGGTGCCCGAGCCCACGAAGCGCGGTGCCTTCAACGCGATCAGCGCGTCGATCCAGCAGGTCTCGGGCGGCGTCGCGTCGGTGGTGGCGGGCCACATCGTCACGCAGGGGGCGGACGGCCGCATCGAGCACTTCCCGCAGGTCGGCTACGTGGTCGTCGGCACCACGCTGATCGCGATCTGGCTGGTGTGGCAGATCCAGCGCCAGATCCAGGCGCGGGCCACCGCCTGAGCGGCCGTCAGCCTACGCAGGCGCGAATCACCGGCGGCGTGAAATGGCGGCCGATCAGCGTGTGCGCGAACAGGTAGTCGCGGCGCGAGCGGTCGCAAAGTCCGTCGAGATCGACCCGACCGTGCTCGTCGCAAGGGAATGAGAGCGGCGCCTGCTGGTCGACCAGCGGCTCGAAGCGCAGTTCGAAAGCCAGGTCGGCGAAGCGGGTGGGGGCGTTGGTGGTCATCTGTGCTCCTGGGGAGTCCGTTGATCGGCCCTTGCAAGCGGCGGACCTTGTCAGCGGACACGCCGTGGCCGTGTCGCCGCCCTTCGAGCGCTCGCGCGGCCCTGGTTTCATGGGTGGATCGCGGCAGAAGCGGGGCTGGCAGGCGTCTTTTGTAGGACTGCACGCACGTCACGCCGCGCTAACGTCTGGCTTCACCGCTTCGAACGCGACGCGAAGATGAAGCCATCCCACCGGCCACCGGCAGACACACCATGACACCCCCTCTGATCACCTCCACCCCGCAAGACGCCCACGAACTCTTCCAGCCGCTGGATGACGCGTTCCTGTCCCAATTCGACGACGCCGCCATCGAGCAGGCGCTCAAGACCGTGCATTGGCATCCGAAGGACGTGAGCCAGTTCCTGCGCAACGCCGCGGGCCTCTGAGACCGGCCGACCTCGCGCCGCCGGACGGCGCGTATCGATGCCGACACATTGTTGGCGGGTTGTATCGCCGGCCTCTTTTCGCGGCCTGATCGAGGCTCCGGGCGGTCTGCGGATCCGTAGCATCGAGGCATCGGTCGATCAACGTCCTCGACCGGGCCACAGGATCCGCCCATGTCCATCGCTTCGCTCAGCACCGCTTCGTCGTCCACCTCCGGCCATCCGGCCCGCACCGAGCTCTCGGAGCGCATCCAGACGACCCACGGGGGCCCCAGCTCGACCTTGACCGACATCGCTGCGGCCGCGGCCTCCGGCGTCAGCGCGACCGTGTCGTTCAGCGAGAAAGCCCTGCACGCGCTCGAGCGCGCCGGCGAGCTGGTGGTCGACGGCGCGGAGGAGCTGGCCGTCGGCGCATGGCGTGGCGTCCAGGCCGCGGCCTCGGACGTCGAGCACGTGGGCGAGGCGGTCGTCGACGCGGTCGAGACCGGAGCGCGCGAGATCGCATCGGCGGCGAAGTCCGCCGCCACCGAGCTGGGCCACTACGCCTCCGCGGGGCTGCACGCGACCGGCGACGCGGTGTCGGAAGTCGCCAGCGGCGGCGTGATGGCCGCCTCGGCGGTTGGCAAGACGGTGATGGCGCTGGTCTGATGTTCCCGCCGGAGCCGCCGGGCGACGGTCACGACTGGCGTGCAGCACGCCACATGACGCCGCTGCTGCCTTTCACCCGCAGGCCCCCACGTACCCGCACGACGTGCAGAAGTCGCAGCCATCCTTGTGGATCATGGTGGCGTTGCCGCACTCGGGGCACGGCCGGCCGGCCTGCGGCGCGAGCTGGCCGGTGGCGCGTGGCGCGGGCGCTTCGAGCAGTCCGGTGGCGTCGAGCGGAAAGCCCTCCTCGTCCAGCACGCCCAGCATCGCGTAGCGGTGGATCATCAGGCGCGCGACGTAGGCGATGGTCGACGGCCAGACCTGCTGGCGCTTCTGGCCCGGCAGCGGCGCCATGAAGTGGCCCAGCGGTTCGCCGACGTTGAGCAGCTTGCGCAGCTTCATGCCGATCCAGGCCGGGTCGATCACGCGCATGTCCAGCGAGAGCAGGCGCGCGAGGCCGTCGAGCGCGCGCGGATAGTTGCCGGAGAAACCGACCGCGCACGGGCGCGTGACGCGCGTGGGCGCGGCGCCCGCGGGCGCGCTGGCGCCGGCGGCCGAGCGCAGCGTCACTTCCTTCATCGTCAGCGTGAAGCTTTCGCCGGTGGCCGGGTTGTCGACGTCGACCGCCCAGGCCAGCGTGCCGGCCGTGCCGGTGCGCGGCTCGTCGCGGCTGAACATCGCGTCCAGCATGGGCGTCGGGCCGCCGTCGGCCAGCGCACCCAGCTGCTCGCAACGCCAACGGATCACGGCTGCCGTGGCGGCGACGACGCCGGGGAACAGGCGCCGCTCGCCCGCGGGCGGAAACGGCATGTCGAACGCGCGCTCCTCGGACACCGTGGCCAGCACGTCCAGCTTGAGCTTGAGCCAGGCCGGGTCGTTGACGCGCATGTCCATCGACAGCGTCTTGGCGAGCGCGGCCAGGCCGCGCGGCTGCTCGGCGCCGTTGACCCAGACCTCGAACGGCACGCTCTGCGCGAACAGCCCGAAGCCCGGGCCGGCCTGCGCGGGCATCTCGCCGACGAACAGCGCGAACTCGCCGTGCGGATGGCGGATCATGTAGGTCCACGCCGGGTTGCCGCCATTCATCTCGGGGCGGCCGGGCCAGCGCAGCGAGCTCATCACCGCGGTCGACGGCCGGTCCAGCGTCAGGCGCTGGTCGGCCAGGTTGATCGCGGCATCGGCCGTGGCCACCAGGGGCTGCGGCGTCTCGCTCGTGGCCGCGTTCGGCAAGGGCTCGGGTGCAGCCGGCGTGGTGCTGAGCACCGAGCCCAGCACCGCGTTCGGGCGATAGGTGGCCAGGCCTTTCAGGCCGGCCTTCCATGCGAAACGGTACAGGCCCTCGAAGTCGCCGAACGGATAGTCGGCCGGCACGTTGACGGTCTTGCTGATGGCGGTGTCGACGTAGGGCGCGACCGCCGCCACCATCGCGGCGTGGCTCTCGGCGCTCATCTCGAGCGCGGTGACGAAGGCGTCGGTCAGCGGCGCGTCCACGCCCTTCAGGTGCCGATAGAGCCGCCAGGCGTGATCCTCGACCGCATAGGCCTTGGCGCTGCCGTCGGGCATGCGCTTCTTGCGCGTGTACGACCACGAGAACGGCGGCTCGATGCCGTTGCTCGCGTTGTCCGCGAAGGCCAGGCTGATCGTACCGGTCGGAGCGATCGACAGCAGGTGCGAGTTGCGGATGCCTTGCGCGCGCAGCTTGTCCTTCAGGGCCGGCGGCAGGCGCGACGCGAAGGTGCCGCGCGACAGGTACAGGTCGGCGTTGAACAGCGGGAACGCGCCGCGCTCGGCCGCCAGGTCCGCCGAGGCATCGTAGGCCACGTCGCGCATGGTCTGGGCGATGCGCTGGGCGGCGTCGCGCGCGGCTGGCGTGTCGTAGCGCAGGTTGAGCATGGCCAGCGTGTCGCCCAGCCCCGTGAAGCCCAGGCCGACGCGGCGCTTCGCGTTGGCTTCCTCGAGTTGCGCGGGTAGCGGCCACACGGTGATGTCGAGCACGTTGTCGAGCATGCGCGTGGCGGTGCGGGCGATGGCGGCGAAGGCTTCGTCGTCGAAGCTCGCGTCGGCCTCGAACGGGTTGCGCACGAAGTGCGTCAGATCGATGGAGCCGAGGCAGCAGCAACCATATGGCGGCAGCGGCTGCTCGCCACAATTGGCGACCACGAAGCCGTTGGCGTCGAAGGCGTGCACGTCTTCGACCGTGACGTCGTAGACCGGTTCATCGCCCACGGGGGTCAGTGATTCGAAAGTCGCGGTGAAGCGACGTCGTGCGGGCGCCGACTCCGCCTTCGACAGAAGCGCCTCGAGGTTCGGCAGGGCCGCCTCGCCGACGAATCCGACGCGCTCCACGAAGCGCCGCACGTCCGTGTCCGCGATGACGACCTGCGCGGCCTTGGCATCGCCGACGATGGTGGCGGCGATGCCCAGCCGCAGCAGCATGCGCTGCAGCGCCTGCAGGTCGGGACGGCTGTTGCTCGCCAGGTGGATGCTGGGGCCCGCGGCGTCGACCCAGCCGTCGGTGCTGAACAAGGTGCGCAGGAAACCGGCACTGCAGGCGAACGAATGCGCCTCGATGGCCGGATGCACCAGCGACTGGACCAGACCGAGCTGGCTCGACGACCGCGCCAGTTCGACGACCGCGCTGCCGATGGCGGCGCCGTCATCGCGATCGATGCCGGACTCGCCCCAATCGATGGCGCGGTGATCGTTCAGCACCAGCACGTCGCCGGCCTTCAATTGCGAGGCCGCGACCCATTCGTCGCCCTGCGGACCGGCTCGGCGCACTTCGTGGTCCGCCGTCAGCTTCAGCCCGTGGCCTCCGCGCGTGCGCAGCAGGTACACCGGCTTGAGGCCCGATTCGAAGAACCCTTCCGACTCGGTGCGATACGGCTTGCCGTCGACCATCGCCACGAAGGGCTGGCCGATCAGCTGCGCGACCTGGCGCGGGCCTTCGCTGGTCTGCACCCAGGTGTCGGCCGTCACGCAGGGATTGGTCGCGGCGATCGTCTCGCAGTAGCTCAGGTTGTTGTCCTGGTTGATGCGATCCAGGAACAGCACGCCGGGCTCGGCGTGGTCGTAGGTGCAGCGCATGATCTGCTCCCACAGCGCGCGGGCGCGCGGCTGGCGGTAGATCCACTGGCCGTCGTCGCGTTGGCGCGCACCGGCGGCGATCTGCTCGTCGCTGGGGCGGGCGCGGTGCACGAGATCGAACACGGCGTCGTCGTCGACGGCCTGCATGAAGGCGTCGGTGACGCCCACCGAGATGTTGAAGTTGGTCAGATCGCCGTGGTCCTTGGCGTGGATGAAGGCTTCGATGTCGGGATGGTCGCAGCGCAGCACGGCCATCTGCGCGCCGCGCCGGCTGCCGGCCGATTCGACCGTCTCGCAGCTGCGATCGAACACGCGCATGTAGCTCACCGGGCCGGAGGCGCGGCTGCGCGTCGAGCCCACCCACGCGCCCTGCGGACGGATGCGCGAGAAGTCGTAGCCTACGCCGCCACCGCGCCGCATGGTCTCGGCGGCCTCGGTCAGCGCCGTGTAGATGCCGGGGACGCCGTCCTCCCACTGCGCGATCGAGTCGCCCACCGGCTGCACGAAGCAGTTGATCAAGGTGGCGCTGAGCTCGGTGCCGGCAGCCGAGTTGATGCGGCCGGCGGGCACGAAGCCGTTCTGCAGCGCGTCGAGGAAGCGTGCGGCCCAGGCCTCGCGCTGGTCGGGCGCTTCCGCCTGCGCGAGCGCCCGTGCGACACGTGCGCGCACGTCGTGCAGGTCCTTCTCGTCGCCCTTGGCGTATTTCTCGAGCAGCACCTCGACGCTGATGTCCTGCGGCGGCAGTGCGCCGGCGGCAATTTCGTCGTCTTCAGGTCCGGTCGCGGGCGCGTCGTAAAGGCCGCGCTGCAGTTCAGCCGTCATGGGGTGGCTCCTTACCCGTGGCGGGCATCCGGGATGTCGTTGTGGACCGAGTCGCGCCCGGCGGCCTTGGCCGCGTAGAGCGCCTCGTCGGCTCGCTTGAACAGATGAATGGCGTCGCAGGGCGCGGTGGCCTCGGCGATGCCGGCGCTCAGGCGGATCGTGACGTCCGCCGGCAAGTCGGCGACGCGCTCGGCCACCGCCACGCGCAGACGGTTGCACACCTGGTGAGCGACGGCCAGCGGCGCCGACAGCACCAGTGCGAACTCGTCTCCGCCCAGCCGCGCCGGCAGGTCGGTCTGTCGGCACTGGGCCTGCAGATGGGCGGCGACCCAGCGCAGCGCGGCGTCGCCGGCCAGATGCCGATAGCGGTCGTTGATCGACTTGAAATGATCGAGGTCGATCAACACGAGCGACACCGGATGCTCGTCGCTGGCGCGCGGCAGCACGCCGGCCAGGAACTCGTCGAAGCGGCGCCGGTTGGGCAGGCCGGTGAGCTGGTCGTGTCGGGCTTCCAGGTGTGCACGCTCGGCGCGATCGCGTTCCACGCTGACCTGGCGCAGCGCGCGCTCGGTGTTGAGCGCGACCGCCAATGCCGAAGCCTGCTGTTCGGCGCGATCGAGCACCAGCCGTGAGCGCAGCTCATGGAAACGCCGGTGCGCGATCAGCGCCTCCTGCCATTCGCCGCGCGCTTCGTGCGCCTGCGACTTCAGGCGGTACAGCTCGTCCATGTGCATGTGGCCACCGCGACTGTCGGCCGCCACGCGGCCGCGCTCGAGGGCCTGCAAGGCCAGCTGCGGCTCGTTGGCATGCAGGTGGGCACGCGCGCGGGCGCAGCTGAAGAACACCACCGAGTGCGGCGCCGAGGCGTCCATCAGCGATTCGGCTTCGTCCAGCGACGCATGCGCCGCGGCCAGGTCGCCCAGCACGATGTGCGAGATGGCCAGGTGATCGAGCGCACTGCTGATCTCGACCCATTTCTCCTGCTCGCGCCAGGCCTGCAGCGTGGGCCCCATCAGCTCGATCGCGCGCTCGGCGCGTGCGCGCCAGACCGACTCGGCCACGCCGTCGTCGTGCTCCTTGAGCGCCCAGCGACCGAGGGCGAGCGACAGGTTGGAACGCAGCCGCAGCACCACGGGCTCGCCCTGGAAGCCCCGCGCAGCGCGCAGGCCCTCCTCGAAGATCTGCACCGCCTCCGGCAGCCGGCCGATATCGTTGAGCACGATGCCCAGGGTGTTGGCGATGCGCACCTGCAGCACCGGATCCCCCGCGGCGCGGGCCAGCACGACCGCCTCGCCGGCCGCTTCCAGCGCCTGCGAAGGCACGCCGCGGCGGATCGCGATCACGCCCAGCGCGTTGAGCGCGAAGGCCTGTCCGGCCGACGAGCCGGTGACGCGAAAGTGGGCCAACGCTTCGTTGGCGGCCGCCTCGCCTTCCTCGAACTTCTCGAGCAGCGCGTAGGCGCGCGCCAGCGGCGGAAGCGCCCACATCAGGCGATCGCGATCGCCCTCGCCACGCATGCGCTCGACCGCGGCCTGCAGCACCGGCAGGGCTGCCCCGCCGCGCTCCTCCGCCAACTGGTCGAGGGCGCGAAGGTCTTCATCCAACACGTCTTGTTCTGCCATGCCTGCCCCGCCACCGGGGCCGTTGCCGGTCGCCCCGCCCACCTGAGGACGCCGGCAAATGCGGCGCCTCGCCTCTTGCGGGCAGCGTGCCGCGCAAGGGTTCCGCCGGTCTTGCCGCCGACGGTGACGGACCATTGTGCACTGGCATGTCATGCCGTGTTCATGCCGCGTCAATGCCGCAGCAAGGCCATGCAAATTCGTCCCCGGCACCTGTTTCCACCATGAAAAATGGGCCTCGCAAGGCCCATTCCGGTGAGAGCTTCGGTGCCGTCAGTCGCGGGCGTAGATGTCCACGTCCTTGGTCTCCTTGACGAACAGCAGGCCGATCACGAAACACACGGCGGCGATCCAGAACGGGTACCACAGGCCGTAGAACATGTTGCCGTTCTGGGCCACCATGGCGAACGTGACCGAGGGCAGCAGGCCGCCGAACCAGCCGTTGCCGATGTGGTACGGCAGGCTCATCGACGTGTAGCGGATGCGCGTCGGGAACAGTTCCACCAGCATCGCCGCGATCGGGCCGTAGACCATCGTCACGTAGATCATCAGGATCCACAGCAGACCCACGACGGTGAGCCATTGGCCGCTGAACGCTTCGATGGGCTTGGCCTTGGCCGGGTAGCCGGCGGCCTTGAGCGTCTCGGCGACCTGCTTCTTGAAGGCGGCGATCGCCTTGCCCGAGGTCTCGTCGAACTTGAATCCGCCGGCGGCCAGCGTGCCGGTCGGCGGCTCCAGGGTCTTGTCGCCCACGGTCACGACGGTCGGGGAGCCGGCCGGAGCCGCCTCGTTGGCGTAGCTGGCCGAGTTGGCGGTCAAGGCGCGCTTGGCGATGTCGCAGGGCGACGTGAAGTCGACCTCGCGCGCCACCGGGCTGCCCTGGAACGAACAGGTCGCGGGGTCGGCCTTGACGGTGACCTGCGCGTTGGCCTGGGCCGCGGCCAGTTCCGGATTGGCGGCGCCGGCGATCGCATGGAAGATCGGGAAGTAGGTGGCGCAGGCCAGCACCATGCCCGCCAGGATGATGGGCTTGCGGCCGATCTTGTCGGACAGCGTGCCGAACACGACGAAGAACGGCGTACCGATGAGGAGAGCCGCCGCGATCATGTACTGCGCGGTCGTCGGATCCACCTTGAGCGAGCTCGTCAGGAAGAACAGCGCGTAGAACTGGCCCGTGTACCAGACGACGCCCTGGCCGGCCACCAGGCCGAACAAGGCCAGCAGCACGATCTTCAGGTTGTTCCACTTCGTGAACGATTCGGTCAGCGGCGCCTTGGAGGTGCGGCCTTCCTCCTTCATCTTCTTGAAGGCGGGCGACTCGTTCATCGACAGACGGATCCACACGCTCACCGCCAGCAGCAGGATGGAGACCAGGAACGGAATGCGCCAGCCGTATTCGTTGAAGGCGGCGTCGCCCAGGAAGGTCTTGATGCCGATGATCACCAGCAGCGACACGAACAGGCCCAGCGTGGCCGTCGTCTGGATCCAGGACGTGTAGGCGCCGCGCTTGCCGCGCGGGGCATGCTCGGCCACGTAGGTCGCGGCCCCCCCGTACTCGCCGCCGAGCGCCAGGCCCTGCAGCATGCGCAACGCGATCAGGATGATCGGGGCGGCGACGCCGATGGAGTTGTAGCTGGGCAGCACGCCGACGATGAACGTCGACAGGCCCATGATCAGGATCGTGACCAGGAAGGTGTACTTGCGGCCGATCATGTCGCCCAGCCGCCCGAACACCAGCGCCCCGAACGGTCGCACGAAGAAGCCGGCGGCGAACGCGAGCAGCGACGCGATGAAGGCCGCGGAGGGGTCGAGGCCCGAAAAGAACTGCTTGCCGATGATCGCGGCGAGCGAGCCGTACAGGTAGAAGTCGTACCACTCGAAGACCGTGCCCAGGGACGAGGCGAAGATGACTTTCTTCTCCTCCCTGGTCATCGGCTTGGCGGGCGCGTTGCTGGTTGCCATGGGATGTTGTCTCCGGTTGTGCATGTCGAGTGCCGCCTGCTCGGCGACACCTGTTGCGCATCGTGAGACTGCCCTCTGACTGACTACTGACGCCAGCCTTATTCGAAACTTACAACTCGAGGGATAACACGGAGGTCTCGTTTCTCATCGTGGAAATTGAGACGGGCGCGAGGGTAAACACTGGATGAGCGGCTGGCCCGCGCGACGCTCGCCGCGACAGCCGCGGCGAGCGGGGCAACCCCGAGCCGCCGCCCTAGCTGGCCTGCCGGCGCCGCATGGCGTCGGCCAGCATCGGCATCGAATCCGTGCCCCAGAACAGCGGGCCCTCGTCGAGCCGAAACGTCGGCACGCCGAACACGCCGGCCTCGGCGGCCTGAGCGGTGCGCGCCTGCAACTCGGCCTTGACCTCGGCGCCCGCGGGATCGCGCACCGGGGCGATGGCGTCGGCCAGCAGTCGCAGCGCTTGCGGATCGTTGGGATCGCCACCGTCGCGCGCCCAGACGTGCCGCATCGCCAGCTCCACGACGCGGCGGTTCGGCTGGCCCCCGGCCGGGACGCTGGCCACCAGCAGGCGCAGCAGTGCCAGCGGGTTGAACGGGTGCGGCGTGGGCGGCCGGAAGGGGATGCCGTCGCACTCGGCCAGCCACGCGCATTGCCGGAACAGCCAGGCCTTCTTCGGCGCCACGTCCACCGGTGCCGTGTTGCCCCAGTGCTTGAGCAGCCCCGCGAACAGCAGCGGGCGGTACTCGACATGGTGCGAGACCCCCTCGAGGGCGGACGGCAGGCGCTCGAACGCCAGGTAGGCGTAGGGCGAGATGATGTCGAAGTCGAAGACGACGCGTTGCATCGGCGCTCCTCAGACCGGCGGTTCGCGCCCGGGCAGCTGCTGCCACACCCGGCGCTTGTCGGCGTCGCCCAGGCTGCTCCACGCCGCGATCTCGTCGAGCGTGCGGCGGCAGCCGTGGCACACGCTGGTGTAGGGGTCGATCTTGCAGATGTTGACGCAGGGCGACGGAACGGGCACGTCGCTGCCGATCTCGGCCAGGCGCGCGACGAAGAACGCCGTGTCGGGCGCGTGCTCGATGCCGTCTCTGATCACCGGCTCGCGCGCCATCACGCCACCGCCTCCTGCACGACGTCGTGCACCGGCGCTCCGGTGAGCTTCTCGAGCTCGGCCGGCGACATCGGGAACACGCCGTGCGGATGGCCGGCCGCGGCCCAGACGCACTCGAAGCGGAACAGCTCGCGGTCGATCAACGTGACCACCGGCGTCGCGTGCGCCAGCGGCGACACGCCGCCGATCGTGAAGCCGGTCTTCAGCTTGACGAAGTCGGCGTCGGCGCGGCCGATGGCGCCCACGATACGCGCCACCTTCTTCTCGTCGACACGGCGATCGCCGGACGCCACCACGAGCACCGCGACCTCGTCGGCCTTGCGCCGGAACACCACGCTCTTGGCGATCTGCCCGACGGCCACGCCCAGCGCGTCGGCCGCCTGCTGCGAGGTGCGCGCGGCGATGTCCAGGAACCGGGGCACATGCGGATGGCCCAGGCGTTGCAGTTCCGCCGAGACGCGCTGGAAGCCTTCGGGGCGATCCGGATCGTCGCTCGTCATGCGCACACCGCCGCTGCATCCGCGCGCTTGGCCAGCAGCGCCCGCGCCACGCGCGAGCCGTTGGGCTTGCCGATCGCCTTGGAGATGAAGGCGCCGGCATCGACCAGCTTGTCCAGATCGATGCCCGTCTCGATGCCCAGGCCGTGCAGCAGGTAGACGACGTCCTCGGTTGCGACGTTGCCGGTCGCGCCCTTTGCGTACGGACAGCCACCGAGGCCCGAGACGCTGGTGTCGAAGGTGTGGATGCCCATCCGCAGGCACTCGTGGATGTTGGACAGCGCCTGGCCGTAGGTGTCGTGGAAGTGGCCGCTGGTCTCCTCGATCGGGAAATGCTCCAGCGCGGCGGCCATCGCGGCATGCACCTTCAGCGGCGTGCCCACGCCGATGGTGTCGGCCACGCCGACGTGGTCGACGCCGATCGCGCGCATCATGCGTGCGACCATGCTCACGCGCGCGGGCGCGACCTCGCCTTCGTACGGGCAGCCCACTGCGCACGAGATCGCCGCGCGCACCTTGACGCCGGCCGCCTTGGCCGCGGCCACCACGGGCGCGAAGCGGTCGATGGATTCGGCGATCGAGCAGTTGATGTTCTTCTGGCTGAAGGCCTCGCTGGCCGCGCCGAACACGACGATCTCGTCGGGCCGCGTCGCGATCGCCGCTTCCCAGCCCTTCATGTTGGGCGTCAGCACCGAGTAGCGCACGCCGGGCTTGCGCACGATGCCGGCCATCACGTCCAGCGCGTCGGCCATCTGCGGCACCCACTTGGGACTGACGAAGCTGGTGACCTCGATCTCGCGCAGGCCGGCGTCCTGCAGCAGGCCGACCAGCGCGATCTTGTCGGCAGCCGGCACGTGGTTCTTCTCGTTCTGCAGGCCGTCGCGCGGGCCGACGTCGACGATCTTCACGAACTCAGGCAGCTTGCTCGACATGTTCATCACTCCAGGGTCAGCAACTCGCCGCCTTCGCTGACCTGGTCACCCGGCGCGAACAGCAGTTCGGCCACGGTGCCGTCGCGCGGCGCGGCGATGGTGTGCTCCATTTTCATCGCTTCGAGTACCGCCAGCGGCTGTCCGGTCTTGATGGCGTCGCCGCGCTTGACCAGATAGGCGATCACCTTGCCGGGCATCGGCGCCGTCAGGCGGCCGGCCTCGGCATGGCCTTCGCCGGCGTGCGACAGCGTGTCGACGACGGTGACCTGCGCGCTGCCGGCCTGCGAGAACACCGACAGCTGCTCGCCGACCTGGTAGACGGTCAGCGCAAGACGGCGCGTGTCGGCCCGCGTGCCCAGCGTGACGTCGTAGCGATCCCCGCCGAGCGCGCGCGATTCGAACGTCAGCTCGACGTCGCCGACCTTCAGCAAGGCGCCGCCGCCATGCTGCGACTTCAGCAAGACTTCCAGCGACTCGCCCTGCCACTCGAGATCGAAGCGCTGAACGGAGACGCCGTGCAGCCGCCAGCCATCGCGTCGCGACCAGGGGTCGGCGCCCACCGACTGCTGCTGCAGTGCCATCGCGCGCGCGGCCACGCCCGCGGCGACGACGTCCAGCGGCAGCCCCGTCTTGCCGAACAGGTTCTCGCGCTCGCGCTCGATCAGCGCGGTGTCCAGATGCGCCTCGGCGAACGATGGCGTCCTGGCCACGCGGCGCAGGAAGGCCACGTTGTTGACCACGCCGGCGATGTGCGTGCCGGCCAGCGCCGCGTCCAGCCGTGCCAGCGCCTGCGCGCGGTCATCGCCCCAGACGATCAGCTTGGCGATCATCGAGTCGTAGTACGGCGTGATCGCGTCGCCTTCGTTGACGCCCGTGTCCACGCGCACCGGCGCGGGATCGTGGAAGCCTTCGCCGTCCTCGTTGCGGCGGAAACTCACGTGCGCCGGCCACTTGAGCACGGACAGCGTGCCGGTGGCGGGCAGGAAGTTGGCCTCGGGATTCTCCGCGCAGATGCGCGCCTCGATCGCATGGCCGCGGATCTTCAGATCGGCCTGCGTCGCGGGCAGCGGCTCGCCGGAGGCGACACGCAGTTGCCACTCGACGAGGTCGTGCCCGCTGATCGCCTCCGTCACGGGATGCTCGACCTGCAGGCGCGTGTTCATCTCCATGAAATAGAAGCGGCCGTCCTGCTCGCAGATGAATTCGACGGTGCCGGCACCGACGTAATTCACCGCGCGCGCCGCGGCCACGGCGGCCTCGCCCATCTCGCGGCGGCGCTCCTCGGTCATGCCCGGCGCCGGCGCTTCCTCGAGCACCTTCTGGTGGCGGCGCTGCACCGAGCAATCGCGCTCGAACAGGTAGACGCCGTTGCCGTGGGTGTCGAAGAAGACCTGGATCTCGATGTGGCGCGGGCGTTGCACGTAGCGCTCGATCAGCACCGCGTCGTCGCCGAAGCTGTTGATCGCCTCGCGCTTGCAGGAGGCCAGCGAGGCGTCGAATTCCTCGCCCGACATCACCACGCGCATGCCCTTGCCGCCGCCGCCGGCACTGGCCTTGATCAGCACCGGATAGCCGATGCGATCGGCCTCGCGCTTGAGCAGCGCCGGATCCTGGTCGGCCGCGTGATAGCCCGGCACCAGGCGCACGCCGGCCTTTTCCATCAGCTGCTTGGATTCGGCCTTCAGGCCCATCGCGCGGATCGCCGACGGCGGCGGCCCGATGAACGCGATGCCGGCGTCGGCACAGGCCTGCGCGAAGTCCTCGTTCTCGCTCAGGAAGCCGTAGCCCGGATGGATCGCCTGCGCGCCGGTGGCCTTGGCGGCCTCGATGATGCGTTCCCAGCGCAGGTAGCTGTCGCGCGGCGCGGCCTCGCCGATGCGCACGGCCTCGTCGCAGGCGGCCACGTGGCGCGCATTGGCGTCGGCGTCGGAGTAGACGGCGACGCTCTTGACGCCCAGGCAGCGTGCGGTGGCGGCCACCCGGCAGGCGATCTCGCCGCGGTTGGCGATCAGGATCTTGTCGAACATGTCTTGTCCTTTGTCTCTTCTCGATCAGGAACGGGGGTCGGACGGGCTGGCACGACCGGTCAGTCGTCGCGCCAGCGCGCGCAGGAAGCGGAAGAACACCACGGTCGTTCCCACCATGCCGGCCAGGATCACGAACAGCGCCAGCGCGAACAGCACGGGGTGCGCGAACGCGAGCCACAGCATCACCGGCACCGAGAGGTCGGACACGAGCGAGACGCCCGTGTGCGTGATCGGCTCCGGAAAGGCCGTCAACGACGCGGTGGTCGTCGTCTTGGCCGCATGGCTGGTGGCCGCGAGCGCGCCGCCGGCCAGCGCCGCGACCAGGGTCCACTGCGCCGGATCGCCGCCGAAGACGCCGGCCGCGAGCAGCGCGCCGCCCGGCACGCGCAGCACCGTGTGCACGCCGTCCCACAGCGCGTTCACCGCCGGGATCTTGTCGGCAACGAACTCGATCGCCGCGAGGATGGCGCTCGCCCCGATCACCAGCGGCGTCTGCAGCAGATGCAGCCCGGGCGGCAGCGCGACCCAGCCGAGCGCGCCGGCCAGGCCGGTCAGGAAGACGACCAGGTACAGCCGCACGCCGCTGGCCCAGCCGAGTGCGGCGGCCAGGGCGACGAGGTGCACGGTGTCGAGGTCGGCATTCATCGGGTGGATTGCGCCTCAGTCGCCCAGCCAGGATGGCTTGCGCTTGTTCAGGAAGGCCTGCACGCCTTCCTTGCCTTCGGCGCTCGCGCGGATGTCGGCGATGCGGCGGGCCGTCTCGTCGCGCAGCGTGTCGTCGATCGCGCGAGCGGCGACGTCCTGCACCAGCTTCTTGCAGGCGCGCACGGCGGCCGGGCCGTTGGCAACGAGCGCGGCGACCAGCTCGTCGACCTTCGCGTCGAGCGACTCGGCCGGCACCAGCTCGTGCACGAAGCCCAGGGCATGCGCACGTGCGGCGTCGAAGCGCTCCGCGGTGGTGAAGTAGCGGCGCGAGGCCTGTTCGCCGAGTGCCTTGACGACGTATGGGCCGATCGTCGCCGGCAGCAGGCCCAGGCGCGCCTCGCTGAGGCAGAAGTTGACGCCCTCGGCGGCGACCAGGATGTCGCACACCGCGGCCAGGCCGACGCCGCCGGCGTAGCAGTCGCCGTGCACGCGGCCGATCACCGGCACCGGGCAGGACCAGATCACGTGCAGCATGTCGGCCAGGCCTTGGGCGTCGGCCCGGTTCTGCTCCCAGGTGTAGTCGGCCATGGCGCGCATCCACGACAGGTCGGCGCCGGCGCAGAACGCCTTGCCGTGGCCGCCCAGCACGACGGCGCGCAGGCTGTCGTCGGCCGCGAAGCCGGCGAAAGCGGCCGTGAGTTCGGCGATCACGCCGTCGTTGAACGCGTTGCGCACGTCCGGGCGATTGAGGAACACGCGGGCGACGGGGCCATCGCGCGAGATCAGCAGGGTGTCGGTCATGGCGGGAAGCAAGTCGGCGCCTTCAGTTGGGCGACGGCGCGGGCGCCGGCGGCACGGGTTGGAACGTGGGTGGCGGCGGCGCCGGCGCGTCGTCGGGCGCCGGCGCGACCGGGACCGGTGCCGGCGGCGGTGCGATCGGCGCCGGCGCCGGCGGCGCGAGCACGGGTACCGCGCTCGGCGCGACCGGGCCCACCGCCAGTTGCGCGCGCAGCGTGACCGCGGCCTTGAGCGCGCCGGCATGGCACTCGAAGTGGCCGGGGTCATCGAACAGATTGCCTTCGTAGTTCGAGACCACGCCGACGATCGCCGTCGCGCGCGCGCCGCGGGCGGCGAAGGCCAGCTGCGTGATCGCGTCCTCGAAGGCGCGGGCGCACAGCTCGTGGTCGCGCGGACGCACCCGGTCGTCCTCGCCGACGTCGTCCAGCCGGGTCGTGCCCACGCCCTTGACGACGACGTCGCGACGCACGATGTTGGCGCCGCGCGCACTGTCGCTGCCGAAGCGCATGTCGAGGTTGCCCAGGATGTCGTGCACGTGCGAGGTGCGCACCGTGTCGCCGACGGGTTCCATCAGCCGGACGTTGCGCGCCTGGGCAGGCGGCGCGAGGACGCACAGCGCCAAGGCGCAGGCCAGCGCGGACAGGGGTGCGGGGCGGCGGGAGGTGGTCATGGATGAGCCCTTTCTGGCAAGGCGGCCACGACACGGCCGCAAGGTCGGGCGCGGCAAATCTCCTGCCGAGGCACGCCAAAATGCGTCACTGATGGTCGTCCCCCGCGGCAGCAGCCGGTCGCGGGCCGCCCTCGAGTTGCGACGAGGCGCCGATGCGCTTGGTGATGTCTGCGCTCCAGACGACGCGGTCGTCGGCCGCGTACAGCCAGCAGCGACGTCCTTCACGGGCGCAGTAGTCGAGCGCCTTGGTCATCGCCTCCGGATCCTTGGAGTAGAACCGCCACGAGCCGTCCTCGAAGATCACGAACGCGCGCGGCTTGGGCAGCGTCAGGAAATGGGCGTAGCGTTCGCGTCCGGCGTCGCTGATGGGTACCGCGCGGGCGTCTTCCAGTGGCGCGAAGCCAGTGGCCGGCGGCACCACGCGCGTGGTGGGCGGCACGTACTTGCTGGCCAGGTTGGCCTCGAGCGTGACGTAGGACTTGGACGAACCGGAGTGGCAGTCGTAGAAGCGGGCATCGTCGACGCGCTCGCCCTTGAAGTTGGACACGATGCCCACCACGGCCGCCGCGCCGGCGCGGCGCGCACGATCCGCCAGCTTGCCGACGGCGTCCTCGAAGGCCAGTTGGCAGGCCTCCTCGTCGGTCAGGTGCACCCGCGAGCGCGGGTCGACGACGATGCTGGCATCGCCCGCCGCCTCGATCGTTCCGGGCATCAGCTCGGAGCCGCTTGCAGTGGCCGAACCGAACAGCAGCGGCAGGTCGCCGGCGAGTTCGTGCGCGTGCTTCTTGGCCATGGCCTCGGCGATGGGGCGCCGGTGGTCGTCATTGCGGGCTTGTGCCGGCAGCGCGACGGCCAGCGCCATCGCGCAGGCCAGGAGGGCGACGAGGGACGAGGCAGGACGGATCATGTGACAGCGGGTGAAGTGAAGGGTGGCGAGATCATGACTCGGATCGGCGGCCATCGGCGACGGCACGCCGGACCCGATCACATGCGGAACACGCCGAACTTCATGTCGGGGATCGGCGCGTTCAGGCTGGCCGACAGGCCCAGCGCGAGCACGCGGCGCGTGTCCGCCGGATCGATCACGCCGTCGTCCCACAGGCGGGCGCTGGCGAAGTACGGGTGGCCCTGCACCTCGTACTGGTCGCGGATCGGCGCCTTGAACTGTTCTTCCTCGTCGGCCGACCACGCGCCGCCCTTGGCCTCGATGCCGTCGCGGCGCACGGTGGCCAGCACGCTGGCCGCCTGCTCGCCGCCCATCACGCTGATGCGCGCGTTGGGCCACATCCACAGGAAGCGCGGGCTGTACGCGCGGCCGCACATGCCGTAGTTGCCGGCACCGAACGAGCCGCCGATGATGACGGTGAACTTGGGCACGTTGGCACACGCCACGGCCGTCACCATCTTGGCGCCGGCGCGCGCGATGCCCTCGTTCTCGTACTTGCGGCCCACCATGAAGCCGGTGATGTTCTGCAGGAACACCAGGGGCACCTTGCGCTGGCAGCAAAGCTCGATGAAGTGGGCGCCCTTGTCGGCGCTCTCGGCGAACAGGATGCCGTTGTTGGCGACGATGCCCACCGGCATGCCCTCGATCCAGGCGAAGCCGCAGACCAGCGTCGAGCCGTAGCGGGCCTTGAACTCCTCGAACTCGGAGCCGTCGACGATGCGGGCGATGACCTCGCGCACGTCGAAGGGCTTGCGCGCGGGCTTGCCTTCAGCGTCGAGCGGGATGATGCCGTGCAGTTCGTGTTCAGGCAGCTTGGGCGGCTGCGGCTCGCGCAGCGCGATGGCCGGATCCTTGCGCCAGTTGAGCGTGCCCACGACGCCACGCGCCAGCGCCAGCGCGTGCATGTCGTTCTCGGCCAGGTGGTCGGCCACGCCGGACAGGCGCGTGTGCACGTCGCCGCCGCCGAGGTCTTCGGCGCTGACGACCTCGCCCGTGGCGGCCTTGACCAGCGGCGGGCCGCCCAGGAAGATCGTGCCCTGGTTCTTGACGATGATGGTCTGGTCGCTCATCGCCGGCACGTAGGCACCGCCCGCGGTGCACGAGCCCATCACCACGGCCAGTTGCGGGATGCCTTGCGCGCTGAGGTTGGCCTGGTTGAAGAAGATGCGGCCGAAGTGGTCGCGGTCGGGAAACACCTCGTCCTGGCTGGGCAGGTTGGCGCCGCCGGAGTCGACCAGGTAGATGCAGGGCAGCCGGTTCTGGGCGGCGATCTCCTGCGCGCGCAGGTGCTTCTTGACGGTGAGCGGGTAGTAGGTGCCGCCCTTGACGGTGGCGTCGTTGCACACGATCAGGCACTCGACGCCGGCCACGCGGCCGATGCCGGCGATCATGCCGGCGCCGGGCGCGGCGTCCTGGCCGCCTCTTTCCGGGTACATGCCCAGGGCAGCCAGCGGCGCGATCTCGAGGAACGGCGTGCCCGGATCGAGCAGGCGTTCGACGCGATCGCGCGGCAGCAGCTTGCCGCGCGACAGGTGCTTCTTGCGCGCCTCCTCGCCGCCACCGAGCGCGATCCTGGCGAGCTTGGCGTTCAGGTCGTCCACCAGCAGGCGCATCGCCGCCGCGTTGGCCTTGAAGTCTTCCGAGCGGGCGTTCAGTTGGGTCGAGAGGGTGGACATGAAGGGTTCTGGCTTGTCTCGTTGAAGGCGCAGGCCCGCGCCGTGGCACGCAGGGCCTGACACGTTAGCGGAGGATTATCGATTGACGTTTACGTAAACGTCAATTGTGCGGTGCCGGGCCGGCGGGTGGGGTGTCGGAAATCTTCAAGACAGCCGACGCCTCGTGCCCTATCGTCGCGGGCATCGATTCCAGGAGCCTCTCCCATGCAATTCGGCTACACGATCCTCTACGTCGACGACGTTCCGGCCACGCTGGCCTTTTATGGCGAGGCCTTCGGCCTTTCCACGCGCTACGCGCACGAAAGCGGCTCGTACGGCGAGCTCGAGACAGGCGCCACCGCGCTGGCCTTCGTGTCGGACACGCTGCTGCGCCAGATCGGCAAGACGCCACAGCCGCCCCTGCTCGACAAGCCGAACAGCGAGATCGCCTTCGTCACCCACGACGTCGCTGCCGCGGTCAAGCGCGCCGTCGATGCCGGGGCGACGTTGGTGCAGGCGCCGACCGACATGCCCTGGGGCCAGACGATCGCCTATGTTGGCGACCGCAACGGGTTCCTGGTCGAGATCTGCACGCCCGTCACGCACTGAGCACGTCAGGCGTAGGCCGGCGCCTCGAGCGTCGCCAGGAACGCGGGCATCTCGCGCAGGCGGGTGGGTGTCGCGCCGAACCAGCGCCGCAGGTCGCGCGCCATGTGCGCCTGATCCGAATAGCCATGTGCGTCCGCCAGATGCGCAAGCGGCTCCGTGCCCGCCAGCGCGCGAGCGCACCGGCGCGCCCGCGCGAGGTTGCGCCAGAACAGCGGGCCGCGCCGGGTGCGCTCCGACAGCAGCCGCTCGAGGCTGCGCTCGCTGACGCCCAGGCGCCGCTGCACGCAGGACAGCGGCGGCGCCTCCTGCAGGCAGGCCAGTGCCTCACGCACCCGCGCATCGAGCGTGACGACCGCGCCGATCGCCGCCAGAAGGTCGACCTCATCGGCGCGCTCGCCGTCGCCCAGCAATGCAGCGAGCGCGCGGGCGTCGAACTGCGCGCCGGGCCGCAGGCGCACCCCGACGGCGCGGTCGCCCGCCGCGAACGAAGGGGTCTGAGTCGTGTCGGCCAGCGCGCTGACGAAGCAGGCCGGTGCGCCGATGCGCGGCACGACGACGATGAGGTCTTGGCATCCGTCAGGCGCCACGCGCACGGTGGTGTGCTCGTGCGCGGTGAAGCGCCAGAGATCGAGCGCGGCCTCGGGCAGCGCTGGCGTTTCGTTCACCCGAACACCTCGCGCTCGGTCCACCCCAACGCCGCCATCTCGGAGACCCGGAACGGCTCGTCCACCCGCAGGATGAACTCGTCGAGTTGCGGCGGCTTCACGTGCGTGCCCGACAGCATGGAGTGCACCTGCCCCCGATGGTGGGTCTGGTGCATGAACAGGTGGTTCAGCACCAGGCAGGCCAGGTCGCTCCTGGTCGGATCCGAGCCGTGCAGCATGTGGACGACGGCGTTGACGCTGGTGTCGTCGAGCTTGTCGCAGAACGCAATCAGCTTCTGGTCACTGGCATCCTGGGCCGATGCGTAGGACGCGAGCTCGTCGTGCGGGGCGTAGCGCCGGTACTGCGCCTCCATGTCGGGCTCGCCGTGCAGTGCCGCGATGTAGTAGCGGTCGACCGCGAGCAGGTGGTTCAGTGTGCCGATGATGGTCGGAAAGAAACTGATGCGCCTGGAATGCAGCTCGGACGTCGACAGGTTGGCCAGCGCGGCCTGCAGGCGGCGGTTGGCCAGGCGGTTGGCATGCGCCTGGACGCTCAGCACACGGGCAAGCGTCAGCGGGCGCGGATCGGATTCGGTCGTTTCGGACATGGGGCAAACCTCCGGCAGATCGTTTTGACCAGCGTAGCTGCAGCTGGAGCAATCGGCGCGCGCGATTCTTGCGATTGCACGCCGATTCGCGGGGGTCAGTCGACCGGCAGCGCGGTTTCGTACTTGACCTCGCGCAGCACCACGCTGCTGCGCACGTTGGCGACGCCCGGCGTCTTGAAGACCTTGTCCTGCAGGAAGCGGTCATACGCCTTCATGTCGGGCGCGACGACCTTGATCAGGTAGTCGCCCTCGCCGGTCGTGCTGTGGCATTCCATGATCTCGGGGCTGGCGCGGGCCATCGCCTCGAACTGCTCGACGGCGCCTTCACTGTGGCGCACCAGCGTGACGTGGGCCAGCACGCAGATCGACAGCCCGAGCTTCTCGCGGTCGAGCAGCGCGACGTAGCCGCGGATGACACCGCTGGCCTCGAGCTCCTTGACGCGGCGCCACACGGGCGTGGCCGACAGCCCGACGTTGTCGGCCAGCTGCTGGGCACTCTGGCGCCCGTCGCGCTGCAAGGCGGCGGCGATACGGCGGGCGACGCGATCGATGGCGGGTGACAGGGTCATCTCCGCATTTTCCCTCGGAATCGTCCGCTGGCGCGATATTCATTTCAGAAAGCGCCGCAAGCTGAAACGTTCATCGCGATATTTGCTGGAAAGGCGCGCAATCCGCAAGATCGCTGCGCGATGCGGGGACTAGCATCGTCGATCCAGCGTCCCGCGCCCCGCGGAACGCCACCGCACTGCCCCCTCGCCATGACCCTGCCTTCCTCGGACATCACCACCACGCCCGACCCCGACACCGCGCCGCTGCGCCAGTACGCGCTGACGGACAACCTGGCCGCGGAGTCGGGCGCCGTGTTCCTGACCGGCACGCAGGCGCTGGTGCGGCTGCTGCTGATGCAACGCCGGCGCGACCAGGCCGCCGGGCTCGACACGGCGGCGTTCGTCTCGGGCTACCGAGGCAGCCCGCTTGGCATGGTCGACCAGCAGCTGTGGAAGGCCAAGAAGTTCCTGGCCGAGGCACAGGTCGAGTTCCTGCCCGCGATCAATGAAGATCTTGCCGCAACCGCCTGCCTGGGCACGCAACGCGTCGCGCTGGACCCCAAGCGCACCGTCGAGGGCGTCACTGCCATGTGGTACGGCAAGGGCCCGGGCGTCGACCGTTCGGGCGACGCGCTCAAGCACGGCAACGTCTACGGCTCGAGCCCGCAGGGCGGCGTGCTGGTGGTGGCGGGCGACGACCACGGCTGCGTGTCGTCGTCGATGCCGCACCAGAGCGATCTGGCGATGCAGGCCTGGAGCATGCCCGTGCTGCATCCGGCCAACGTCGCCGAGTACCTCGAGTTCGGCCTCTACGGCTGGGCGCTGTCGCGCTTCTCCGGCGCGTGGGTGGGCTTCAAGGCGCTCTCCGAAGTCGTCGAGTCGGGCATGACGGTCGATCTGGACGCGGTGCCGCTGGACTTCACGCAGCCGGTGGACTTCACGCCCTCGCAGGACCTGCACGTGCGTGCGGTGGACCTGCCCTCGCTGGCGCTCGAATCGCGCCTGGCCGAGAAGCTGGCCGCGGTGCGTGCCTTCGCCAAGGTCAACTCGGTCGACAAGCACATCGTGGCGAGCCCCAACGCGACGCTTGGCATCGTGACCGTAGGCAAGGCGCACTTCGATTTCCTCGAGGTGCTGCGCCGCCTCGAGCTCGACCCCAACGCGCTGGCCGCGGCCGGCGTGCGCATCTACAAGGTCGGCCTGGTGTTCCCGCTCGAGCCCACGCGCATG